>CAZFFW010000399.1:0-3416 GCA_964518125.1 uncultured Porifericola sp.
CTCAAAATCTTCTAGTTTAGACCTAGGTTTGCCTTCTTTTTTTACCGCTATGCTCAAAATCTTCTAGTTTGTCTGAATTTTTTTACCAATGTATTGGTAAGTCTGCTGTACAGACAAGCTAACCAAAGTATTTTTTTCCTACGCAGTAATTTTTGAAAATACCGTGTATAAGGTAGAAAAACCCCCTTTCTAAAGGTATAAAAGCAATGGGTTAATATTTAGAGTTTTGCAACGATATCAAGACTAGCAAAACAACAATAACCCAATGATTAATTATTTGCGAATGATAACCCTCCTTGGTTTGGGGCTAATCTTCTTGACGGCATGTGAAGAAGAGGATGTATATGAAGCTGAAAACAAGCTTCAGGCAAATGCGGGCGAAGACCGTGAGGTGAGCATCAACGTTGAAGTAGGACTGGACGGCTCTGCGTCAAAGGATGGCAAGGGGCAACCTTTTAATTACCAGTGGACTTTTAAGGAAAAACCGGATGGAAGCATTTCTTCCCTACAGAATGCCAACACGGACCAGCCGGTATTTACGCCCGATCAGGAAGGTGAATACATCGTTCAACTTACCATCTCCAACGCCAGCGGAGAGCACCAGGATGAAGTGAGCATCACTGCTACAGCGGTTGATTTGGATGCAGTGATTTTGGATCAGAATATTGATGCGGACCGGGTTCTGGCCGATATCAATCCTGACCCTGAGGCAGCAGATTATCTGGTATCCAGCCAGATTGCCGTTACGGCCAGGCTGGGTATTGAGCCTGGCGTAAAAATAGCTTTTGAAGCAGACAAAGGGATGGTAATTCACCCGGAAGGATCACTTTCCGCTCTGGGGACCGTATCTTCACCCATCGTTTTTACCGGAAAAGAGGCAGTGAAGGCATACTGGAAAGGTATTACCATCATCAGCGAAAACCCACTCAATAAGCTCAGCTATGTACAGATCAGTTATGCAGGGAGTTCTGTGATGGAATCCCTGGACCAGAAAGCTGCCCTTGGCATTAGCGATCAGCCGGGAAAATACGGTTATGTAGAACTGAAAAACAGCACCATTAGCCATAGTGGAGGATTTGGCCTGCTGGCCAGCCAGAATACCATTCTGCAAATGGAAGCCAATACCTTCCGCGATTGCGGATTCTTTCCGATCGGGCTTCCTATCAACCAGGCCCACCGCATGGATGTGCATACCGTGATAGAAAGCCCTGAAAACCACCATTATGTGGTGCTCAGCGGTGATGATTTCAGCCCGGGTACAACAGTAAGCTGGAAGCCTCTGGGAGCATACGGCAGCTATTACCTGAAAGATAATCTTCAGGTCAATGAGGGGCTGTACTTAGAAGCCGGGGTCAGACTAAGGATGGGTGCAGGCAAGTATATCAGTATTAATCCGGCAGGCTTCTTAAACGCCCAGGGTACCGCTGAATTGCCCGTGGAATTTTCAGCGCTGGCAGAAACAGATTTAGGTCCAACACCCACTGTTCACTGGTCAGGCATAATGATAAATTCTGCCAGTGATCAGAACCTGCTGGATTACGTGAATATTATTAATGCTGGTGCAGGTCTCCTTCCCTCCATGACGCAGCAGGCTGCATTGAGTCTGGATGAAACCGCAAAATTAGTCCTCAGGAACTCTACGGTTGACTACAGCCAGGGAGTCGGTATTTTCCTGAAAGAAAGTGCAAAGCTGACGGCATTTACCAACAATACCGTCGCTCATGCACAGGGATCAGCACTGGTACTACAACCTTCACAACTAGCGGCAATCTCTTCTCAAACTTTCAGCATGCAGAACAACGCAGTCAATAAAATTGAACTTAAAGGAGGCACGCTGCAAAACGAGACACTTACCAGCTGGCCCGCTTACGAGTACCTGGTCTCCGGTGATATTATCGTTCGCACTCCATTGAAACTCGCCCCTGATACTGAATTATCTTTTGTAGCTAAAAAGATGATGAGCGTAGAAAATGACGCTTTTCTTGAAGCCACAGGTGTATCCTTTACAGGGGCAGAACAGCAGGCTGGCTATTGGGCTGGATTGGTATTCAGCTCTCCCAATCCTAACAACAGCCTGTCAGATTGTAACATTGCTTATGCCGGTAGTAGCTTTGTAGCCGGGTTGGTATCAACCAAAGCCAGTATAGCGGTCACTGAAGATGGTTTCTTATCCATTTTTAATAGTCATATCAGTCATGGGGAGGGCTGGGGTATCGCTGCAGATACTGAGAAAGGCGCCATCATTAATCAGGATGTAAGTACCGTAAATACATTTGAAAACCTAAGTGAAGGGAATGTTCGCCTGGTTAACGGTGGCGCGCCTACCAGCGAAATACCAGCCAGTCTGGTAGGGGAATGGGTAAATCAGTGGAGCCTGGACATGGGCTACACTGTGGTGGAAGATTACTATGATGAAACCAACGCAAGCTGGTTTAAAGGAGCTTATGATCCCTGGAGCATGGAACCCTATCCTGCTTATGGTCTCAAAATAGATGAAGGAGGTAATTTTTACTGGATTGTCTATGCCAGTAGTGGTAACGGAGGTTGTCGTTCTTACTCCACCGAGTTTGTAAAGGGAAAAGTGGCAGTGCAGGATCAGCAGATCATCTTCAAACCCAGTCTTCGCAGAAAAAAATACCACAGTACCTGTAATCCCAGTCTGAACTTTGATGAGGCACAGCCATTGGATCACTTCACACTAGGGTATAGCCTTAGCAAGACGATCAACAATCAGCAGCAGGAGCAATGGTTAATAGAACTAATTAACCCGGACCAGTCTTCATTCACCTTTTTCAAAAAGTAATCCCGCTTAAAAAAAGCGCATTGTCATGAAGCTGGCTGTTATACTTCTTAGCTTCCCGAAAGCCGGAAAATATCAGATGCACTCAGCGGCGAAGTGTTGGCAGAAAATGACCGGCAGTTATCCTTTGATGCCCGGCAGTACGAAACCCGTATTTTCAAGCTGGGATCTGACAGTGCGTAATCCTTAATTTGAGCACAGCATGATTCGCACGCATACTGTGCTCTTTTTTACCCCCTAAAAGCTGTCGCGATACTAAAACTACCCATAACCGATAAAATCGTTAATTTAGGGCCAGCAGCGGCTTATTCCTGCAGCATGAATTCCCGAAAAATATTTTTACTTTGACCTATGAAACTTACCAAAAAGTGTACTGTCTCCTCCTTTTGCAGCTTCATCCGGACCTTCATGATACTGCTGCCTGGCTTGAGTCTAGCCCAGCAGGTAGGGGAATACCAGCCTCCCGTAAACCCCCAGGCTTCAGAGGAAGCACAGGCCTTACTGAAAATGCTCTACGATTATTCCGGCCAATACCTGTTGTCTGGTCAGCATAACTACATTGGCGACCAGTCGCAGCACAGTGAGGAAACGGAGGAAATTACCGGAGAATACCCGG
>CAZFFW010000400.1:0-3392 GCA_964518125.1 uncultured Porifericola sp.
GTTCAACCGGCTATTTTATCTACCGGGGGCAGCCTATGGGCTATGAATACGAACTGCTCACCCTGTTAGCCGGCGAGTTGGACCTCAAGCTACAGATCAAACTCAGCAGCGATATTGACGAGGCTGTTCGCATGCTCAACCAGGGGGAAGGCGACATCATTGCTTTCAATATGGCGGTTACTTCCGGCCGTAAGGAGCAGGTGGCTTTTACTGAGCACCACAACGAACTGAAGCAGGTGCTGGTGCAGCGTAAGCCTGAAAACTGGCATATCATGAAGCGCCATGAAATTGAGGATACGCTGATCCGCAATCCCCTGGAGCTCGACAATAAAAGAATACATGTACAGCGCAAGTCCGCTTACGCTACCCGCCTGGAGAATCTTTCGGAGGAAATAGGGGGGCACATTGATATCGTACAGGCAGAGCCGGGTGTTGATACTGAAGCCCTCATCAAACGGGTGGCGGAAGGAGAAATTGACTATACGGTAGCCGATGAAGACGTAGCACTGGTCAATGCGACCTACTACTCTAATATTGATGTCAACACACCGATCAGCTTCCCGCAAAAGATCGCCTGGGCTACCCGCACCAATGCACCCCAGCTACTGTCTACAGTTAATGCCTGGATACAGGGTATGAAGAAGCAGACAGACTATTATGTGATCTACAACAAATATTTCAAAAGCCCCAAAGCCTCGCTGCGCAGAGTCAGAAGCACCTACTCTTCACTAAGCAGTGACCGTATTTCACCTTTTGATGATATCATCAAAGGGGCGGCTGATAGCCTGGGATGGGACTGGCGCCTGCTGGCCGCACAGGCCTTTCAGGAGTCACGTTTTGACGCTACTGCTGAATCCTGGGCCGGGGCTTTAGGCCTGATGCAGCTTTTGCCGGAAACCGGGCAACTGTATGGTGCAGAAGATATGTACGATCCGGTACAGAGCCTGCAGGCCGGTACGGCTTACCTGAGCTGGCTGAATGGCATCTGGACTAAGTATGTGCCGGATAGTGAAGAACGTATCAAATTTGTACTGGCCTCTTATAATGCCGGTCAGGGACACGTACTGGATGCTCGCCGCCTGGCGCAGAAGTTTGGCAAGAACCCTGCTTCCTGGGAAGATGTCTCTTACTTCCTGCTGAAAAAGTCCGAACCGGAATTTTATAATGATCCGGTAGTTGAATCCGGCTACTGCCGCGGTAGTGAGCCTGTCAGCTATGTAGATGATATCATGAGCCGCTATGAGCGCTATAAGCAGTTGGTCAATCCGGATGTGATCATCGCTTCTGCGGAAGCTTCTATCTGACAGGAGGCACCTGGTCTATCGCGATCCTGGCAGAAAGCAGGCTGAGAGGAATACCCCCGCCCGGATGCACACTACCACCACAAAAGTACAGGTTTTTATACTTTCGGCTGAAATTTGCATGCCGTAGGAAGGCCGCATATTTGTTATTGGAGCTATTGCCATAGAGTGCCCCCAGGGAGGAAGAAGTCCGCTGCTCTATCAGCCGGGGGTCCAGAATCTCCTCACCGGCAATCAGAGATGCCACATTTACCTCCAGCATTCTGCTCATCTTTTCCAGGATATAGTTTCTCGAGCGCTCAATAATAGTGTCCCAGTCCTGTCCTGAATTATTGGGTACATTGATCATCGTAAACCAGTTCTCACAGCCTTCGGGCGCATCATCCGCTTTGTATTTGGAAGTGATATTGATATATACCGTAGGGTCCTGGTATACGTCTTTTTTGTTAAAAATATGGTCAAACTCCTGCCGGTAGTCTTTGCTGAAAAATATATTGTGTAAATCCAGCTGGTCGAACTGCTGCTGTATACCCCAGTAAAAGATCAGGGCGGAGCTGGACTTGGGCTGGTTGAGCAGCAGCTTCGGTTGTGGCTGGTCGCTGAGTAGCTTTTTGTAGGTGTTGACGATATCCATATTGCTGACTACCAGCGTGTGGGGTATCTTTTCTCCATTGACCAGGATTCCTCTGACCTGCCGGTTTTCCAGTAGGATCTTCTCTGCCCGGGCATTGAAGTGAAACTTTACCCCCAGGCGTTTGGCCAGTTCATAAAGGCTCAGGGTAATAGCATGCATCCCCTGCTCCGGAAAAAAAGCACCAATATTAAATTCCAGGTGAGGAATGATATTTAATGTAGCCGGCGTTTCGTAGGGGTTAGAGCCATTGTAGGTAGCGTAGCGGTTGAACAACTGCACCAGCCGCGGATCCTGAAAGAAACTTTCATTAGCCTGGTTCATATTGCGGAAAAAATCCAGGCGGTGCAGGTTTTTGTACGCCCTGAAAGCCTGTGGATTGACAAAAGTCTGCCACTGATGTATGGAGCGCTTCATGAACAGCTCAGCCAGTAATGTATACAGGCGGGCACTGTTGTCGAGCGCCCTTTGTACCTTTTCCACTGGCTCACCAATTTTCTCAAAGATTTCCTGCGCAAACTTCTCTTTATCTGCATACGCCTGAATGTGGGTGCCATCCTCATAGAAGTAGTGGCAGCTAACCGGCAGCTTCAGATAGCGAAAATGCTCTTCTGTTTTCTGGCCGGATAGCGTAAAAAGCTCTTCTACCAGTTCCGGCAGGGTAAACAGGGATGGTCCGGCATCAAAGCGGTATCCATCCAGACGTATCTCGCTCAGTTTTCCTCCCGGATAGGCATTGGCTTCATAGACATCAACCTGATAACCTTTGTTGGCCAGCCTGATGGCTGAAGCAATACCGGCAATTCCGGCACCTATGATTCCGGCAGATAAGGACATATTTAAAAAGCTTTTCCGTATTTTTTTCTTGACAAGACCAGATGCGTAAGCGCTATCAGGCCTAACAGTAAACCACCGGCTTCACGTGTCTGTTCAATATACATTTTTTCGGGCGCCATGCGGTTCATCAGGTCTTCCCCGCTGGTAAAGAACTCTACCACGCTAGGGATCAGGTAAATAAAATAAAGGCCGAAGATAGCCACTCCGGGTAGGAGAAGGGCCAGGTTATACCTGCCAAAAACTGCCAGAATAGCCATGATGGCAACATAGCCGTACAGTACTGCCCAGGTAAATCCGTCAGGATCGTTTAACTGGAAAAATGCGAAAAGGAGAAAAAGAACTGCTATTACAATGTTGATGATTTTCATGATGATGTTGGCTTTAGGTGTTGCAAATTAAAGAATGTGCATCAAAGACTGGGAGCACCTGGTAATAAAAGTACGAATGGATGTGAAAGCTACTGTCTATTGCTTGAGGTAGGGCTGCATAGCCTCCCACCACTTCAGGGCCATTTTCTCCTGTCCTTTCAGGTTAGGGTGTGCCCAGTCATAGGTATCGGTATAGACTTCATCGGGATTTTCTGTCCAGCCCCGGTAGTGATGTACCGTTTTGACAGGAGATTT
>CAZFFW010000401.1:0-3385 GCA_964518125.1 uncultured Porifericola sp.
GACACGACAGATCATCTTCCCTTCTGAAGTTGCTGAAATCTCCCTTTCCTACAACTGTATCCTACCCAGGAACTGCGCTACTATCCACTTCTCATCAGATGCCGTAGAAGTCTTCCGCTGCCGCTGGGACAAAAGCAGGATAGGCTTTGTAGAAGAGTTCAAGATCCTGCTTTTGAACCGGGCCAACCGGGTGCTGGGCATCGTCAACATCTCCCAGGGAGGCGTATCCGGGACTGTAGCGGATCCCAAACTTATTTTTGCAGCCGCGCTGAAAGCCTCAGCTTCATGTATCATCGCCGCTCATAACCATCCATCAGGTAACCTGACACCCAGCCAGGCGGATATCCAGCTTACACATAAGCTCAAAGAAGCCGGTAAGTTCCTGGACCTGCCGGTGCTGGACCATGTCATCCTCACGCAGGAAAGCTACTACAGTTTTGCTGATGAAGGTCTCCTGTAGGGGGACTTTTTTTTTATGATAATAGGGGTATAGGAGAGGGGGTAGCAATTAGCATGAAGAAATACTTATTTTATTAAAATATACACAAAGCCAAATTGGCATAGATGATTAAACGATAAGCTGAGATATAACAATTTGTTAACTGATAAAACTTTTGATTGTGAAGCTGATCATGTCTTTTTGGATAGCAACTGTATTAGAATGAAAAACATATTACTGACTTTCGTCCAAGGCGGCTGGATAGCTATTTGACAATAGATAAATATTTAGAAACCATGAATGCAACTACACATCGCTTGTTTCATCTCATTCTGGTATTCATTTTTCTACTACCCTTTTCTACCAAAGCCCAACCAAATAGTGCTCTTAAAACGCTAGTAGTCATATTTGATGGTCTTAGGGAAGATTACATTACTCCGGAGTTAATGCCGAATCTCTATCGTCTGGGTATGAAGGGAGGATGGGGAAGGCAGAATCACAGTGTTTTTCCTACTGTCACCCGCGTGAACGCTCCGTCTTTTGCCACGGGTAGCTATCCAAACAAACATGGTATACTTGGTAACAGTATTTACCTACCTGGACTGATTTCATCCGGAGTGTTCAATACTGGTAATGCCAGTGAGCTGATGAAAGTAGCGGAAGTGACATCAGACAAACTGCTTACTACACCCTCTCTGGGAGAGATACTTGCTGCACAGGGTAAAAGGATGATGGTATTTAGTTCGGGTTCTACAGGACAGGCATTTTTGCAATACCATAAGGTTGACAATGGCGCTATCATCAACCCTGACCTGATTTTACCTTCATCTTTCCGTACTAAAGTAGTTGCAGCTGTTGGAGAACCTCCTCCAGCAGCTAAACCCAATGAAGAAAGACACGCCTGGATCGTCGAGGCTTTTGAGCATTTTGTACTTACTGATGAAAGTCCTGAAGTGAGTACCATTTGGTTTTCTGACCCGGATGCGACGGCCCACGCAGAAGGCATTGGTGCCCCTCTCACACTTGAGGCCATAGGCTTTGTGGATATCCAACTTGGTAGGGTATTGGCCGCTATGGAGAAACATGGTATGAGGGATCAATTCAATATCATGATTACTACAGATCATGGATTTGTCACGCAGATTGGTAAAGAAAGTTTGGTGGATTTTCTAGTTGATGAAAATTTGAAAGAGAGCAAAGTTTCTGATGATGTGATCATTGCAGGGGGTGCCATTTTTGTTAAAAATCACGATAGAAAAAAAATTCAACAAATTGTATCCTCCCTGCAAAAACAGGAATGGGTAGGAGCAATTTTTTCTAAATCAGAAAAGGCTGGTAGCATTAACGGTTGGGTCAAAGGCACGCTGTCTTTTGAAGCTATCTTCTGGGGGCACAAAGACAGAGCGGCCGATCTGCTGGTGGATGTAAACTGGAGCGATCAGAAAAATGAATATGGATATGAAGGTACCAGCTTTGCCAGTGGGATAGCTGGACATGGGAGTTCCAGCCCCTATGAAATCCATATACCTCTGCTATTTGATGGTCCTTCTTTTAAACAAGCGATTGAAAGTCAGTATCCGACTTCAAATATTGACATTACACCTACCATTCTGCATTTGCAAGGTATTGAAGTCCCTGAACAGATGAATGGCCGTGTTTTGAAAGAATTGCTTCGTGGTTCACCTGATATAGATAAAAAACCTAAACAAGTGACACATCAGGTCAGCGTCAAAAAAGATTGGGGAGAATATCAGTTATTACTACAACAGACTATTTTTGATGATCACGTATATTTTGATTATACCAAAGTTATTAGGAAATATTATCTAATATCTGACTAGGCTGTGTTGACATACACTGGGGAAGTTAGAAACTTTGGTTTAAAAAAGCTATGTGCAGATATGAGTTACGCGAAGACCAATTGTTGAAAATTACACCACTACTGCCGGGCAAAGAGGGCGATCCAGGACGTAGTGCTGATAACCGTCTATTTGTTCACGCTGTACTATGGATTGCCCGCAGCGGTGCTCCATGGCGGGATTTACCAGATCTTTTTGGTCCATGGAACAGTGTTTTTCAACGTTTTAATCGTTGGAGTAAGAAAGGGGTTTGGCAAGCAGTGTTTGAACAGTTGCAAGATCCAGATTTTGACTGGGTCGCCCGCGATGGCTTATGGCTGATAGTACGATTTTACGAGCTCATCAGCCCGCTGCAGGCCAAAAAAACATTTGATGAGGCAAGGGGATGAGGCCTTAGGACGTAGCAAAGGAGGATATAGCACCAAAGTGCATGCAAGCGTGGATGCACCAGGTAATCCCCGGCGTATCGTACTAACAGCAGGACAGGCTCATGATGTAGTTACTGCTCCTGACTTAATTTAAGGGGAAGATGCCGAGGCAGTGGTAGCCGATAAAGCCTATGACAGTGATGAGTTAGTGGCATTAATAGCGCAAATGGTGGCTATAGCAGTGATTGCGCCACGTGCTAACCGAAAAGAACAGCGGGATTATGACGAAAATTTGTATGCTGACCGTACCAAAATTGAACGATTCTATAACAAAGCAAAACAATACCCACGCTTGGCTTTCCGCTATGAGAAAACAGCTCGTAATTACTTAGCTTGCTGGCAGGTAGCTTGCTGTATTATACTGACCTTATAAATAAATGTCGAAACGGCCTAGTCACCCTATCGCTTTAGTATGAAAAAAATCATTTTCTTCTGGAAGGAACTACTGGCTAGTTTCTGGTTTGTCCCTGTGCTGATTATCGGGTTTTCCATTGTATTATCCATTGGGCTGGTGACCCTAGATAGCCACGTTACCCTATCGCATGATGGCTGGTTAAGGTTTTTTTTGGTGAACAGTGCTGATTCTGCGCGCAGCATACTAACCACCATATCGGGTGCCATGATCGGGGTGGCAGGGACTGTTTTTTCAGTTACTCTGG
>CAZFFW010000402.1:0-3360 GCA_964518125.1 uncultured Porifericola sp.
CATGATCATCCCCACTGCCAACCGTCTTCAACATATTAAAGAATACTACTTTTCCGTCAAGCTGCAGGAGATTCGCCGGATGCGGGAGGCCGGGCATGATGTGATCAATATGGGCATCGGCAGTCCTGACATGATGCCTGCAGAAGAAACCATTACCGCCCTGCATGCATCGGCACTGCAGCCGCAAAACCACGGCTACCAGTCTTACCAGGGTACGCCTGAACTTCGTAAAGCTATTGCTGCTTTTTATGAGCATACCTATGGTGTCTCTCTCAATTCTGAAAATGAAATCCTGCCCCTGATGGGTTCCAAGGAAGGCATCACCCACATCTCCCTCACCTTTCTCAATGCAGGTGATGAAGTGCTGGTGCCCGAACTGGGCTACCCGGCCTATACTTCGGTCAGTAGGATGGTGGAAGCCAGAGTGCGGACCTATCCGCTGCGCGAATCCGACTGGCAGCCCGACCTGGAAGCGATGCGTCGGGAGGATTACAGCCGCGTCAAACTGATGTGGGTCAATTATCCGCATATGCCTACCGGGGCGCCGGCACAAAAGGCAATTTTACAGCAACTGATCAGGCTGGCGCAGGAGAAGCAGTTCCTGCTCTGCCATGACAATCCCTACAGCCTGGTGCTCAACAGCGGCAGGCCGCTCAGTATCTTCTCGCTGCCCGGAGCCAGAGAAGTCTGCCTGGAGCTCAATTCCCTCTCCAAGTCACACAATATGGCAGGCTGGCGGGTAGGCTGGGTTGCCGGAGCAGCTGAATACCTGAAAGAAATTATCAAAATCAAAAGTAATGTAGACTCGGGTATGTTTCGCGGCATACAGGATGCTGCGGTGCAGGCTTTACAGAGCCCCGACGCCTGGCATGAAGCCCGCAACCATGAATATGCCGAGCGTCGGGAGATTGTTTTCCGGCTGATGGACAAGCTGCATTGTACGTACGATAAAGCCCAGGAAGGTATGTTTGTCTGGGCCAAAATTCCTGATGCCGTAGCCTCCTCCGAAAAATTTGTTGACAGCATTTTGCATGAATCTCATGTTTTTCTAACGCCTGGTTTTATATTTGGACCCAAAGGTGAAAGATATATCCGGGCTTCTCTTTGCAATCAGAATAATATTCTGGAGGAAGCTCTTTCAAGAGTAAATTATTCTTAATAAGAGGCTATTTTTTTATGAACATTTGTATTGTCGGCTTGGGGCTCCTTGGAGGGTCAACTGCGCTTGGTTTGAAAGCCAAAGATAGCAGTTTTCGTATTATTGGTGTGGATAATAACCGTCAGCACGCAGCTCGTGCGCTGGTAGGGGAGATCGCTGATAAGATCATGACACTGGAACAGGGGGTACAGAGCGCTGATATTACCATATTGGCTACTCCGGTCAATGTAATCATGAAACAGCTTCCCAAAGTGATGGATATGCTGCCCCGTAATGCAGTTGTCACTGACCTGGGCTCTACCAAGGAGCTGCTCTGCCAGTCAGTGAGCAACCACCCTAAGAGAGGGCAGTATGTAGCCGCGCACCCTATCGCCGGTACCGAGCGCTCCGGGCCTGACGCGGCATTTGAACAGCTGCTCTACGGCAAACAGATGATTCTATGCGAAAGGTCCCGCTCAGATATTGAGGCACTGGAAGTGGTGGAAAATCTCTTTAAACTAAAGCTCAATATGAGGATCAGCTATATGTCAGCCGAAGAACACGACCGCCATATCGCGTACGTCTCGCATCTTAGCCATATCAGCTCTTTTGCCTTGAGTACTACCGTGCTGGAGAAAGAAAAAGACGAACGCAGCATCTTTGAGATGGCCGGTAGTGGTTTTTCCTCTACCGTTCGCCTGGCCAAAAGCTCCGCGAAGATGTGGTCGCCCATTTTTACCCAGAATACTAAAAATGTTTCCTCTGCCCTGGATGCCTACATCAAAAACCTACAGAAATTCAAAGAAATCATAGATGCCCAGGATGAGCAGGGCAGCAGTAACTTCATCAGGCACGCCAATGACATCAAACGGGTCCTTTCCGGGCTGGAAAAAGAAGTGGTGAAAAAAGACTGATCAGAGACTGGCGACTGACTGGCATCAGTATTTTCAATAAAACACCAGCGGGATATAAAAAAAGTCACACTTATAACATTAAGACTGCGATATTGCTTAAAATATAAAAGCAATTCTGAAAAAGTCATTTACCATACTCTTATTGTCGGCTTTTTGCCTCCTGGCTGAATCCCATTTGCTATTGGGGCAGGAGAGGGCCTACGTGGATGTCTATAAAGACACCATGAACCTCAAGATGCTCATCACCAACCGGGGACTTTCCACTAGTATCAGCAGCACACGTACCGATAGTCGCCTTCAGTACCTACCCAATAACCGGACTTACCTGGGTGTAGGTGGCTATATCTGGGGGCTGGGCTTTCAGGTGCATCTGCCCCTGCCGGTAAACTGGTTCTTTGAGAACCCTCTTGACAATGAGAGCAAAATCATCGATATCCAGAGTACACTGTATAAGAAAAAATGGCTGGTGGAGGGTAGTTTTCAGTTGTATCGTAACCTGTACGTAAAAAATCAAACAGAAAAAGCCCTGCCCAACCTTGAACAGGAAGATACCGCTATCAGGGCGCGGCGGATGATGGTCAGCGCCACCCATCTGTTCTCAGGAGATCAGGTTTCCATCAAAGCACCCTTTAGCCGCAATGTAGAGCAGCTGCAGAGTGCCGGCAGCTGGATGTTGACCAATGGTTTTTCTTCCATCCAGATAAAAGGAGCACAGTCGTTACTGCCGCATAGCGCCCGGCAGGACTTCGGCAGCGATTCGCTGGTTTCGCAGATGGAGAGCATCTCGTATTTTATTCGTCCGGGCTATGCATACAATTTTGTGTATCGCCAGTTTTTTCTGCACCTGTCAGGTTCGGCTGGAGCGGCCCTGCAGTACAAGCTTTTTAAAAGAAACGGGCAGCGGGGTACCGACTGGGGCGTAGCGCCGGTATTCAACCTGCGTGCTGCTACCGGTTTTGACAACGGAAAGTATTTTGCCGGTGTTTCTGCCATTATCCACCATTCCCGCCTGCGTGTACACGACCTGCTTCTGCAGGAAAACGCCCAGAATTTTCAGCTTTTTGTCGGCTATCGCTTTGGCGAACCGGAGTGGCTGCGGGGGCTCAGGCCATCTTTTCTGCACTGGTAAGTACATAGCCTTCCGGGCAAACATTGACTGCCGGCTTCAGTTACCCTACTATAGGCACAGAACTTTTTTGCCTGTCTGATTTTTTACATAAATACCAAGAGCATGAACATGCAGGATATGAAAGAATACCGGACCCCATTGTCTGAGAAAATGGCGGCGCTGGAAAAAGATGGTTATGA
>CAZFFW010000403.1:0-3342 GCA_964518125.1 uncultured Porifericola sp.
AGTATTTTTACTAGCAACTAGTACGTTTAATAGTTATTATTCAGTGCTAAGCAAAGATTGTAGTTTAAATAAAAAATAGCAAGTATTTTTAAGTTAAATTAAAAAACTAAATAATGGAAAACTTAGGTGAAAGAATCAGTTATGCCAGAAAAGCAGCAAAACTATCTGCTACTGATTTAGCCCGACTTATGGACAAAACTCCAAGTACAATAAGCCAGTACGAGTCGGAAAAGATCAAAATTGGCTTAGATGCCCTTGTTAAGGTTTCTGAAATCTGTCAGGTTGATTTGTACTGGCTTATTACTGGTAAAGGCAATATGTCTTCAACTAATAAAGAAGAAGAGTCTGCGGATACTTTTTCTTCAGGTATATCAAATGAAAAAGTAAATGTTGAAGTACTAGAGAAGATCAAAAATGACTTGGAGAAGGTTTATTTATCACAAATTGAGTTGTTGAAATCACAACTTGTTAAGTCCGAGGAAGAAAAAACTAAGTTTATCAATATTTTAGAGAATGTTGCTTTGGTAAAGCAAAAGGTAGCTGAATACTATACCGCAGTAGTAGCTGATTTTACATCATGGAGACAAATGATTTGGTTTACTACTGATTCAGTTACCAAGCGACTTACATAAGTCGTATGAGGTTTACTCTCAGCGAGTTAGGAGCCAGGGTTCGAGTCCCGTCCAGACCGCTAGATTAAACCTCACAGCCTGAAAATCACATTTTCAGGCTTTTTTTGTGCCTACGGTAACGCTGGTAGCCCTGGAGATGGGGTATTTTTATCTACCAATTCATCTACCAATTTCATTCAGTGTTTACCAGTATATTTACCTAGTCTAAATTCCGCTTTTATGCGGATTGACTTACGGTTATCCCCTGTGTATAATATCTAGCTTCTCCCTGATGAAAGATCATATTGCATGAACATCTCGTTCTGGCTTGCAGGAAGCAAACGGAACCGAGCGGGTCTGGCTCCGATATTCGCCAAAATCACTATTACTGGAAAAAAACCTGTCAACTTCTCAACCGGTATCAAGATCCGTCCTGATCAGTGGATGCCCGGAGGAAATGGTTTTGTGAAAGGCAAGGACAAACTTGTCGCAGCTTACAATGAAAGGCTGATCAACATCAGAGCAGAGCTGCAAGGGATCTACAATGACCTGGAAAGAAGAGAGCAGGTCATCACAGCCAAAAAGCTCAAAGATCTCCTCCAGGGTTCTGACCTTTCAGCCATCAGACTCAAGAAGGCTCTCAAGTTCTATTTGCAGGAAAGGGAAAAGGAAAAACTGAGCAATGCCTACATCAGTACACTATGGGTGCGGTATAGGGCTATTATTCGGTACCTGGTGGCTAAAAATTACCAGGATATACAGCTTATTGAAGTCAATACGCTTTTCCTGACCGAAATGGAAGATTACCACAAGCGTGAGCTTCAGTTTGATCAGAGTACCATCAACAAACTGCTTTCCCTTATCAAGACGGTGGTAGCCTTTGGGGTAACCCAGGAATGGCTGGATTATAATCCGGTAACGGCACATAAAAACCAGAAGCTACGAAAAAAGCCCAAGGTATATTTAACCCTGGCAGAAGTTGATAAGATACGTTTCCACAAGTTCCCTGTTTACCGTGTTGAGCGGGTGGCCAAACTCTTTATCCTCCAGTGTTTTACCGGTCTGGCCTATGTGGATTTAATGCGTCTGGATCGCTCCTGGATCAGAAAAGGTGAAGACGGTCAGTTGTGGATTTATACGGACCGTCAGAAGGTGGCCGGAAGTGAATGCCGCATTCCATTGTTCCGTCCGGCTCTGGAGTGCCTTGAGTTTTTAGACTGGAAGATTGACCGGATCAGCAATGGTAATTACAATGCATATCTAAAGGAGGTAGCATTGGTATGCGGTGTTGAGAAGAACCTCACGACGCATGTCGGTAGAAAAACCTTCGGAAATCTGATGATAGATCAGGGAGTAAGACTGGAAGTGGTCAGCAGCATGTATGGACACAGTAACACCAAAACTACCCTGGCCTACTATGTAGATATCTCAGAAAAGAGAATTTCTGAGGAGACATCCGGTTTAAAGTTTTAACTAAAACAAGACAAGAGAGGCCCCCAAAATTGGGGGCTTTTTTTTGTTGTTGATATTCACAGAATAATATCTCAGGGTGGGACACAAACACTCAGGCAGGAAAAATGTAACTTAGGAAAGATATAAGTTATACATAAGCAATACGAATGATCTGATGTTATGCCCTATGCAAAAAAAAGAAAATCAAAAAATAGCTATCTTTGAAGCATGGATAGCAAAGAGAGATACATCAATCCGTTCACAGATTTTGGCTTTAAAAAGCTATTTGGGACGGAATTTAATAAAGAACTGCTGATTGATTTTCTCAATCAGGTGCTAGGTGAAAGAGAGCGGATTCAGGATTTGACTTACTTAAATACCGAGAATTTAGGGAATACAGCAACAGATCGGAAAGCTATCTTTGATTTGTATTGCGAAAATGAAAATGGAGAGAAATTCATTATAGAGCTGCAGAATGTCAAGCAGCAGTATTTCAAAGACAGGAGTATTTTCTATTCAACCTTTCCAATACAAAGTCAGGCGCCGAAAGGTAGAGAGTGGGATTATTACCTAAAAGCTGTTTATACAGTAGGCATTTTGAACTTTAGTTTTCCAGACCAAAGTCAGCAAGAGCGGTATATGAGAGAAGTACAACTGATAGATAAAGAAACCCAAGAAGTCTTTTATGACAAGTTGACCTTTATCTACTTAGAAATGCCTAAATTTAGAAAGGGTGAGGATGAGTTAGAAAGTCATTTTGACAAGTGGATGTATGTACTGAAGAATCTGCACCAATTACAAAGTAGACCCGTTAAATTACAGGAAAAGGTATTTGAGAAGTTATTCTCAGAAGCTGAAGTAGCTAAGTTAAACCCAGAAGATATGAAAGCATACGAAGAAAGCTTGAAAACCTACAGAGACAACTACAGTGTCATTGAAACTGCGAAAAGAGAAGGAAAGCAGGAAGGAAAGAGTGAAGGAATGATTGATGTTGCCAGAGAAATGAAAAAGGATGGCCATCCAGTTGAAATGATTGCTAAATATACCAGATTAAGCAAGGAACAGATTGAAAAACTGTAAAGCACAGAGCATAAAAAGCCATAAGCGTAAAGCTACGGCTGCGCCTTCGCAGCGCCTATGGCAGCCGTTATAGGCATTTTAAAGACACCAATGAGAAACGATAAACTTGACATAAAACTTAGAACAACAGAAATATCAGACTTGGACTTTTTGTTAATTAACAAGTCCTATTTCAAACAGTCTTATGCCCACCCTTCAG
>CAZFFW010000404.1:0-3289 GCA_964518125.1 uncultured Porifericola sp.
AATGGTGTAATCTGCCTGCTATTCAAACCATTGATTCACAATAATATCTCTCTTTATTCAGACTGTTGCTCATGGTAAAGGTATGAACAGGCCTTCGTAGTGTCCTCTTCTCCCTCATGTATTCAAAGTAAAATTTGGTCTTTATTTAAACCTTTGTGCAATAATATCGTGTACGATATAAACGCACACGTTATTATTTTTTTATGAAAAGATACGTTGATACCACATTAGCACAAAATATATTTCGCATCCTACTGTCGCTATTTATGATCTATGCAGGTTTTAGCCACCTTACTTTTAACCGGGTAGACTTTCAGGCGCAGGTACCGGATTGGGTGCCGCTTAGCAAAGACCTGGTGGTGGTCTTGTCGGGCATAGTAGAAATTATACTGGGACTAGGGCTGGCGTTTTGGAAAAAACAACGGGTGAATTTCGGTTGGGCACTGGCGCTTTTTTTCATCCTGGTATTTCCCGGCAATGTCGCGCAGTACCTGGACGGTAAAGATGCCTTTGGCGCACTGGATTCAGACAGAGCCCGTTTGATCCGTTTGTTTTTCCAACCAGTACTGATCGTGTGGGCATTGTGGTCAGCCGGCTCCTGGAAAGCCTGGAGAATGCGAAAAAAAGAAAAATAGACTTCCGATGAGTGACTCAAAGCTAAAATTGGAAAATCAAATTTGCTTTCCGATCTACTCAGTCTCTAGACTTATCACAAAAGCCTATAAGCCTTTTCTGGAGAAGTTGGGCCTGACGTATCCGCAGTACCTGGTGCTCATTGTATTGTGGGAAAACGATGGGCTATCGGTCAACAATATTTCGGATAGACTTATGCTCAATACCAATACGCTATCTCCTTTGCTAAAGCGCATGGAAAAAATGGAGCTACTGAGCCGTAGGCGCTCCAGTAAAGATGAGCGAAGTGTAGAGGTTCACCTATCTGAAAAAGGAAAGCAATTAAAAAGTGAAGCCAGGCACATTCCTGAAAAGCTTCTTAACAGTTTACTCACTGAAAATGTCCAGTTGTCTGATGTCGTACAGTTGAAGGAATTGCTCAGCGAATGGATCATAATACTCTCTAGCAAGACGCAGGATAGTAACGAGGCTCAATCAAATTGAGCATTAATACAACGAAGCATAAAAGCAGTATGAGTTATACTCATCTGCATGAATGAATTTTTTAAAATAAAGACAAATCATGAAAGCACTACAAATAACAAAATACGGTGAATTGAAAGATGGATTATCTTTAAACGAAACCGCAAAACCATCCATCAGTGCAAAGGATATTCTTATTGAAATAAAAGCTGCGGCACTCAACCCTATCGACTATAAGTTGGTGAGTGGAGGATTAAAAGATAAGGTTCCATTGGATCTGCCATCCACTATCGGCTTTGATGTAAGTGGAGTGATAGCAGAAAAAGGAGCAGAGGTCACCGACTTTGAGCTAGGCGATGCGGTATATGGCCGGGTTCCGCAAAACCAGATGGGTACAGTAGCAGAATATGTCGCAGTTGATGATACAGTTGTAGCAAAAAAACCCGATAACATATCTTTTGAAGAGGCGGCGAGCTTGCCTTTGGTCGGCCTTACCTCCATTCAAGCTTTGGAGCGGGTGGGTCTTAAAGAAAACGACCGGATCCTTATTCACGCAGGCTCGGGTGGTGTAGGCAGTTTTGCTATCCAATATGCCAAGTCCAAAGGAGCTTATGTGTACACAACCACCAGCACTAAGAATGTTGCATGGGTGAAAGCCCTGGGCGCTGACCGTGTAATAGACTACAAAAAAGAAGATTACAAGTCCATAGCATCGGACTTAGACCTTGTATTTGATACACTGGGAGGGGACTATACGCTGGAAGCTTTCCAGATCATAAAAATAGGTGGCAAAGTAAGCAGTATTGCGAGTGTACCCGATGAGGAAACGGCCGGAATGATGGGTATGGAAGGATATACATTGCCGGAAAATTTTTCTAAACTGATTGATAAAAAGTCTGCCGACTACAAACTCACATGGATGCAGCCCAACGGTGAGCAACTGGATAGCATCTCTGCTATGGTGAAAAGTTTGAAGATCAAGCCGGTAATTGATAGGGTGTATGCTCTCGAAGATGGTATAGAGGCTTACTTGTACTTAGCTACCGGAAGAGCCAAGGGCAAAGTGATCATAGGTATTTCCTGAGCGGTCTAATGCGATATTTCAAAAAGGCTTAATCAGTTTTTTGATAGAAAGAGCTACGAATGCTTGAAATCGCTCATAGCTCTATTAAAGATGCCAATGGGAAATGAAATCTGTTCATTTCCCATTGGCATTAAAAAAGCTTTGGAATTTAACCTCTTCAATATGGGACAATTCTAAAGTCTCATCCTCATGAGAATTTACTTTAAATGACAGCACTCAATACCCGAGTTTAATTTGCAGTTTTACTTCTCAGAAAACAATTGAAGAAATGGTCTGCAATGACTTTCATGAAGAGGGGCTAATGCGTAAGCTAGGAGAATACAAAAACACAAGTAAGCTTGGTAAGCTATGAATAAGGATCAGTTGAATAAGGATTTTCTTAGTGCTGAACTACTGTTAAAAATGCATTCAGAACTAACAGCCAAGGATTTTGAAGAAAAAATAAGGCTCGTACAGGATTACGCCCGGAGTCAGAAAGCCAGCTGGGATGAAGATGTGCTGCAGCTGAAACTCAACCATGAGGTTGGCTACATTTATTACGAAGCCGCTCAGTTTGCCTCAGCGATCACCTACTTGGAGAAAGTAGTGCATCAGCTGAGCCCATCCGATCATGATTTGCTTTATTTTCTTGACCTGAGCCTACTGGTTAAGAGTAACCTGGCGCTGCAGCAATTTGACCAGGCAAAGGAATGGATTGAAAAGGCTTTGGCAGAACTCAGCCAGGATAGTGGTATTTTCCAACGGCTGAGTATCATGGAGGATTATGCCGAATACCTGCAGGCCGCCGGTGATACTTTTGCTGATGGCTATATTCCGCTACTTGACAGCATTGTGGATGAATTAGGTTTTGATAAGCCATTGCCGACTGACCCGCCAGAGAGACTTGCCCTGATCAGTCGTGAAAATGCTATCTGGAACAGAAAACTGATGAAAATTGAGTTGCAGACCAGGCATCAGCCGGAAAAACGGCAAATGGCACTTAATGCATATCTGCAAAAATGCGAAATCGCATGGTACCGGGATTACGCCCGCCAAAGCTTGGAAAAACTAACTTAGCCATACATGGTCAAGCAGAGAGCTAAGCTTTAGCTTAATTTGATACCCTCTTCA
>CAZFFW010000405.1:0-3267 GCA_964518125.1 uncultured Porifericola sp.
GGAAAAGTAGTATTCTTTAATATGTTGAAGACGGTTGGCAGTGGGGATGATCATGGGGCGATTTGCTGTCTTATTTTTTTGATCTGCTTTTCCAAGCTTAATATGTCTGAAGTAGCCACTCTGTAAATCAGGGGGAGGGTGACACCACCGTAATCATGAACCACGATATCGCGCATACCTGCAATTTCTCTCCAGGGTACATCTTGATAAGCCCTTCTGGTTTCATCAGATATTTTCTTTACAGCCTCACCGATAATCTGAATTCTGCGAAGGACGGCATCCTGTTTTTCGGGATTGGCCGAAAAAGAATCCTCAGAAACGTTATTCATGTAAGCATGAATCAGTTTGATAGCATTCAGTATATCGTCCAGGTAAGCCAGATCACGATCGGGTGACTTCATTGAGTATGAGGATTTCTTCTTCCAAGATTCTCTCTTTAAATGCTGGTTTTATGGCGTCATATTCAAGCAGATCCACCTTAGCTTCTAGTACATCTTCCAGAGATAATTTAATTCTGGCAAAGTCAAGCAAAGAGATGGGGATGCTAAGTTTTACCAGGATATCAATATCACTCTGATCATCCGCCTGTGCTTTGGCATAAGAGCCAAAAACGCCAGCCTGCGAAACCCCATGAGCTTTCAGGATAGGAACAGCGATTTCTTTAATCTCATCAATGCTCAGCATACTAAATTATTTTTTGTAAGGAAAACTGCCGGACTGTAATGATCCGGCAGTTTTCAGAAAAGGTAACTACCCCAAAGCCGCTACGCCGGGAAGTTCTTTGCCTTCCATGTACTCCAGCAGGGCACCGCCGCCGGTAGATACGTAAGACACCTTATCGCCAAAACCCATGCTGATGACCGCCGCGGCTGAGTCGCCGCCACCGATCAGGGAGAAAGCGCCTTTTTCGGTGGCATTCACTACCGCCTTGGCAACGTGGCGCGTGCCTTCGGCAAAATCCTCAATCTCAAAAATACCCATCGGGCCGTTCCAGAGAATGATTTTGGACTTCTCAATATTCTGTCCGAATACCTGACGCGCTTCCGGGCCGATGTCTACGCCCATCCAGCCGTCCTGTATGGCGTGGTTGTTCGTTACTTTGGTCTCCGCGCCCTCTTCTATTTTTTGCGTCACTACCGAGTCAATGGGCAGGTGCAGGTGTACGCCTTTTTCCTTGGCTTTTTGAATCAGTTCATTGGCCAGGTCCAGTTTATCTTCCTCCACCAGCGATTTGCCCACATTGCCGCCCATGGCTTTGAAGAAGGTATAGCTCATAGCCCCGCCAATGATAAGGTTATCCACCTTATCCAGCAGGCGCTCAATGATCTCTATTTTGTCAGAAATTTTAGCACCGCCCATGATGGCCGTAAAAGGCCGGTCCTTACTTTCCATCACCTTGTCGGCATTGTCAATCTCGGCTTTGAGCAGATAACCGGCGGCTTTTTCGTCAAAAAACTGGGCTACCGTAGTGGTAGAGGAGTGCGCCCGGTGCGCGGAGCCGAAGGCATCATTCACGTACACATCGCCCAGCTTGGCCATCTTTTTGGCCAGTGCCTCATCGCCCTTGCTTTCTTCCTTATGGAAGCGGGTGTTTTCCAGCAGCAATATCTCACCAGCCTTGAGTTGCCCGGCTTTTTCTTCTGCCTCCGGGCCTACACAGTCGTTGGCAAAATGCACCTTGGTACCGCCCAGTAACTCAGAAAGGTGATCTACCAGGTGCTTGAGGGAATATTTTTCCTCCGGCCCCTCTTTGGGCCGTCCCAGGTGTGACATCAGGATCGCTGAGCCACCATCTTTGAGGATTTTCTTCAGCGTAGGTACCGCTGCCTGCATGCGGTTATCGTCAGTGATTTTATGATTCTTATCCAGGGGTACGTTGAAGTCTACCCTCACCAGTGCCTTCTTACCCGAAAAATTGATGTCGTCAATGGTTTTCATGCTTTTGTTATTTTTTTAAAAAATGAATGTCTAAGGTTTCTTCACAAATTTAAGCCTTATTATATTGTTCGCTATTTTTAACACAAAAAGATCAAAAAGCAAATCCTAAACTTGTGAACAAACTATATCTTTGCCCTTTGTTGTTAATGCTCCCCCAAATCTGGCGCTCAGCTAAGCCCTGATCCTGAATGATTCACGCGTAAATATTATTTGTTGAATGCTTAAGGTGCGGAAGAGGGAAGCATGCTATCAGATGGGCAAAAAGAGGACAATACGTCTTACCGGGCAGTTATTTTTTTATCTCATTTATTTCCTTTTTAAGGATAGGAAGGTCTTTAATCATGATTCGCCAGAGCGTAGTTGGATCAATGGAGTCATAAGCATGCACAATCATATTCCTCAGACCAATGATTTGTTTGTAGTTTGAAATGTTCAGGCTTGAATCAATCTCGATTAGTTTTCGAACAGCTTCACCGATGATTTCTAAATCACGTTCTGCGGTTCTGACTGCCATAAAATTTGAGCTAAACTTTGTATAATCTCCAGCATGTAAGCTTAGCACTTTTTCAAGCTCTACTATCAGGGATTCTATATCAAGAATGTATTTAAGCACTTCTTTTGGCGGCATAAAGGGCTACTTTAGTCCTGTCAAGTTCCTCTTTGAAGATAGTATTTTTAATGACCCGATAGGATAGCAAGTCAATTTCGCAGCCGAATAGCTTTTCTAAATCTTCCTTCAGGGAGAAAAATGCATCTCCATGTTCTAATGGAGATAAAAACTCGGCGAAAAGTACAGCAAAATCTAAATCACTGCTGTCGGTAAATTCTCCGGAAACGGCTGATCCAAACAAATAGAGCTCGGCAACACGATTTGATTTACAAATAGCACTGAGTTCTTCTATATTATCCTCTATTATCTTGATCATTCCTTAATATATTTGTTCGCTACTTAAATGTCAAAATTAAACCCTAACCTTCATGATGAAACAAAAATTACTACTATTGTTGCTTTGCCTGTCCACCCTCGGAGTAGCGCAGCAGTTGACCTTAGACGACATCACATTAGACTACTACCTGCCGGAAGGCACTTCTTACAACCCTGATATACCTACTCCTGAAGAAATACTTGGCTTCCAGGTGGGGCAGATGCATGCTGAGCATACGCAGATGCTGAACTTCTACCAGGCGCTGGCCGAAGCTTCTCCCCGGGTGAGCCTGGAAGAATACGGCCGCACTTATGAAAACCGTCCGCTTTACCTGCTCAAGATCACTTCTGAAGAAAACCAGCAGAACCTGGAGCAGATCAAAACACAGCATGTACGCCTCACC
>CAZFFW010000406.1:0-3262 GCA_964518125.1 uncultured Porifericola sp.
TTAACAATAGCAAGGGTGGTACAGCTAAAACTATAATGTTTTACATTGGAGAATAATACCAGGATGCATTCAGTGCTGACTTGGATGATGTATTGAGTTCATAAGTTGAGACCCTGGAGCATAAAAAGTATTTACACATCATGCTGGCGCCATCACAAACTCTCGATGACTCCGGGTATCCTTCCAGTAGTCATTCAGATCATGGTAGGCCTCATAGTTTATTTGAGCTGAATAAACAGGGCACTTAAGGTTAAGGAAATGCTGCTTTGCCGTTTCTACTGCTACTGCCGCCTGGCTTCCGGATGTTTCATTGTCAAAATAAAGTACGAGATCATCAATGGCCTCACCAAGATCCACTAATTGATGAATAAACTGAACAGCCCTCCTAGCCATATTGGTAGAATTAAGAACGATCACCTTACCAGGTGGTTTGCTTTTCTTCTGTATCTCCAGAAATGACAGAAAATCATAGACCCCTTCAAAGACATGGAGCCTGCCAGAACTTTCGTCGCCCTGTATGAAAGTGATATCTTTATGGCCCACGCATCCTTTAAAGCCAAGAGGGTTCCTTATTTCAAACCCATCAGATTCATTTTGAAAACCAAGCCCAAAGTATTTCTTCCCTTTTGTTGAATCAATGAAATGAACCTGGCTAAGGTAGAAACTGGCCAAATCAGGCTGAATACATCTACTAAGTAAATACTCTTTTAGTGCTGTACTGTAAATTTTTTTGACAGAAAAAACTTTAAAACGACCTGATTTCTCCTCATAGTTTGTTTCCTGGCTAAAAATGTGTTCAGTAGCAGATCCTGAGGCAGATACATATGCATGCAGCCAGCGAAGTGCATCATATGTCCCTTTTCCAAGGTATTCTTTAACAAAATCAATTGAGTCACCTCCTTTTCCGGTCCCCAGATCATACCACACGTTTTTCTCAATATTAACGCTTAAAGACACTGTATTTTCTTCTCTCAATGGATTCCGGGTATACCATATTTCCCTCCCACCATCGGTTCGTTTTTCAATAGTGTATCCCAAATGCGCCAAAATGTCAGATATGGCGATATTTTTTGCCTCATTAATAGTCATTATGCTATAACTAAATCTTTAGTTGTTACTTCTGTTTTTCTTTTGGCAGGTAAATTTATTCATATACTGTTGTTGTTTATATTTTTTTAACTGTTTATTGTTTAGGGCTTCGTAACTATCTGGCTTTCAACTATTAAGGTTAATTAATATGAGTTAATTGGGGGTTATTATGAGGAAAATGGGGACTATTATGAGCTTTATGGGGCGTAATTATGAGGAAAATGGGGAAGTATGAGGTATTTGGGGCGTATATATGAGTAATATGGGGAAGGCGTGTATTGCTGAAATTTATGCCTGATTACCAGCTCTTATGATGCTTTTAACCTAAATATTTTTAAATATGAGGTTTTTGGGGATAATAACTATGAGGAAAATGGGGAGCAAACTATGAGGTTTTTGGGGAAGCAGGTATAGTAACCAATTTAGATGCAAAATCAACTCCTTTCTACTGCCATTACCAAGTCTGGGGCAGATAACTGATTCCTAACTATGAGGTTTTTGGGGAAGAAAAGAGGTAACATAGAAATTATAACCTATCCAGGTCAATGTAAGGCCTGGACTGCACACACAATTGTTTATTGCTGGTATGAGCACAAATAAGAGCTCGTAGAAATTATATTTTTCTTTTTCATGAAGTAATGGATGACAGATGAAGTAACCACTGGCTATAGGGTGCAGCTTTATCTTTGGGACGATAATTACCAACTATGAGGTTTTTGGGGAGGCTAACTATGAGGAAAATGGGGAATGAAGTATGAGCTTGATTAATTAACTCATATTTCGTTAATTTGGCTATTATTCATAACCAGACATATGCCTACTAAGGAGAGTAATTCAGCGCTTATCGTCAAGAGCAATGACCTTATCAATGCAAAGTTGAAGGGCTTTAGTATTTCCCAGCACAGGCTCCTGGATATTCTCATTTCACAGCTAGATAAGGACCAGGGCAGCTTTCACAAGCAGAGAGTTTACTTTAAAGATTTTGTAGAACAGATTGGTACCAACCATAAAGGAGAATCCATACGGGCCAGAGAAGTAACCAAAGCCTTAATGCGTAAGGTAATAGAGGTTAGTGAAAACGGAAACATTCGGCAAAGGAACATATTTTATAGTGCTGACTACTATGAGGATAAGCCATATGTGGAAGTCATATTTCACCCTGATCTCAGGCCCTACCTTTTGGAGTTGAGTAAAAACTTTACCAGCTATGACTTAAGAAACACACTCTCAGTAAAAAGCACCTATTCTGTCAGGATGTATCAGCTGCTGAAGCAGTATGCCTACAGAGGAAAAGTCACCTTTGAACTGGAAGAACTAAAAGAACTGCTAGACGCAGAAAACTACAACCTCTATGCTGACTTCAAACGTAATTGCCTAAAGATTGCTGAAAAAGAACTCAGGAAGAAGTGTGACATCAGCTTTTCGTTTCAGGAAATAAAGCAGGGCCGCAAAGTAGCAAAGATAGCATTTGATATCACTGTTTCCGGTGACAAAGAAGCATATATGCTTTCGGGAAGCCGCAAAGGCTCGTTACTTAAAGATCTTATTGAACTAGGTGTCAATAGAAAACAGGCAGAAAGCTTTGTTGAAAATTACAAACAAGAAGACATCCTTGAAAAAATTATCTACACCCGGAGCCAGTATGAGAAAGGTAAAGTCAAAAATCCTGGTGGATATATAAAAACCCTGCTGGAAAACGAGGCGGTAATTCCTGTGAGTATTGTACAGGATCATCGGACACCAGGCAAAAAAAACAGTCCCACAGATAGGAAGAGAATCCAGAGGGACCGGCAGTTAATTGATAAGCTTAAGGTGGATTTTGAAGGCTTCCGCTCAAGGCTCCGGAAAGAGGCTATCAAAAACCTGAATGCGAGTGACTATAAGGAGTTTGAAGCTTTTGTCAAAGGGATTTCAGGGGCAGGGAGTATATTCAATAATGATGGTACCCTCAACCAAAAAGCTGAAAAGTATGAACATTACCTGGATATCTTCTCCACCAGGAAACTCCCCGAATATAATAAGCAGTTTGTGGAGTGGGTGTATAATCATCATGGCTATGTTATTAAGCTTAAGCCTGACAGCAACAGCGACTTTGAAGTTACCTCATACCAACCGGGACTTTTTTAATAGCCATTAGTAACCAGCCCTCCAGATAGATCTTGCTGCTACTAAA
>CAZFFW010000407.1:0-3228 GCA_964518125.1 uncultured Porifericola sp.
ATTGAATCTGTAAGTAAGATGCTGGGCCATACCAGCCTGCGTACTACACAAATTTATGCCAAAGTAGTAGAGCAGAAACTCAGCGAGGATATGGGTAAATTGGAAGAGAGGCTAAGCAAATCTAGAAGCCAGAATTCATCTGCCGCCGGGGTCTAAGTTTGATATAGATAAGAACGGCAGGCCCCTTCTGAAAGGGCTTCACCAAAAGAAGTGAGCTATGCCAAATCCAGTTTAAATCGCTACTATGTGGAAACTGATTCGGGGCTTTTGTGTCAAATGAATCAATATTCCGGAAGAAGTAATTAAGTAAGTTTGAGAATGGAGGTGCGGGTAAAGACCTGAACCTCCTTATTACCTTCAGCAAGCGTGAACAGTTACTTTGAAGACCGGAAAGGATGTCTAGGCTCTTGCAGGATTTTCCGGCTTTTATGTCCCTAGTATCATACTTTAAACCTATTCCGGCAGTAGTCGAGCAGGAGCCTCGGTAGATTATGATGCTTCTATGGTGATCAACTTAACCAAAGACAAAGGGACTGGGAAAAGAGTAGCACATATGCGCAAAAGCAGGTATGGCACCCAGGATTGGCGTTACTTTCCGGAAGAAGAGAAAATAGAAAAGCTTTAACACCCGATCCATACTACAATTTTTTTATTTCAGCAATCAATAAGTATGACAGTGTCACACTTATTGAATTTTAAAATCTTCTCAGCTTCATGGAAAAGATGGTAAAGCAAATTTTCCAACCAGATTAGGAATATATTCGTATACTTGAGAAGACGAAACAAACAGAGCATGAATCCCTATCAGGTCATAGATACAGCAGAGAAAGGCATCTCCATCACCTTGTTTGATAAGCTGGTAAACCAGAGTGGTTACTCCAAAGCAGCCATCGCTGATTTTATAGGGCTGGATGTGAGGACGATCAGCAACTACAAAAGCAAGAACAAAGACCTGAAGAAAACAGATGCAGAGCATCTCCTGAAGCTCAAAGAACTTTTTGAGAAAGGGAAAGACGTCTTTGGCAGTAGTGAGGAATTTGCCCGCTGGCTCAGCAAACCTGCTTATGGGCTAGAAGGCCGCGTACCTGAAAAGCTGCTCAACTACATCTCCGGTATTGAGCTGGTGAGTAGAGAACTTACCCGTATAGAATACGGTGATTTCTCCTGATGCTGGTTTACAGAATCACCAAAGCCAGGTATGCCGGAGAATTGGCGGCTTCCGGCTTTCGCAACCGCTGGAATGAAGATGGGCAATATGTCATCTACAGCAGTGCTTCCAGGGCCTTAGCGTGTTTAGAAAACCTGGTCCACAGAAGCAACAGCGGCAATGATCAGCTATTCCGTACCATGATCATCTTTGTTCCTGATGAACTGCCTGTACTTACTATTCAGGAAAACGAGCTGCCTCAGAACTGGCGCAAAGGTTTCTGCGAAGAATGCATCAACCTGGGCAAAGCATGGTATATAGAAAACAAGTACCCGATCCTCAAAACCCCATCTTCCATCCTTCCTCATGAATGGAATTACATCCTCAATACCCGGCATCCGGATTTCAGCAAAATCAAGCTGGTAGGAAATGAAAGTTTTAGTTTTGATGAAAGGTTGTAAGCTTCAGGATAAGCCTATAAATTTTCCTCTTGTTAATTTTGGTATGGATTGGATGGACAGTAAAAGGGCCTTTATTTTGATGTTTCAAATAAGCTGGGTGTACCTCCAAAAACAGACTTTCAGAATTATTGATTTCAAAATACCCTCCCGGCGTCCATGTTCCTGGCGGTCTTCCAGAAAACCACTACCGGCTGTAGCCGGGGCGGAGTCTCCTTTGATGATGATGCTTCTATGGTGATCAAACTATCTATTGGCAAGGAAAGCGGTAAGCGCGTAGCGCATGTGTGAAAAAGTCGCTATGGCACACAAGTTTGGGGGTTTCTCCCGGAAGATGATATGATTGAGAAGACTTAAGTAGGAAGAAATGCACACTATCTATAAGGCTTCAGAATTAGTGAGATGGTTTCACACTAATTCGGTTAAAGGTGAGTGAATTCTTATTTAATATGAAATAGGTTCGGTTGTGCAGTGTGAGCCTATTATTAGTTCAAGCTTTCCAATATCTTAGCTTCTTTCTTTTTATCTTCAATGTACTTTTTTAAAGTCTCGTCTTTCCTAAGAACGTAGGTATACGCCCACAAGACTGTCGCGGTAGGCATTATATCCGTACCAGGTAGTATCTCTTCTGTAAAACCTAATACGCCTCCACCTAAACCGACCCAAAATTTCATGCGATACATAATAAAAATTGTAATGCCTGATATTGGTGCATATACAACGTCTCCAACTTCACCTAAGACGGGTATCAGGTATGTACTCATTCCCAAAACGTCCACTAAAATTGAAACAATCAGGTGAATAATTTTCCGATTGTTAAAACCAGACAAAATCAATTCTTTTTGCATTACTAACACATTTTAAATTTGATGGTGTATTTTGAGTTACTTATAATTTTTTAAGCCGCTGACTTCTTCTGCTCCCTCTGGAACTGCCAGATTAAATTATCAAGTTGTTGAGGTGTTACTTTTACCCTGTGGCTTTTCTACTTATGAGCTACCTCACTAAGCAGTAACTGACACTCCTCCGGCTTAAATAAAATGCCGGTAGCATCCTGCAAAAACCTCAGAACCATCCTGTCTGGCTTGATCGTGTTTTCATCTCCAGCGAGCATAAAGAAATATTTGAGAGAAGTCCCGCTACTTTGACCTGGTATACGTTTGATGGCTTGCTCAAAAGTCTCATTGGTGAGTACCTTATCTATATCCTGGTAATACTGTACTCCAAAGTCACTAAGTACTTTGATGAATTGTAAGGATGCAGAAACTTTCAAAATACCGTTTGTTGCTGAGGTTCGTTGTCGGTTCTGAAATATGTTTTCAACGTGAGTTCGGTATTTAAACCACTGATAATGAGGGTAATAAAAGAGAAATAAGACTAAAATTTGAGTAAATTTAGAATTCCAGTTCATCAACACTCAAATAATAGTCTTATGTACAGGCCAAAATACGAAGAAAAACTGATCCATATGTTCATCTTATTGGATGATTTTTGCAAAGCCTTTCGCACCTGGCAGGAAAGCAAGCAAATGGGTAACGTACTAAAAAGAGCAGGACGCCCCTCTGGATTATCGGAAAGTGAAGTGCTTACTATTCTGATCTACTACCACTACTCTGGTTATAA
>CAZFFW010000408.1:0-3223 GCA_964518125.1 uncultured Porifericola sp.
GGAAGGCCCCTACCTGGAGTGCAACGAGGAGGTGATCAAGCCTTTCCGACCTAAGTAACACGATGTTGATTTGTTGATACGTGTATGGGTTGATCTGTAGAAGGGATAAACAGTTAAACAAATCAACGCATCAACATCAGCAAAAATAATTGCCTTTTCGTTGAGCGAAAAAAGGTGAATTAGCGTTACCATTGCGCTATGGAGAAGATCAGTGTGTTTGATATGTTCAAGATTGGGGTGGGGCCTTCCAGTTCGCATACTTTGGGTCCCTGGCGTGCGGCACAACGCTGGCTGAGTGAATTGCAGCAGCAACTTCCCCTGGAAAAAATTGAGTCGGTAGAGGTGTGGCTCTACGGATCGCTGGCCCTCACCGGTAAAGGGCACGGCACCGACCTGGCGGTGATGCTGGGCCTGAGCGGACAGGACCCCGTCACCATTCCCATTCCCCGGGTGCAGGAGATCAAAGAGCAGATCCACCAGGAGCACCGGCTTTGCCTTAATAATCAGCATCCTATTACTTTTGATCCCGATCAGCACATTGTGATGCGTGGGGGCGAAAAGCTGCCCGAACATGCCAATGGAATGAAGTTCAAGGCTTTTACGGCAGAAAAATCTTTTGAGGATATTTACTATTCCGTAGGCGGGGGTTTTGTTAAAAAAGAAAATGAGCAGCCGGACGAAACCGATACTGTAAAGCTACCCTATCCCTCCCAGAATGGGGCAGAACTGCTGAACCACTGCCAACTGCATAACCTGCGTATTCGTGAAATGGTCTGGGCCAATGAACAGGCCTGGCGATCACCGGAAGAAGTGCGCAGCGGCCTGCTGAAAATCTGGTGGGTGATGCTGGAAAGCATGTATAAAGGCTGTCATGCCGAGGGCACCCTGGCCGGTGGCCTGAATGTAAAGCGCAGGGCAGCAGGTATCAACCGCAAATTGATGGACGATACCCGCTTTGAAGATGCCGAAGCCTGGCTGGCAGAAATACGTCGCCGTCCCTATGATTTTTCTACCATCCTGAAGTGGATCAGCTGCTTTGCGATGGCGGTCAATGAAGAGAATGCCAGCTTTGGCCGTATCGTCACGGCACCTACCAATGGCGCTGCCGGCGTGATACCTGCCGTGCTGATGTACTACATCTGCTTTTCGGAAGAAAAAGTGCAGCAGGATGAGATCATCAACTTCCTGATGGTGGCCGGAGAGATCGGTACGCTCTTCAAGAAAAACGCCACCATTTCAGCGGCTATGGGCGGTTGCCAGGCGGAGATCGGCGTGTCGTCGGCTATGGCGGCAGCGGCCCTTACCGAAGGACTGGGAGGCAGCGTAGAGCAAACCCTGATGGCTGCCGAGATCGCCATGGAGCACCACCTGGGCCTTACCTGCGACCCGGTAGGCGGACTGGTACAGGTGCCTTGTATTGAGCGTAATTCCATGGGTGCTATCAAGGCGATTACTGCTTCACGCCTGGCCCTGGAAAGTGATCCTGCCGATGCCAAAGTCTCGCTGGATGGCATCATCAAAACCATGTGGGAAACGGCCAAGGATATGAGTGACAAATATAAGGAGACTTCGCAGGGTGGATTGGCAGTGAATATTTCGGTGAAGGTGCCGGAGTGTTAGCTATTTTTGTCAGGGTTTTTGCCTTTGTTCCCAGATGTGGCTTTGATTCTTTGTAACTCCTGAATATCCAGGAGGTCTTTTGGCCTACGCGATTTAGCTTTACTGGTGATAAGGTCATCAAAAGATAGGACATGCCATTTCAGGAACGGATTACCTTTAACCGTAGCAGATTCCGCTTCAGCATAAGCCTGGTCAAAACTTTTGTTTACTGAGAAATTTGTAATCAATTCAAGGTATAAATCTTCGGGAGAAAATTTGACTGAAATATTCTGTTGCTGGTTTTTGACGGCCTCCGGAAAGTCAGTCAGTTCGTAGCCCATATCATTAAATACAAGGACCAGCTTTCTAAAATTTTCTTCTTTGGTATCAATCCAAAAATCAACATCAGCAGAATGCCTCTGGTATCCATGGAAATTCACTGCACCTCCTCCCACCATTAACATTCTGACACTATGCTTATTGGCTAGCTCTATAAAGGTGTTGATATTCTTTTCCCAGGGACTTGCCATTAGTTAGATTTGATATTGATGATGAAGTTATCCTTTTTTTCTATTTCAGCTTTGGAAGGGAAATCCTTAAGCTGATAGTTCAGGTTGATAAAAGAATAGATTCTCTCAATAGGAGATAGTTGCAAGTACGCTTTCTCCTGTGCTTCATTGCTTTGAGCTTTATCCTGAAAAGTGATTTTCATCTTTTAGAACACTTACTTTAGTAAACTTTATTACGCTTGGTTTAATAATACGCTGCCCAGAGTTCAAGGGAATGTTGAACATCATTTTTGTCTCCGTTTAAGTGGCGATACAATGGCCTTTCTCATTCACACAAGAGGATGATGGATATTTTACGAGATCAACCGTTATATTCTTTAGTGTTCAAATAATAAATTTTCCTTCATTTTTCAAACCTACCAATCATGCATCATCCCAATTAGGCTTCCCCGGCTTTGAACGTACTTTTGTCGTCAGGTTGCATCATGAAGGCATCGCAGGCCAGCAGGTTAGCGAAGTCGCCGGAGTGCTGAACAGGATAGGCGGGGTAATTTCATTCCAGCATAACATCTAACTGATCAGGGTCTTGTCGGCTATCCCAGATAGTCAGGATTTCAATTTGCGAAGGTGCTTCTTCATAGATGATCAGATAATCGCGTACTACTTTGACCCTGACATGCGCTTTATCTGTCTCTTTACCAATTTTGGGATAACGAGCCACCAATTCGACCGCTTCTTTGATGAGTGAGTTTAATTTGATGCTGTAGGCTTTGGATTTATTTCTCTGGTTCCAATACTTAAGAATATCCTTTCGGTCGCTCTGTGCTCTTAAAGACCATACTACTCTTTTAGCCATTGATCAATCTCATCATTAGCTTCATCATTAGAGAGATATTGTCCTTTATCAATTTGTGCCTTCGCCTGCTCAATGGCTTGTTGCTGCTCCCTGCTCAGTTGGTAGATACCCAAATCCTGGCTTTCGCTTTCAATCAATCTTAGCATTTCTTCAAGCAAGTGGGCATCGTCAGAAGCCTGAATTTTGTCAATCAATTTCTTTTTAACTTCTACTGAAGACATAGCATTTTTTTATCAATTTACTATTAACCTTTCAAACC
>CAZFFW010000409.1:0-3201 GCA_964518125.1 uncultured Porifericola sp.
GCCTGGAACTGCATGAGCAGGTTGTTGACCGTGGCGCCTCCGTCTACTCTCAGTTCTTTGATCTCCATACCGGCATCGGCTTCCATGGCTTTAAGAACGTCCATGGTCTGGAAAGCCATTGACTCCAAAGCGGCACGGGCAATGTGCGCGGCAGTAGTTCCCCTGGTCAAACCAACCATGGTGCCACGGGCATCCTGGTTCCAGTAAGGAGCGCCCAGTCCGGCAAAAGCGGGTATGAAGGATACTCCTCCGGCATCTTCTACCTGGGCAGCCAGTTTCTCCACATCTGAAGATGACTTGATGATGCCCAGCCCGTCGCGCAGCCACTGCACTACGGCACCAGCAATGAAGATGCTGCCCTCAAAGGCGAAAGTAGTCTTGCCATTCACCTTCCAGGCTACGGTAGTCAGGAGGTTATTTTTAGATTCAATGAATTTTTCGCCAATATTCATCAGCATAAAGCAGCCGGTACCATAGGTGTTCTTCACCATGGCCTTGTCTATACACATCTGGCCGAAGAGGGCCGCGTGCTGGTCGCCGGCAATGCCTGCGATAGGAATTTTTGTGGCAAAGAGAGTAGTGTGGGTATGGCCATATACCTCGCTGGACTGCTTTACCTGGGGCAGCATGCTCATGGGAATGTCAAATATGTCAAGTAATTCTTCGTCCCACTGTTCGGTATGTACATTGAAGAGCATACTGCGGCTGGCGTTGGTGATGTCGGTCGCATGTACTTCACCTTTGGTCAGTTTCCACATCAGCCAGCTGTCAACGGTGCCGAAAGCCAGGTCTCCGGCTTCTGCTCTCTGGCGGGTGCCTTCTACATTGTCCAGTATCCATTTTACTTTTGATCCGGCAAAATAAGCATCTATCACCAGCCCGGTCTTGGATCTTACCAGGTCAGCATAGCCCTCTTTCTTCAGTTTGTTGCAGAAAGCAGCGGTACGACGATCCTGCCAGACGATGGCATTGTATACCGGCTCGCCGGTTTTTCTATCCCAGACGATGGTAGTTTCGCGCTGGTTGGTGATGCCGATGGCGGCAATATCAGCCCCGTTGATCCCTACTTTGGTGACTGCCTCTGCGGCTACACTGGCCTGGCTGCTCCATATCTCCTGGGGGTCATGCTCTACCCAGCCCGGCTTGGGGAAGATCTGGGTAAATTCTTTCTGGGCTACAGATTTGATCTGTCCCTGGTGATCAAAAAGGATGGCGCGGGAGCTGGTAGTCCCCTGGTCGAAGGCAAGAATGTACTTTGACATGTTTAAGGTGTTTATGAGATTTGAAAATAATGGTCGTTTGTAAAGGTTGACTTAAGCGAGCAGGGCTTCCACTTCTGCGGGATAATACGCCTCCAGCAGGTAGCGGTTAGCCAGTTTCATGAAGGAAGCAATCTGCTCTTTCTCCCAGGCCTCATCTCGGCCCAGTTCTTCAGCCAGGAGCTGAGCTACCGCAGGTGCCATATCTATGGCAGCGCGGGCATCCAGGAAAAGCACCCTCATGCGGCGGGCCAGTACATCTTCTACAGTAAGGGCCATTTCGTTGCGGGCAGCCAGCACCACCTGTGCTTTGATGTAGTCATAGTCGGTATGCAGTTTTTCGCCCAGTGCCTGCTCATCGGTTACCAGTTGGTTCAGCAGCTTGCGGTCTGAGCCGTAAACGTAGAGTGAATTACTGCGGTCTTTTACCGGGGCATTGCCGTGTATGGCCAGGTGCTCGGTAGCACAGGGGCGAAATTTAAGTTGTCCAATTTCTATGACTTTGTCTATGGTTTCTTCACCCATTCTGCGGTAAGTAGTCCACTTGCCTCCGGTCATGGTGATGAGGCCGGACTCCGAAACCATCAGCTTGTGGCTGCGGGAGATTTCTTTCGTTTTGGAAGAACCATCCTGTGGCGCTGCCAGCGGACGCAGGCCGGCAAACACACTTAGTACATCTTTACGGGTGGGGGCCTTGCTCAGGTATTGGGTAGCGGTGCGCAGGATAAACTCAATTTCATCTTCCAGGGCACGCGGTTCCAGGCTTTTTTCGTTCAGCAGGGTGTCAGTAGTACCAAGTACTACCTTGTTGTGCCAGGGTACGGCAAAGAGTACGCGTCCGTCTTCTGTTTTGGGGATCATGATGGCGTCTTCGCTCTGCAGGAAGGATTTGTCCAGTACCAGGTGTACACCCTGGCTGGGTCTTACCAGTGGCTTTTTGCCGGGCTGGTCTATCTGCAGCAGCTGGTCTACGAATACGCCGGTAGCATTTACGACTGCTTTCGCTCTCAGTTCGTAAGTTTCGCCGCTCAGCCTGTCTTCGGCTACTACACCAGCCACTTTGTTATCCTGCTTCAGCAAGCCTTTCACTTTGAAGTAGTTAAGTACGGTGCCTCCCTGCTCCAGGCAGGTCTGCGCCAGGTTGACGGCCAGGCGGGCATCATCAAACTGTCCGTCCTGGTACACCACACCGCCAAAAAGGCCTTTAGATTTGAGGTTGGGCTGGCGGATTTTTGCGGTTTTTTTAGAGATGGGTTTTGAGCGCCCCAGGCTGAGTTTACCAGCCAGGAGGTCGTACATGGTCAGGCCGATGGTGTAGTAGGCTTTTTCCCACCAGCGGTAGCTAGGGATGATGAAAGACTCATTTTTGACCAGGTGAGCGGCATTTTGCGCCAGCAGGCCTCTTTCACGTAAGGCCTCTCTCACCAGTTTGATATCACCCTGGGCCAGGTAGCGTACGCCACCGTGTACCAGCTTGGTACTGCGGCTGGAAGTACCTTTGGCAAAGTCAGATTGCTCCAGCAGTAGGGTTTTGTAGCCACGGGCTGCGGCATCTACAGCTGCACCGAGTCCGGTGGCACCTCCTCCTACTATAATGACATCCCAGCAGCTGGCGGGGTTGGTGATATTCCGGATGAGCTTTGATCTTTTCATAGGTGATTTCGTTTGATGTTCCGTAACGTTTCTTTATTGTTTATTTTCCTTTCGTTAATGTTAAAACAAAGCTAATCGTAATAATTCAAAAGTCAAGTATATATTTCAAAATATTTCAAATAATTTATTCAAAAGTATGTGAAATAAGGATATATCTTACATACAAGAAGGGGCTTTTAGAAGGAGGAATATTAGATAAGTACTATGAAAAATAGTTGAAAAAGCTGATTAAATAGCTTTATTTATATTTTTGGAAAGTAGTGCTTCTGGTAAAATCAATAAAAAATTA
>CAZFFW010000410.1:0-3163 GCA_964518125.1 uncultured Porifericola sp.
CCCTTAGTTTGATACAGGCATGTTCCGGCTCGTTTGGCTTGTTAAAAAGACATAAATACACCGCAGTAGCGTTTTCGCTAAAAAGGGCGAAGTTAATACCTTTACCATCGTAAGTAGAGCCCAGAGGATAGGGCTTACCGGGCCATGTCTGATAATTCTGTTGTTTAACTTCTGGAATAGTTTTATTTGCTGATTCAGCCATAAGTTCAAAAAGTGGTTTCATGTAGCTTAACAGTAAACTACCGGAAAGGTTAAGCTGGCTTTTGAATGACTGTAGCAAGAGCGTAAAAAGCTGCAGATCCTGGGTATACAGGATTTGCAGGGATAGATCAGGTAAAGTGTTCAGCGTGAGGCCGGCAGCGTCATAGCAGGCTTGCGGTGCGTTGATCTCAAAAGAATAATCATTCGCGGATTGGGAGAAATCTAAAGATAATCGGGCAGTATAATTTCTGACTGCCGTTAGCATGCGTTCTGATGATGTTATTTTTTTAATTGAAATAAAACTATTTTTTTTTGTGCTTTATATATCTTTGCGCCACCAGAAAAAACACCTACCATAAAAATTACGAGATGAGAATAGGATTTGCAGTGCTGGTTTGCCTGCTGCTTTGCAGTACCCAACTAAGTGCCCAGGAAAAATTCAGAAGAGGCCGACATATCAATGCCTATTTTGTACAGCCCCCATCAGGCTGGGTTGGCCCAGACATTATGGTACACGACGGTTTTAACACCAATATGGGTATTTTCAGCCTGGTGGCCGGCATCATCTTCTGATTGCCTTCTCTGGTGAAAGAGAGATTTAGCTAAGGCTAAAAAGCCTCTCCGATAAAGAAGTAATAACCTGGTCCTTCGCGGGTGAAGGCCACATCAAAACGGGTGTAGATATCCTTGCCGGGAAAGATCAGGAAACGTACACCGGCTCCCCCGGCTAGCTGCCAGTCGCCCAGATTGATCTCCCGGGGAACTGGGGCTACGCCTCCTGCCGCCAGGAAGGCCGCCGCCCCCCAGCGCTTGCTGAAGGGAAAGGGAAGGAAGCGATACTCTAGCTGCGTGGCCAGCAGGCTTTTGTCACGATAGCGGCCCAGGTAGTAGCCGCGCATCAGGCTTTCGCCGCCCATCAGCGCCAGCTGGTTAAAAGGAACATTCCCATCCATATAAGCGCCATAGACCTGGGTAGCCAGCACCTGGTTTCTGGCCACCGTCTTGAAGTAGCGGGCATCCAGGAAATAGTGGGTAAAAGAAAAATCACTGCCCCAGGCATCGTCGTAGCGCAGAAAGCCGGTCTCGCCAAAGAAACCTTCCCGCACATTGAGTACATTATGGCGATTGTCATATACCAGGCCTACTCCCAGCCCCAGGTTGGCTGAACCTTCATTCCCGAGTGGGAGGCTGATGGCTTCCTCTCCGGCAATGTTGAAAGATACCTCAGATAGCTGCTGGTAATCTACCTCCAGCCCCAGGTAGAGGTTGCCCCTGACCTGGCGCAGCACCCTTTCACGGATGGCGATGCTGTTGGCATCAACCCGGGCCAGTTCCTCCGCTGGAGCCTCCGGCCCGATCCCGTAGTAGAGCAGCGGGAAGCGCTGGTAGCGTATCTTTCCCAGGAAGAACCACTTACTCTGGTCAGAATAGAGGGCATGGTCCAGCCAGAGTCCGTATTGCCGCTCCAGTGTCAGAAAGGTAAAGGCACTGATCTCACTCAGGCGGTTGGCCGTATCCTGGCCCGCGTAGTAGACGTAGAGGGCGCTGACACCAAATTCCCAGCGGGTTTCAGGTGCGTAGGCGATGGTTGGGTAGGCAATGAACTTGGCTTTCTCAGAATCAAGGGTATCGTTGAAAATACTTTGAAAAGTTTGCTTTGTCCAGTCTATAAATTGTGCCTGAACCCCGGATAGCGGTAACAGGCAAAGCAGAACGATGACCGCGAAGGAAGAGAGATATTGCTGCATATATTGGTTTCCGATACCTGTGTAAGTACGGGAGAGACAGGCGCAGGGATGTGGTCAGGAGAGAAATAAATACCAGCAAAGCAGGGTGCATTGAACAGTAGCATGCTGTATAGACTGCCCCTCCATGAACAATGCCTCAAAATCAATCACTGGTATTACAACTGTTTTCTGATTTTTTGAACCCTAAGCTTTTTTAGCAGGCCTGCTGGCAAATAATTCAAAAGAGGAAGCTGTAAGTCAGTAGACTACAAAAAGCAATGCATATGAGGAAGCGCAAGCACGTAATAATATAAGCATTACATTTCACAGGGGCATGTTAAAGCTGTGAAAAAAATATTTATAAGTGGTAGTGCTATGTTTTTCTTCATAAAATATTAAATTCATCAAACATTTTTTCCTTTATATAAGAAATGCCACTTAACCCTTTGTCATCATGAAAACTATTGAAAGCCTGTTTGCTGGTTGTATGCTTTTGATTGCTTTTAGTGCTTGCACGGAAGATGAAGTAGCTTCTTCATTGACCTATCCGGAAGGAAAGCTAAAAATGGTCTCAACCTATGGAATAGCGCACGATAATTCAGTAGCTGAAGTGCCGTATCATCGCAGTGAGTTCTTCTACAATAGCAACGAGTTGCTAATAAAGGAAGAAAACTATTTTCAAGATGATCATAAATACAGGTACTTTGAATATAACTATGATGAGGCTGATAGGCTGATTATCAAGAGTCAAAATGTTATCAATCCAGACAATGAGACCTATCGTACAATAGGATATTTTACCTATGAATATGATAATACCGGAAGACTTATTTCGCAATCCTACAAATTGAATAAGGACGCATCTACGAGTACAATGAAATATTTATATTTAGGGGATACACTCAAGATTGGGCAAGGTCAATCTGACTCTTTGGTATATATCTATCGGCATAATAGCCTCTCAGAAGAAAGGTATTTTCAATTCTCTGGAGAAATTAATGGACTGATGCTACAATACTGGTATACTTATGAGTATAATAACGAGGGTAAGCTACTTAACAAGAAATGGATTAATGGTATAGTTAACCATCCTGACGGAGTAAAAGAGGGTCTAGAGGAGGAGTACTTTTATAATGAGCGGGGGCAACTTATAGAAAGTCGCCATTATAATCCCCACTGGCACTTTGCATACGTAGCAAAAAAGGTGTACGAATACTATTAGTTTTCTCGAAAGG
>CAZFFW010000411.1:0-3147 GCA_964518125.1 uncultured Porifericola sp.
TGTAAGTCATACAGCTGAAAGAATGGGCGTGTACCGGAGGTTTTACATCTTTCTATATGCTGTGCAAATTTCACTGGATTGGCATCGGTTGGGTAAATAACACTTCTTCCCTGATCAAAATAACGGATCAGATGATACCTCTCTGTAATGACACTTCGGGATAAGTTATCCCTCTTCATATCAGGGGTATATTGGGCAAAAGCAGCCGGTATTGGCGCTTCAGCAGTAGCGCCGGATATCAGCGGATAAAAGCTCATTCCTTCAATGTTTTGAGGTATTGCTATATCAAGATATTCAAACAAAGTTGGCAGCACATCAACATTGCTCATGACTTCCTGATATACATTTCCACCATTAAAAATACTACTGGGCTGGTACATGATAAGAGGGATTTCAATGCCCGCTTTTCTTACGGTCCACTTAGCCCCCGGATAGGGAATTCCGTGTTCGGCAGTCAGTATGACTATCGTTTGATCGGAAATATCACTTTTGTAGAGCTCATTTAATATTCTGCCCACGCATTCATCAAAATACCTGATGGTCGCCTGTAATTCGGCCAGATCGTTTCTTGTGGCATGGGTATTTTGCAGATATGGTGGCACAAATATACCAGCTACACTATCCTTACCATGAGTAAAAGGGCGATGAACTTCTTTAAAACCCACTTTTGCAAAAAATGGCTGATCTTCTGATGCAGCATGCTGAATCAGTTGAATCGTCTGCTCTACAGTTTCTTCTGCATTTGATTTGGTTGACAGATGCTGTTGGTAACCCAGTTCTTTTACCGGTCCCTGAGTTACATGTTGTAGCCCGATCAGTGTAGTCTGATACCCTGAATCTTTCAGCAAGCTGGCTATGTGCTTTTCGCCTTCGTTAAGCTTCCACCACCAGGGGGCGTGCGTTAGTCCCATCAGACCGTTTGATTGAGGATACCTGCCGGTCAGCAGGCTGCCTCTGCCGGGGGTACACACACCTGAGGTAGAATAGACATTTTTAAACATAATTCCTTTGCTGGCCAGAAGGTCAATGTTTGGTGTGTGCACTTCGTCAATGCCGTAACATCCCAGATGCTGGCCAATGTCATGACAGGTAATCATCAGGATGTTAGGACGTAAGACTGGTTTATCCTGTTGCCCAATGTCTGGCAACAAAACTTTTGCACTACTGCTGACTCTCTGCCGCCCAGATTCAGCGCTAACTACTGCAAAAGAAGCAAAGCATAAGAAACAGCAAACCAGGATTTGATACCTCATAACTGTTATTTTATAATGCCCAATCAGGCTTGGGAAACTCCCGCATTGGGCTGTAGCGAGGGTAGGTATCAAACAATCCTTCATCAGGCCCTACTAGCCGGGGGTCTTCAGTGAGCTTTAAGTCCTGTACCAGTATAGCATCCATCTGATCTCTGATACCGGCAAACTCAGGTTCATAGGCCAGATTATCCAGACAGTCCGGGTCCTTTACCACATCAAACAGTTCATATTCGGGCCGCTTGCCTACTGACAGTTCAAAGTACTTTTCATACTGCTCATCGTCATGATGCTCTACGATAAATGACTTGGTAGGAGCAGCGTCTATATCGGTAAAAGCCCAGTCGGAATGGTGTACTCCCTCCTCATCTATGCCATACATAGGATACAAGGCTCCGGTAGAATCTGGTACCAGGCGCTGAGGAGCACCGGCGGGCCAGCGTTCAGGCTTCATGTTCCAGATGTACAGAAAATTGCCGTGGCGCATTACGCGCTGTGGATAACCCGCATTGGCATAGCGGGAGGCTGAATGCCGCTCTCTTCCGGCCAATACATATGATTTTTCTTCATCTACAATACCGTCTTTTTCAGATTTCAGAATGGGTACAATACTTTTCCCTGAAATGGGCAACATACCTTCTGAACTGGTATTGGTCAGCTCAAGTATGGTGGGCGCAAGATCTACAAAGCTGATGGGGTCTTCTACCACTCTTTCCGCCGGAAATCCTTCAGGATAACTTACGGCCATAGGAACATGGACGCCATATTCATACGCATTGGCTTTAGCCCGGGGAAAGGCCATCCCATTATCAGATGTGACGATGATGATCGTATTTTCCAGTTCACCGATCTCCTCCAGGTGTTCTATCATCCGCATCAGGTGCAGGTCAAACCATTCAATCTCCACGGCATAGTCCAGCAAATCCCCCCTTACTACCTCATGATCGGGTAGAAAGGCCGGAACTTCCACGTTATCCAAAGACTTGCCATGCCTTTTCCAGGAGTCTTTCTCAAAACGGCGGTGGGGTTCGGTAGCGCCATACCAGAAGAAGAAAGGCTCACCTTCCTGCCGCTCTTCCATAAACTGCTTGAAGTTAGCCGCATAGTTAAGGCTGTTGATGCCATCGGCAAAACGTTCGTCATCGGCACTGCCTTCTTCGTACCTGATTTCGTTGTATGCTTTGCCTGCTGCGTCTTCCGACCTTAGTGGATCATCTCCGTATTTAAAGGGGCTTACTCCTTTGCCAGTACGACCAGTATGGTAACCATTCGCAGCCAGCATGTCTACAAATGGGACATACTTTTTGAACCAACCCGCAGCATGCTGTCCTGACTGTTCGTTTTGCCAGTGATAGCGCCCGGTAACAATAGAGCTTCTTGATGGAGCACAGCCTGGTGATCCTGCGTAGCAGTTCTTAAAAAAGATGCCATTTGCAGCTACCCGGTCAAAGGCTGGTGTCTGTACCCAGTTTGCACCGCTAAAACTTGTATGGGCAAATGACTGGTCATCACTTATGGCAAACAATATATTAGGCCTCTTGCTCACTTTGTCGGTCGAGCAGGCTGCTATTAATGCCAGGATTAGAATAAAGAATAGGTTAAATGTGAAAACACGACGCATTTTTCAGATCTTTTAAAGAAGTTAAGATATAAAGTAAAGCAAAAAGGGCCATAAGATAAATGGCCCTAATGATAATTAATTGGTAGCGGCATATCCCGGATTCTGCTCCAGGGTAGCTCCAGTGTTACTTTCTATTTCACTAAATGGAATAGGAAAAAGATTGTGGAAAGGTTGTACATCACAACCGAAATTTGTGGATGCAGGATTACCATTGCAGTAGCGGCTGGCGCGGTCATAGAGCAAACCCAGACGGTTGAGCGTCAGTCTTCTCTTTTC
>CAZFFW010000412.1:0-3127 GCA_964518125.1 uncultured Porifericola sp.
CAAAAGCTTTATGAATGAACCACGATTAGCCCCTCCCACCACCCGGTCTGGGGTTCTCGTAACCAGCGGTTTGCTGCCATTGAGCGCTTACACTCCGCCAACGCGCCCATGAAGAACCGGACTACAGCGGCTTTCACCTTTGGGGCTTCCTTTTGAAGGGACTATGTTTATCCTTTAAGGCACACATCTCATAAGCAACAAGAAACTTTAGGGAAATTGGACAAAAACACGCTGAAATCCACTACATTTCAGGCTGAGTAAAATAATACTACCGTCCAAAACAAGATGAGCATACCCAACATACAAATCATTGAAACGATCGTTGCTATTGCCGTATACATGCTGCTAAAATTCCTGGCTGATAAATCTATTGATAAAACCGTTACCAGGAATTTGATGGATAAAACAAGGGCCAAAGTAGTCAAGAAGGCCGCCAATTTCATTTTACTCCTGACACTTTTCTTCTTCATTTTAATTGTATGGGGTGTTGACAGGTCGGAATTAGCCTTGTTTGTAGGTTCAGTGCTCACGGTCATCGGCATCGCATTGTTTGCCCAATGGTCTATTTTATCCAATATCACTGCAGGGATCATCCTGTTCTTTAATCACTCGGTGAAACTGGATGATCACATCAATGTCATTGACAAAGATTTCAACATAGCCGGCAGGGTAAGTGATATCGGCCTTTTTTTCGTTATACTCAAGACCAAGGAAGGGGAAATCGTATCCATACCAAGCAATGTATTTATCCAGAAAATGATCAAGAAAAGGCCTAATAGCGGCTAAAAGAATGAAGCCGTTATACGGCAGCAAAAAAAATCTTCGTTCAAACGAATATACGGCCAACTGGCGTATGGTATGGATGCCGATCCTGTAGTTTTAATAAGTGGTTGGACTCTATAAATTTAACAATAATTGTCCCTGTTTTTAACGCGCCATGCAATGGGCGTTTTAAAATCATCTATCATCCTTAGTTTATAACAAGGATGTGCGTAAATGGCGTTTAAAACGCCCTACTCATGCGTCCTCGTCGGAGACGACCGGCGTCCCGGCGACCGGCGTCCCGGCAAGGACGATCTGAAAAACAAATTAATTGTGACTCAGTACTTTCTTAACCCTTTTAAATAATGTCAAATAACCCAAATGAACCTAAAACAAGTAGTCTGGGCGCAGCTCCTTTTGCGCAGACGTACTTCCACGGGACCAAAGCTGACCTCAAAATAGGTGAACTGATCGCCCCTGGTTTCAGCTCTAATTATGGAAAAAGAAAAAATGCTAAGTACATTTTTCTGACAGCTACTTTGGACGCAGCTATCTGGGGAGCTGAACTTGCTTTAGGCGAAGGAAAAGAGAGAATTTACCTGGTAGAACCTACGGGAGCCATTGAAGATGACCCTGACCTGACAGATCAAAAATTTCCCGGCAACCCTAGCTTGTCCTATCGTTCTGTTTATCCGTTTAAAGTGGTAGGAGAAGTTGCGCTGTGGCAGGGTCATCCCTTAGAGCAGGTAAAAGTAATGAAAGAACACCTGGAGCAACTCAAGGACAAAGGGGTGAATTCACTTAATGTTTAAATAAATAGCCTGGATATAGATGTTAAATACCAGTTTGACGTATTGATAAGCAGGCAGTACCTGTTGCCCAGGGAAGTGCCCGGAATGAGCAGCATTTAATCAAGGGCAAATAAGATTTTTGAGAAGACAACCAGATGAAATTGAGGTCAATACTAACTTGAAATTTACGTAAACACTATGAAAACCAATATAGCGATTGCCTGCATTACTCTTCTGATGTACTCGTGTAGTGATGATGAGTGCGGTGAAGACATAAACCTTGGTACACTTGAATTAGCTGAAAGCACTACTTCTTTTTTGCCCTATTCTGGCGATGAAATTCTAGTATTTGAAGATAATGCAGGTACCAGACATAGCCTGACATCAAAAGAAGGACTACAGCTATCTGACACAAGACTAGTCGTCAACACCCTATGTAGCGGTAACTTTGATAAACTAAATTTTGACGATCAGGAGGAGTTTTATCAAACGCAGAACCAACAAGTGGTATTCTATGATGAATCAGATAACCAGATTTTTTATATTGACATCAATACGCTTTTTGAAACAAATCAGTCAGCTTCAGTAGCTATTTATGATTTGTTAACAGTACATCCTTCAGTAAATGGAGCTACTTTTGGAAATCTTAATATCATCACTTCTGAAAGACAGCATGAGATTTCACCCTCTTTTAAGGAAGTCGTTTTGAATGATAGCAGGTTTATTGGTGATACCCTTTTATATGGAAAAGCGTTCGGGGAAGTCTATAAAAGTGCTACTTATGAAGGAAGGTTCATTTTGTATAATCGCACCGAAGGGGTTATCGCCATCATATTTAATGAAAATGAATACTGGGTTTTAGCTGAATAATCCATAGCCCAGGTTCTACACCCTGGGCTATGAGCAAGACTATTGCAGAACCATATTTTTTAGTACAAAAACAGGAGGTTTACTAGTTAATTATACTTTGCTTATGCGATGAATGGAAGTTTTGTTACTACATTTTTAACATAAGAAAGCACAACAGGTTTGTAAGAAAGAATATTTTTTGAATAGTGAACTAATTTTTTTGTCATGAGAGAACATCAAGATTTTATCCGGAAACTGGCAGAATGCGCCTCTGCCTGCCAGTATTGCGCTGACCAGTGCCTCAACGAAGATGATATTGCCAAAATGGTAGCCTGTATCCGAACAGACCGCGACTGTGCCGACTCCTGCCTGCAGGCCATCAACTTCATCTCCCGCCAAAGTAAACATGCCAGAGAAACAGTAGCATTTTGTCGTAGCCTTTGCAAAGCCTGTGGTGATGAATGTGAAAAGCATCAAATGGAGCATTGCCAGGAATGTGCCCAGGCCTGCCGAGCCTGTGAAGAGGCCTGTGAAAGCTTCCTGAGCACTGCCGCTTAAACTTTTTTTAAAGGGTATGGAAACCGGTATGTATGCCGTATAGGCATGCTTTTTTCATTTCCAATATCTTCACTTCAACCCATGGTGGCTACTCGGGAAACATACTTTCTGCCAGCGAAAACACTGGCGATAGTCAACGGTAGCAGTAGGCTGACAGGCTCCGGCAT
>CAZFFW010000413.1:0-3121 GCA_964518125.1 uncultured Porifericola sp.
ATTCCTCTATTCTCAATAAAAAGGTGATCAATTCGGTGCACAGATTCATACCATTTGCAAGCTCACCGATATAGCCACAACTTACTGTATATCAGTTAATTATGATCATATTTTTTGTTTAATTTTAAGCTTTTTTGTGCTAAATGATTACACCTCCAGTTTGTTCACCTTTTTAGTTTTTACCATATGCCTCTCAGACAAACCTACTCAGTCCTTCCTATCGTCAGAAAAAGCAGAATGAATGCACATGAGAGGTTCCTATCTACATTAGGATTACGGTCAATGGTAAAAGGCTGAAGCTTCAGCGGGGTAAATCCAACATACAATTCATTCAAAACGATCATATAGGGTTGAAAGAAGGGGACTCACTAGCCAGTGTTATTACAGCACAGGACCTATTGGTAGTAATAAGGACCCGAGAGAATACTGTTTCTTATAATTTTTCAATAGGTAAAATTCCTTCAGTGTTATCCCTTAACTTTCGTGAAACTAGCTTTATAATAGTCTATCCTAAACATGATAAAGCAACACATTTGTTTTTTAAATAAGTCCTTCAAATAAACTTTGAATTTTCAGGAAACGGAAAACCCTTCTTTTTCGGCATTCTCCTCTCCTGAGGGAGATAAGAATCGCTATTCTGCTGAAGTGACAATGCCTGGTCCCTGCACCTCAGCTCCCTCTGAGTAGTCAATGTACCCACCTTCGGTGAGTTTGTAGCCCCATTTTTCTATATAGTATTCTCTTGGTCTGAATTCTTCGCCAATTTTTGCGAGTTCTTGCTGAAGCCTGGCTTCCATTTCCTGTTGTAAATCTTCGTATCCCTGCTTATTGACCAGATTATTCATTTGTAAGGGGTCTTTGTCAAGGTCAAATAAAAACCATGGACCATCCAGCTTTTTGACATAGGCGTAGCGATCGGTATAAATACCACGATACGCATCGTCATGCTTTCTGGCAAAAGGTGATACATTGATCACGAGTGCTGCTTTATCTTTCTTCAGATCAGGATTGGCAATCACCTCGGCCATACTTTCCCCTTCAATGTGTTCAGGTATTTCCAGACCAGAAAGTGAAAGTAAGGTGGGTAGTACATCCGGTACGTTGATGGGTGCAGCTATCTCAATGTTTTCTTTTCCGAACCGGGCCGGGTACTGCAGTAAAAATGGAATGTTGACCGATTCAATCCAGGGTACTTGTTTCTGCTTGGGCGTCACTCCCTGAGAGCCCATCATTTCACCATGGTCAGCGGTAAATACCACAATGGTATTTTCAGCAATACCGGCTTCTTCCAGAGCCTTTTGCAAATCTCCCATACATTTGTCCAGGGCCAGCATATGTGCATAATACCCTACTGCCTCTTCTCTGGCCCTTTCCTGTAGCTCTGCCGGCACATTGTCCCGTAATATGATATCTTCTTTAGGAAATTCTTTTTTCAATTCCTCGGGCGCACTATCGTGGGGAAAATGGGGCGTACCCCAGGCCAGTACCATCAAAAAAGGCTCATCCTTGGCTGCCTGCTGTTTGATGTAAGCAATGGCATCTTCAGTTTCGCCATAAGGACTGTATCCTTCTCTTTTTTGCGGCTCATCATTGGTACCTTCGTAATAGATCATATTATTGTAAGCGTGAGAGCACTCCAGGGCCTTCCAGTACTCAAAACCTTGTCTTCGCTCGGGCGGTGTGTACGCAAACCGACCCATGCCATCCAGATGCCATTTACCGATATAGGCCGTATTGTAACCGGCATCCTGGTATAGTTCAGCCATTGTTACGGCCTCCTCCGGTAAGTGCAGGTCGTTGAAAATCATCCCGGTGGTGGTTGGATACTGCCCCGTCATCAGGGCTGCACGGTAAGGTGTACATACCGGAGTGACAGAAATAGCGTTCCTGAAATTCACCCCCTGGGCCGCCATCCGGTCCAGGTTGGGTGTTTTTCCTAACAGGTTGGGATCACCACTGTATCCGGTTGCCTGAGCCCTCCATTGATCGGCAAGGATGAATAAAACATTGGGTCGGACTGGCTGCTGCTGGGTCGTGGTATCTGCAGTTTCACGCCCACAGCCAAAAATTGCCATAAAGGTTAGTATCAGGAAAAGTCCATTGGATTTGGGCATGTTCATTCCGGTTTATTGTTAAAAGTAGATTTCATTCTGATATCGTTGCTCTTTTTTTCGGTATCTATTCTCTATGCAAGAAGGTTTTACTTGAAAAACAATATCCCTGCTGCGCCGATCAGGCCGGACTTTATTAAGCCCTTTTCTTCCTCAAACCTGGATGTTGCATTGGTATTGGTATAGCTTTTGGCCTCAGGATTTCGCATGTCGCCTACAATGCGGTTGTTCCAGGTATTGGCTACCTGTACGGTGATTTGGTTTTCGCCAGGTTTCAAACATTTCGTGATCCTGGCTTGGTAAGGCGGCGTCCAGATGATGCCACAATCACGGCCGTTGACATACACCCGGGCAATTTCCTGGATATCCTCAAAGCTAAGATAAATCTCTTTCGCATCGGAAATAAGACCTTCATCAATTGTAACTGACCTGGTATATTCGGCAGTACCCGAATAGTACTTCACTCCTTCCGACTCACTATCCGCCCAGCTGGATAGCTGTGGCATAGCATAAGATTCAGGCCCACCCATCGCTTTATCAAAGCGAAGCTGCCAGTCTCTACTAATATCAATGGATGCAGAGACATTATTTTCGGTAAAGGCAAACTGTAAATGATTGACGTTGTCATTTTCGCGGTTTTTTGCTGCCTTATTCCTGAAAACTACAAAGCGGGATGACAGTGGGGCAAGTAGGAAGTCAATACTGATGCCGTTTTCGGTTTCAGTATAAGCGACCTCGCTCTGTATTAGGCCAGTCTCAGCATCCCATAGTTCAGGCACCCTGTTATCAGATACCCGGAAAGTACAGGTCACACTTTCTGCTTCCTGACTGCTGTTAGAGACAAAGTAGATATCTTCTGTTTCTGTCTGCCGGTGAATGTAGTCAATGTGTTCTTTGGCGTGTTCGTCTCCTGTCACGGTAAAATCAGGAGCAACGCGTAATTCCTGCAGTACCTGTTTTAGCGATTTTCCGTAGTAAACTTTTCCAGCTCCGTAATTATTAGAAAATAC
>CAZFFW010000414.1:0-3116 GCA_964518125.1 uncultured Porifericola sp.
GCCTGGTCTACATACACAATCATTCCGTCAAATCCATGACCGATGGCTTCATCTACCTGTTCTTGAACCGTGTCCGGTAGTGGGAGGATCCATGCCTTAACCAAAAGCCATGGTACAAAGAACAGCGAAATTAAGGTTCCAACCAGCAACAAAACGCGCACTGTCCATTTGGCTTTTTTGTTTTTAATCATTTTTCTCTTTTAATCTTCAGTTATTGCATCAATTTCTTTGATAATTTGATGGCCTACTTCTTTTAACTTATTGTATTCGCTAATAATCGTGTCAAATTGCCACGCTGCTAAGCTAATGACATTTCTATACCCTGGCTTAGCCGTATATTCCATGAATATCTGGTCATATTCAGACTGAGGTGTAGCCTTTGTGGCTAAAGAATCTCTTGACATAAACGCGGAAGCCAAAATAAGTGACCTATCGAATTGCGTATCGAGATAATTCTCTTGGTGAACTGCGTATCGGTTATAACTCCTTTCGTTTTCAGCAATAACATCCACCAAACCGTGATATCTAGCCAAAAGAGAATCAATCTTAGTATTATTTATTTTTCCATAATACTTTGAACTTCTCAACGATTCATAACCTCCAGAATTTGGTTTGAAATAGAAATCGGTAAAAGCAAGACCACTTGTCAATAACAAAAGAAGATTGTCATCTTCGGTTTTATCTAAGATGCTATTACGCGCTTTTTTGCACAGGTCAGCAATTTGCTTTCTTGCTATTGCTAACTCTTCTAACTGTTCTAGATCTTCTGATGTATGAGATTTAATCTTTATTAAATATTCATTTAAGGAATTTTTATCATTTATTGACTGATTCCAATTATTAATTTGTAATGCAATCAAAATCCCAATTACTACCAATATGATTTCTCCTAAAGCATACTTTAGGTATTGAGTTTTTTTATTGTCCAAAATCAGCTTATGTCTTATTTTCCTAAATACCTTCATAGGATGATTTCATAATTAGCCACAACGTTCAACTGTAAGCTGGGGCTGGGTCGCGTATTTTTACAAAGTACCTTATTACACCCGCCTTTACAAATAGCCTAGTTAGCCGCGTAGGCCGCGCCGCGTAGGCTTATGGATGTTCGTGTTTGTTAACAATCTTCAAAGCGTGTTCGCCTTGGCAAAATGTCTTTTTAAATATCTATCACTACTTGTGTAAACTCCGGACAATGCGTTTATACACCATTTCAGATACCTTCCACAGTTTATCCCCACTGGTGTTGGTAAACCGTATCACTACCGCATCCAGGTCCTGATGGTATTTTGCGATGCTCTGGTAGCCCGGGATCAGGCCGGTATGCTCGTAAACGTAAATGGAAGAATAGATTTCCTGCTCGCCTTCCTTAAATACCGAACCATCATTCAAAGCCCGCAGGAAGATGCCTACGTCCTCGGCAGTAGCGATCATGGAGCCGTAATCAGTCATCTTGATGTCTTCCTCTACGCCGACGTAATAGCCACTCATAAAGCCATCCAGGTTTACCTCCTTGAGGGAACCAAAAGTATGGTTTAGCCCTAAGGGAGTCAGAACTTCCTCGCGGATAAACTGAGAATTATTCATGCTGCTGATCTATTCAATAGTATGGGCCAGGGTACGAAAAATAAGGAGATGACCGTTCCAAACAGCAATGCCACCTGGGTGATTCGTTTTGATTGTTGCCTGGTCATGGTTGTGTACTTATTCTGATAATTTTACCATTCGTTTTTCTCAGGTTGTCTCTTTCAATGAGCGCAATGAGATCACCTCCCGGCAGTTGTTTGATCGTTCTTACCCGTCCCTCGATAGTGAGGGCAACCGTTTCGTGGGTTTGCCGATCGTATTTCATCAATCTTCGGTAAGCGAGTGAACCAAACAAAAAGGCATCATTCCAGTCCGCAATATTACTTTCACTCACTTTCAACAGACATGCGGGAGCTAAGGCCTGACCACCATCATTGGTAGGAACGGTCCAGAAATGCTCCGGAAAGACAGTAAAAGTAGCAGCAGAGTCTTCTGAGATTGTAGAAACCCATGCACCGTCGTAGTTGATTCCATAAGAAAAAAGAGGCCATCCATAGTTCTTGCCCTTTTCTATGATATTGAATTCATCACCACCTTTAGGGCCATGCTCAACTCCAAACAGTGTACGGGTTGATTTTTCAAAGTACAAGCCCTGTACGTCCCTGTGCCCGTAACTCCAGATAGTAGTGGGTGCAGTGAAACCATCAAATATAGGATTGTCAGCCGGAATACTACCGTCTTCTTTCAGTCTGTGAATTTTTCCTGCTTCATGATTTAGATCCTGAGCATACAACACGGGGTTTGTGCTGGTAGAAAAGTCTGAATTTCCAATGTTCAGGAAAAAATGGCTTTCATCCTCCCAAACAATTCTCATTCCGTTTCCCGTATAGTTCGTGGCTCTGGTAGAGAATATTGTTTCAAAAAACGCAGCGGCACTATTCTGTATTTTCAGTCGCGACACTTTCGCATGTCCGTCCAGGGCAAGGTATGAGATGTATAACCAGCCATTGTTTTGATAGTCGGGGTGAAGACTGATGTCCATCAGGCCTCCGTGTAATATGGCCGGTATACCTGAAACACCGAAGGTGGCTACCTCCGGCATACCGCTTATCTCACTGACGACGCCATCCTCAAAGTAATACAATTTCCCAATTCTATCCGAGATGAAGTATTTGGAATCGTCAATGATGGCTATGCCATAGGGGATGGTGAAGCATTCGGCGATGGTGCTCACATTAAATGAGTCATCATTGATAGTGAAAGGAGAATCAGGAACTACAATTTCATAGTTGCAGCCAAGGAGGCAACTGCCTAAAAACAGGTTGATAAGGACATTCAGTATTTTCATGATCATAATTTTTTGATATGCTGGGTTTTACTTCACAGTCAAAAACACCAGGCTAAAACTCCCTTTGAAGATGGTTTTTGTAGTCCATGTTGCAAGTTTCTCAGCCTGGAGTTGTTGAACAAAATTAAATACAGCTTATCTGATTTAGTGGGTGGAACCGGCAGCAGCCACGATTTGCTCGGTCTTTTCTTGTCTCTTGGTTTGCCACTTCAGACCGAATAGTGGCCTCAAGAAAAATACTCTT
>CAZFFW010000415.1:0-3065 GCA_964518125.1 uncultured Porifericola sp.
GCAATGGTTATGACGTCAGCGAGCTGAGCACCGGCCTGAACCGCTCTAAACTGGGCGCTGCCTTCTTCTTTACCATTCCGGGCCCCAAGATGCTGTGGCAGTTCCAGGAACTGGGCTACGACATTGATATCAACCTGAACGGGCGTACCGGAGAAAAGCCCTTGGTGTGGGGGCCCAACAGCCTCAACTACTACGGAGATGCCGAGCGAATGAAGGTGTACGATACCTACGCCGCCATCATCGGCCTGACCGGGGAATACGAAGAAGTGTTTACGCTGGAAAACGGACAGTACCAACTTGACGGCAGCATGAAGTGGATCAGGTATGATGCTGAGGAAATGGATGTGATGATCCTGGGTAACTTCGGCTTACAGGCGAATGAATTTAGTCCCGGCTTTAGCGAGACTGGTTTCTGGTACAGCTACCTGAGCGGCGATTCTATCAGCATAGATGACACCCAGCAGGCTATCCGGTTGCAGCCGGGAGAGTTCCACATCCTGACGAACCAGAAGCTGGAAAAACCTGGCGAAGACCTGGTGCCTTTTGAAAGTATCGTGACTTCTCTGCTGGAACTACCCGGAGGCGAAGAAATACGGCTGTATCCCAATCCGGGAGCAGACTTTGTGTACCTGCAGGGCATGCAAAACCTGAGTGAGCAGGAGATAGAACTGCTGACCCTCTTCGGCCAGTCAGTAGCTTTTCGTACCAGCCGGGTTGATGAAGACACCCTGCGTATTGAACTGGCGTCACTGCGGCCGGGGCAGTACATCCTGCGCATCAAGGATGCGGCACAGTGGAGAAACATGAAGCTGCTGGTCCGCCCTTAGTAAAATTTCTTCTCCAATGATCCGAGGACTGTCCCCCGACAGTCCTCTTTCTGAAAAATAAAAAAAATACAGTCGCCCCGCTCCTGCGGGGTGACTTCTATCTGCACTCCAAGTCACCAGGGCAGTGGGCATCCCGGGCTGAATACTGAAGAAGCTTCTTTAGGTACACTGGTCAGAATACCTCAATACGCTCAAGCAGTATCTCAAAAGTCTGCTCTTTCTTATTGCCAATCAGTAGTTGCATCTCTACAACAGGCGCCCCTGCGTAGGCAGGTACGTCCACCTGCCTGCCGTGGTAGGAGGCTTCCATCTGCTTAAAGGGAATAGTGATGGTTTCCCACTCACCGCTGGTAGTAAAAGTATAGCCGTAGGAGTGACGACCACTGGGCGTTCTGACCCGAAAACTATACGCTTTGCCGTCCCCGTTTAACCGTAGTTTAAAAGCTGAAGCGCTATTTTGAATGGTGTACGGATCATCTTCCACGAGCTGGTGGATAGAACAAAAGCCGCCGTTGTTTTCAAGAGATACATGGCCAGAAAAATGTGCCAGGTTTTCCTCAGTCATTTTGAGTTGGCTATCTGAACGCCCGCCCATCACAACGTCATCCTCTGTACGCCAGTTGCCTTTACCTTGTTCCTTAAAATCGTAAAGTATTTTGTTTTCGGTGCTGGTTTCTGTACCGTTTTGCCGGGCAGATGAAGGATCAGTTTTCTTATCAGTGGGAAATATACACGAAGCGATGAAAAGGGTAAAAATCAGTGAAATTTTCATGCTGATACAACACGCCCGTACAGAGAACTGTTTGGTGCAGATAAGAGCAGCGCCCATGATCATTCGCTTACCACCACCAGCCCCGTTCAATCTCCCAGCCCATGGTCACCATCATCTCCAGGCGCTGGCTGGTAGGATCGCCATTGTTGAAAATTTCCAGTTGATCAGCCGTTTGCAGATAACGCCCCTCCAGGCGCAGATAAGCCTGCTCCATGGGCCGGTACTCAGCACTGAGCGTCAGGCCATACAACTCCAGGCCATTAATGCCAAAGCCAGTGGTGGGATATACACCGGAAATGAAGCCGCTGGGGTCCTGGAAAATTTCTCCCCTTGCCGTAATGGCATACTGCGGCAGAAACTGGTAGCGTAGTGTTGCCAGGGCGTTGAACATGACGGCCATTTCGGTAGGATTGTCCAGGTCCGAATTGGTCTGCGTACCCAGATCGCCCCCCAGCGTCAGGTACCAGGCCTCGGCTGGCTGCCAGTTGGCGTAGAGGTTATGGTAGGTACGGAACTGTGCCGGCTCCACGCCGTCCAGCGACTCCCGACCAAAAAGATTGGTATAGGTCAGGGAAAGCGCATCGGATACTTCGTAAGATACAGCAATGCCTACCGATTTGGCGTCATTGACATCCAGAAAAAAGTTGTAGCCGCTCACCACCCAGAAGGCGAAGTCCAGGCGTTCGCTTCCCTCGTAGGCCAGCCGTGCCCCACTCTGGAAGAAAGGCTCGTTGTAGGTCGCCACGGCGGTAGAACTGGTAAAATTGTTTTTGGGCAGAAAGCTCTCCGTACCGATGTGCGTGGCGAAAAAGCCGGCATCCAGCCACCAGTCGTTGGCCAGGTGGATACCCATATTGGCCTCCTGCACCGCCCGGAACTCCTCTGACCAGGTAGCTTCGGCAATGTCGCCGTAGTGGATGATGATGTTGCCCCGCACTTTATCGGAGCGGTAGTGTGCCCCGATCTGGGCGATGTTCAGCCCGAAGCGCTCATCGCGAGGCGAGACGGTCGTCACTTCCTGCAGGGCATTGGGAGCGCGCTCATCGGTAAAGTTGGCAAAATACACATCGGTATAGGCGGAGATGCTGAGGTTTTGGGTGCTGTCGTTCTGTGCGTAAAGGCCCACAGAAACAAAGCTCAGCAGGAGCAGCAAAGAATATTTCATAAGAAAAAGACTCACGTTGAGGCTAAATGTTTGGTAGCCTGAAGATAAGGAAAAATTTGGGAGGGGAGGGTAGCAGGCCAGAGGCTTGGGGAGATATGGGGTACTGCTGCGGTAGTCTGGGGCGCATAGCCCGGTCGCGAGACGCGAGCGACTGGAGACATATTCCTATTTTAAGTTAATGGGAATAGAAGATGTAAGATGATTTTAATTACACTATAAGTAGTAATCAAACTTTTAAGTAATCAGATGCGTACTTATATTCGTACTTATTACAATTTCTACTGATATGATGGCAGCTAAT
>CAZFFW010000416.1:0-3060 GCA_964518125.1 uncultured Porifericola sp.
GTGATCAGTGTGATCAGGATCAATGCGATTACCGGAATCAGCAGCATCCACCAGGATAGGTCAATGTGAAAGGCATAGTTTTCCAGCCATCGCTGTATGACCCAGTAGGCCAGAGGCATAGCCAGCAGGCTGGCAGCTATGATCAGTTTCATAAAATCTCTGGACAGCAGCCCAAGAATGTTACTCACCGAAGCGCCCAGTACTTTTCTGATGCCTATTTCTTTGGTCCTCTGCGTAGCCATAAATGCAGAAAGACCGAATAATCCCAGGCAGGCAATGAAGATGGCTAAGCCGGAAAAGATGCGGAACAAAGTGTTGAACTGCTGCTCAGCCCGGTACTGCCGGTTGAAAAACTCGTCCAGAAAGAAATATTCAAACGGACTGCCGGGAAACAACTCCATATAAGTTGCTTTGATCTGCTCAAGCGTTTCCGCAAGCTGCGCACTTTCAACATTTACTGAATAGTAATTATGGTCCCTGCTGCAGTAAAACAAGGTAGGCGTGATCGCCTCTTTCAGGCTCTGGTGATGAAAATCTTTGACCACTCCAATGATTTCTCCCTTTTGCCCGTTTCTGTCTATCGTCTGCGAAAGCGCTTCTTCCGCATTGTCAAACCCCAGCAGGCGCATGGCGGCTTCATTGATCACCCACTTAGGCTGGCCTGCTTCTTCTTCTCTGAAGGCACGACCGCCCAGCAGAGGAATACCGTAATGGGAGAAGTAATTCGGAGCCACATAATTGAGCGCAAATACCCCGGATGTCTGCTCACCATTGAGCATCACCTGATCATTGTAATGATAAATTTCCTGCCCCGGTACCACAATTGCACCCGAAACGCTACTGACCTGGGCCAGCGATGTCAGCTTATTTTGAAAAGCAGAGAAGTTGTTCTCATAACCATAGTCATACGCCTTCGGCCCCTTGACGACCACCATCTGTTCAGGTTCAAACCCCAGGGATTGCTGCTGCATATAGCGGATTTGTAGCCCTGCTGTCAGTGTGAGGGCAATCAACACAATAGCGATGGCAAACTGAGCAGTGACCAGTAATTTTCTGAGCTTAGCCCCGGACTTTCCTTTGCTGATGCTGCCTTTCAGTACTTTATCCGGTTGGTATCGGGCCAGCACAAACGCCGGATAAAAACCACTGCCCAAAACCAGCAGTAAGACGAAAATGCCAAAGCCAGTCACCAGGAGCGGGTGGCTATCTGTCACCAGCGTGAGCTTTACATCAAACAGCTCTGCAAAAAAGGGAGTGCCTATCTGCAAAATAGTAACAGCCAGGAGGATGGCAATACAATTCACCAGCAGAGATTCCAGAAAAAACTGGAGGATCAACTGGCTATGGTAAGCACCGGATACCTTTCTGATGCCCACTTCCTTTGCTCTGTTCAGAGCTTTGACCGTCACCAGGTTGATAAAGTTGATGTAGGCAATCAGGATGATCATGAGGCCAACTACTGCCAGAAAATAGACATAAAAAGCACTGCCATTCACCGCATCGGTGAAAGCCAATTCATGCTGCAAATCAGAATGCAGATGTATGTCTGTGATAGGCTGGAGCTGATATTGCCAGTCCAGTTGCTGCTCCTCCAGCTGAGCTTGATTGAAACGGTGCACTACTTCCGGAAAGCCAGCTGATAGCGCCTGAGGATCAGTTCCCGGCTGTAGCTTCAAATAGGTGTAAGTTTCATTCCAGGACCAGGATTCGTCAAACTGATGACCGACAAACTCAAAAAGCGTAGCGTAGGAGATGAGCATGGCTGGCTTGAGATGGGTATTGGCAGGAAAATCCTCCATTACGCCGCTCACTTTGAACGGTACAGAATTGCCATCAAAATTAGAGGCATTCATCACAATTTCCTGTCCCACCGGGTTCTCGTCTTCAAACAGCATCCGGGCAGTACTTTGGGTGATGATCACCGAAAAGGGCTCGTTCAAGGCCGTCTCTTCATTTCCGTAAAGCAAATCGTAGGAAAAGACATCAAAGAAAGCAGAGTCTGCCAGGTAGACGCCCTCTTCGCCAGCGTAGCGGTCCTGATAGGTAAGCACTGCATCCGGCCCCAGGATGAGCAAACGGGTGTAGTTTTCAATTTCAGAAAATTCATTCTCAAAAGCAGCAGCCACCCCCGGCGCCACCCGTGCCGACTGCACTTCAAGCGACCCATTTTTATAAATATCCATCCTCACCCGGTAGGTATCTTCCGCATGGCTATGAAAATCATCATAGCTCAGTTCAAAGCTCACATACTGTAAGAGGAAGAAACAGGCCGCCATACCAATGGCCAGACCCAGGATATTGATCAGGCTGAAAACTTTATTTTTAAGTAGATTTCGGTAGGCGATTTTGAGATAATTTCTGAGCATAAGGTTTAGTGGTTGTTGAGGATTGATGAGTATCTCATCTTCAGTCATTCATCATTATTCAATTAAATAAGCCACAGTGGGAGTTGAGCCTTTTTTTGGTAATATTCGTTATCTTGTTGTACAAATAATTGCTGTTTATGGAAGAAGTAAAAATCAGTCTGAGTGGAAATGCCGCCAAAGCTTATCACAAAGCTGCTGAAGCTGACAAAAGGAAACTGGAGCGAATAGTCAATGAGATGGTTGAGTATGTTCTTGATAAGGACAATAAAGACGCTTTTTTCCTTGCCAGAAAGTCTTTGAGTGACGAAGCCCTTGCCAATGGATTGACACCCGAAATACTTGAAGCAATCCTGAATGAGGAAGAAAAGTAGGTTTGTCATAGATACAAATGTGCTCGTCAGTGCTGTACTGAAACCTGATGGTGTTCCAGGAAATGCATTAGACGAAATCATCAACACAGGCGTGATCTTGTACAGCGGACATACTTTCCACGAACTTTCACAAACATTAAAAAAAGATAAACTGAAGAGTTTTTTTTCTGAAGATACAGCAGAAGCTTTTCTGAAATCCTTTTTGCTGATTGCTGAAGAAGTTACTATTGAACACAAAATAACCGCCTGTCGCGACCCCAAGGACAACAAATTTCTTGAGCTTGCCATCTCCGGGCAGGCTGACTTTATCATCAGCGGCGACC
>CAZFFW010000417.1:0-3043 GCA_964518125.1 uncultured Porifericola sp.
CTCCTAATCAATCAGTTTCCAGAAAAATCACTGAGGAGATGCTGTTGCAAAAAAAAAGAGACAAAACGTGCGTTTTGTCTCTCTGATAATCAGGATTTTGAATAAGATCAACCAATCATCGGTTCATCCTGGGAGAACGGCTGACTGTACAGTCGTTTGCCGGTAGCTTTGTAAAAGGCATTGGCCAGCGCACCTATGATAGGGGGGAGTGAGGGTTCTCCCAGACCGGTAGGGTCTATCCCATTGTCCACAAAGAAAGATTCAACTTCTACCGGTGCTTCCTTGTGCCGGATCAGCCGGTATTTGTTAAAGTTACTCTGCTCGGCTACCCCATCTTTGAAGGTAATAGTCCCGTACATGGCATGGCCGATTCCGTCTACTATACCACCTTCTACCTGGTTTTTGGCGCCTTCCGGATTAATGACAATACCACAATCAACGGCACACCAGACTTTCTGCACTTTGGGCTTGTCGTCCACCATCACCATGTCTACTACCTGGGCGACATAGGAGTTATGGCAGTAATAAGCAGCCACACCCCGGTGGACTCCGGGCATTTCTTTTCCCCAGCCGGCCTTTTCTTTGACCAGTTTCAACACACCGGCGTAGCGTTCGGCATCGTAGTCGTTCTCAGAACCTACCGGATTTTTGATGGCTTTATCAAACAGTTCGAGCCTGAATTCTATGGGATCCTTACCGGCAGCTTCAGCGACTTCATCCAGGAAAGCCTGCTCAACCCCGGCTACAAAATTTGAACGGGGTGCGCGCCAGGCGCCGGTTGAGATATTTGATTCCACCGTGATATTTTCTGCCAGGTAGTTTTCTACCGTACCGGCAGGATAACGATTGGCGAAAATTGGTCCACCATGAATTCCCGCACCTCTGACGTGGAAACCGATAAGTTCATTTTTGTCGTTGAGGGCTGCGCGATATTTTACTTTATAGGCAGGGCGGTACGTGCCCTGTGTCATATCATCCTCTCGGGTATATACCAGCTTGATGGGAGCCTTCGCTTTTTTGGAAATTGCGGCAGCTTCCAGGCCAAAGTTACCGTAGAGCCTGCGGCCAAAACCTCCGCCCATACGGGTCATATCCACATGGATCTTGTCTTCAGGCATACCCAGCAGGTCGGAAACACTCTTCCGCATGCTTTCGGGTGTCTGGATAGGCCCTACCAGTTCGGCTTTTTCGTCGGTAACATGGGCAAAGAAGTTCATGGGCTCCATGGTATTGTGCGGTAGAAAAGGCCCATAATAAGTCTTTTCAACCACCTTGGCGGCATTGGTGAAGGCAGCTTCAGGATCGCCGTCTTTACGGGCTGCTTCCTGGGGCGTATTTTCTACTGCCTTATCCAGGGCGCTGTTATAATCCTCCGTGCTTTCGGCGGGAGACTCGTTTTCCCAGCTTACTTCCAGTGCTTTTTTGGCTTTCATCACCTGCCAGGTACTATCACCGACGATGGCGATCAGTTCCGGAAATGCGTTGACGTCGGACCACTGCTTTTCTGCGGGGGCCGTCTGTACCCGGAAAACATCCTTGATCCCGGACATGCTTTTGACCTTGGCAGCATCAAAGCTTTTGATCTTCATGCCAAAGGCAGGAGGGTGGATGATCATGGCGGTGAGCATTCCTTCGCGCTTAAAATCTATGCCGAACAATGGCTGGCCGGTAACGATTTTTCTGGCATCTACGTTTTTGGTGGGGACACCGATGATTTTAAAATCCTTAGGATCTTTAAGGTCCACTTCCTCGGGCACTTCCAGTTTGGCGGCTTTGGAGGCTACATCACCGTAACGTAAAGATTTTCCAGATTTTTTATGCTGGATTACACCCTTCTCAGTACTCAATTCGCTGACAGGCACTTTCCACTGCTGGGCAGCGGCTTCCATCAGCATATTCCTGCCGGCAGCCCCGGCCATTCTGAGGCCATTCCAGCCCTGTCGGATAGACTGGCTGCCACCGGCGATCTGCCGGCTGTATTTATCGGTATCCAGGGGAGCCTGTTCTACCACTACATTTTTCCAGTCAACATCCAGCTCTTCGGCCACAATCATGGGCATGGCAGTTTTGATGTTCTGCCCGATTTCGGGATTTGGCGACATAATCGTTACCAGGCCTGAGTCGCTGATCTTGATGTAGGCATTGATGTCCATCCATTCTTCGGCTACCTCATCCATCGGATGAACCATTGGTCGGGCAGTAGCCATCCAGTTGAAGCCGAGTATCATGCCTCCACCGGCTGCAGATGATACTTTCAGAAAGGATCTTCTATTTAATTTTGTTTTTACTAAGGTCATGATTCTTGGGTTGATAGTGTTAGTTCATCTTGTCAGAGGCAGTTTTGATCGCAGCCTTGATGCGCAGGTAGGTTCCACAGCGGCAGATATTACCATTCATGGTATTCTCAATCTGCTGGTCAGAAGGTTTGGGGTTTCGGGCAAGCAAAGCCGCGGCGTTCATGATCTGTCCGGCCTGGCAATAGCCACACTGGGGTACATCATGTTCCAGCCATGCTGTCTGCAGCGGGTGATCGGCATTTTCGGATAAGCCTTCAATGGTAGTGATTTCGGCATCACCCACATTGCGGATTGGAAGCGAGCAGGAACGAATAGCAGCACCATTGAGGTGCACTGTACAGGCACCGCACTGGGCAATTCCACAACCGAATTTTGCACCTACCAGGTCCAGGTTTTCTCTGAGTACCCAGAGTAGGGGAGTGTCGGGCTCAACATCAACCTGATGTTGGCGATTGTTTACCTTAATTGTAAAAACAGCCATCTTGATTTTAGGTATAGGTTTTTAAATAGCCTAATATATCAAATTTGTAAGATGGATTCACTTTTTTACACAAATTTGATGGTGTCTTATCAAAAAATCACACTTGGTTTATTATTTAGTTAAATTTTAATGCCTGTTTTCATGCTGATCTGCCAGATGTAGTCCGACTTAAAGATGTTATTTCCTGATATAGGTTAATTTTATACCTCCCTCGTAATAGGTTGAGCATTTTTTTTTCTGATGAATTCCTGGTTCTCCTCCGACC
>CAZFFW010000418.1:0-3038 GCA_964518125.1 uncultured Porifericola sp.
AATACTCAAAAAGAGGTATATTTAACTGATTAGTTAAGTATTTACACAAACCTAAGCTGTTTATGCCCCCGGAAGAACCCTCTGTAAATCAGATTCACCAGTACTACAACATTATCTCTGGTAAAAAGAACTATCCGGAACTACTTGAGAAAATCAAAGCTTATAACGCCCAGGTGCCGCATGCGCTGGATCTGGGCCCTTCTTTTTATGCGATCCTTGATTACACGGATTATCAGTACAAATATGTTTCGGATGCCATTACTGATGTATTAGGCTATGCACCCCAGATAGTGCTGGAGGGTGGGCTTACATTTTTCTCTACGATTGTCCGGCCGGAAGATCAGTTGCTGATTACTAAAAACTGGCAGATCATTCCTTCTTACTGTCAATCGCTGCCCTTGCACATTCTTAGGAATTCCTGTTACACTTCTGACTGGCATATTCGGCATAAGGAGGGGCATTGGATTCATATGATGCAGCAGACCATTAAACTGGAAACTGACGATGAAGGCCATTTTCTCTATGAGTTCTTTAAATACACAGACATCACGCACTGGCAGAAGCCTTCCCAGGTGTATGCCCTCTTGAGTACTCCTGAGCCCCAGTATAATCTTATCTACTTCCCCAAGGATGATTGGAAAATACAAGGCCCAATATTCTCTCAGGCTGAGCAAAGAATTGTAGAACTTCTGGCTGAAGGCAATCAAAGTAAAGATATCGCTGAGGAGCTTCATATCTCCCCCCATACGGTCGATACCCACCGGCGGAACATGCTCCGCAAGACCAAATCCAATAACACACAGGATCTGATCCGCTTTGCCTACCTGAGTGGGAGTATTTAGTCTCTGAGTATGTAGAGAAGAAAAATATGCCAAAACCACACAGTTTAAATATATAAGACTTGTATCAATTCCAGTAAACTTTTTAGATGACTACTAAAGAAAATTCCCTCGACTCAATTTCTACATACTTTCATCAAATTTCCAGTACGCAGGCTGATCCGGCCTTATTGCAGGAATTAAAAGAGCATCATCACAAATTAGATCATCAGTTAAGTCTTGGCCTAGCTTTTTATGTTATCATTGATTACACTGACTTTAGCTACAAGTATGTTTCAGACTCGATCAAGCCTATCTTGGGGTACGATCCTCAGTTTTTACTGAAAGACGGTTTTAACTCTTTTAACAAAATTGTTTTTCCAGAAGACAGAGAAAGCATGATGAAAGGTTGGAACGTCATTGTACAACATACAAAATGCCTTCCTGTTGAAGTACTTAAACAAGCCAGTTTAATGCAGGATTTTCGTGTAAGATCTTTCAATGGCTCTCATGTTCATATTCTGCAGCAGACAATTATGTTGAAAACAGATGAAGAAGGACGTATTATTTATGAATTGATGAAGCTCACAGATATAACCCACTGGCAAAAGACCTCACCCCTGACATGTATTCTCATTACATCTGACCCGGACTATGACATGATTTATATCCCTTCAGATGACTTAAAAATACAAGGGAAAGTCTTTTCCCCTGCTGAGCTTAAAGTACTGGAACTGATGGCTAATGGAGAAAAAAGTAAAGGAATCGCTGAGCAACTCCATTTATCTAGTCATACAGTAGATACCCACCGGCGGAATATGCTCCGCAAGACCAAATCCAACAACACACAGGACCTGATCCGCCTGGCTTACCTGAGCGGTAGTTTGTAAGAAACATTAAATTACCCGTTAAGCCTTAGTGTCTTTTTGTCAGAAAGTCAATACTCCTTTTTGAGTATATTTCTGCTCCTTCATTTTCAGACCTCATGACGAAGGCAATTTTTTTTAATGACAACGAACATAAATTGACCTTTTTAGAAAAAAATTTGCGAAAGATATCTACCAAAACGGCGAACCCATAATACAAATGTTTATATTAAGCCACCGAACATTTTAATCATGCTCCTATGCGCTATGCTACCCCTATGCTCCCTGACTACGCTATATCAGAGATTCCTGCTTTTTACAAAGCTAAAGTAGGGCCATATCTTCAGAGGAGGTTTGACTTCGGGCCCTCCTTTTATTTCGTCTACCACTACCAACAACCAGCTTATGTTTTCATTGAAAGCAGGGTAGAAAATATCTTACAGTACACTCCACAGGAAATAAGGGCAGGCAGTGGCAACTTCTTCCTCAAGCACATGCACCCGGATGATTTGCTGCAACATGAAAAGGCCATGGCTCACTGGCAACAGTTTTACTTCAACCTTTCCCCCGAGGATCGTAAGTACTATTCTACCAGCTTTGATTTTCGCCTGAGGAAGAAGGATGGTAGATATCTACGCTTGCTGCAACAACTGGTATTCATAGAATATGACACGGAAGGAAACCCACTCTACAGCCTGGAAAAATGCACCAGTATCAATCATTGGCAAAAGGGCAATGAGATGGTGCTCAGTGTCATCGGCCCTCAGGCCGGCAAAAACCTGATTTATTATCCCTCTAAAGAGTTAAAGGCTGGGGAAAAAGGCATATTTACAAGCTCAGAACTGCATGTTTTAAAACTCCTTTCCAATGGTAAGAATTCTAAAGAAGCAGCAGAGCTGTTAAACATATCGTTCCATACAGTCAATACCCACCGACGCAATATGCGCCGAAAAACAGGCGTCAATAGCACGGCTGCGCTGGTAAAGATTGCCAGAGATATGGGGCTGTTTTAATTGCGCGTGATGATCTTCTCACTTAGTGTAAATATCCCTTTACCATTGATTTTATACATTTTTTGATTTACTCTTTATTTTTTGGTATGAAAAGGCGACGCTATTGATTGCCACCTCACCGGATTCCTGGAAATCATATTAAACCACCTGCCCTCTGCATCATTTATAATGGTAAAACCCTGACCATCTTTGAAGATACTTACCGGCTTTCCGCCTTTTAACTTTACACCGATGTACTTAATGTTGCCTGAAAGTCTGCCACCTTCCACTGCATTGACCAGCTTATCAATTTTCTGCTCAAGTGGCTGGTCATGAACCACATATTTGAGCGTTTGAACTGC
>CAZFFW010000419.1:0-3033 GCA_964518125.1 uncultured Porifericola sp.
TTTTGCGGCAGGATCATCCGCAAGTGCTGCCATATTTTTCTGATGTTGCTTCAGACAGAAAGTATCATTTCTGGCAAAGAGATGCTTTGGCTATACAGATGGATAGCAGGGCTAAGCTAGAGCAGAAACTTGAATATCTGCATAATAATCCTTTGCAGGAAAAATGGAACCTAGCTGAAAGGCCGGAAGATTATCGCTGGTCATCAGCCAGATTCTATATGTCAGGGGAGGATGAGTTTGGGATTTTGACACATTACCGGGAGAGGTTTTGAGATGTGCTTGTGCTTATTTATAAGGTAGTAAAGAGTTACTGATTTGCGTTTAGGTGGGATAGCTTCCGGTCGGTGGGCTTCCGGTCGGTGAGGGCACCGACCGGGGAATGGGAAGTCGCTGGGGGTACCGACCGGGGCGAGAAAAGGATACAAATCAGGGCGTAGGGCATAAAAAAAAGAACGACTTTACTGCCGTTCTTTTGCTATTGCCGGGATCTGTCAACGATCCGGCGCGTGGGCTTAGTGGTTGCGCAAGGCGTCTATCAGTTCTTCTTTGTTCATTTTGGAACGTCCTTCTATGCCGACTTCCTCGGCTTTCTGATAAAGCTCCTCTTTGGTTCTTTCTTCGTATTTCTCGCCTTTGCCACCGCGATGCCCGGCTTCGTGGCGATCGGTGTTGGCGATGCGGGCGGCTTTCTCTTTGCTGTAGCCTTTTTCCCGCAGGTCTTCGTATACCTTATCGTCTTTGATTTGTGGTCCGTGATCTTTAGCCATCGTATTATGATTTAAAAATTGACAATTTCAGATTAAAAAATACTACTAATTCAACAGTGAAGGGTAGGCAAATGTTTTTGGAAAATGTTGGTTATCAAATGATTAAGTATTGGCGTATGAGGCTATGCTTTAGCATAAGTGTGTGCCTGCTGCTGAAATCATAGACTTGATGGTTGCTTCGGACATTTGCTCAAGAGAGAGTATGCTCATGAAAGGATTTCCTTCCAGCTTTAGCAGATGGGCAAAGGCTGCTTCCGTATGATAGCCCTTTTCTTTCAGGCAGATGATTTTCTGCCGAAAAGGCTCATCAGCCAGTTGTAAAACCCTGTATTCCTGCACCATATGCCGGTAAGCATGCTGCTCGTGTACCGGTTTGTTTTGTCCGAAAATTTCTACCGGTAAGCCTGCTGCCATAAAACTAGCCAGGCATACGCCGGGAGATTGTGGCTTTGGCGGCTGAATTTGGAAATGTGGAAATTCGGAGAAGTGCTGGCAAATCAGCTGTCCAAATTCCTCAAAATCATGCACCTCACAGATAATGTCCAGGTCGCTGGTACTAAGGGCAATATCAAGTGGAATGGTGCCACAAAGGATGGGAGAATATGCAGCCAGCCTGCTGAAAATTTCGCTTTCTACAAGGCAATCATAGGCATATGCCTGCAAACGTGAACCTGCCCGAAGGTGCTCAATAGTATCAGACAGCATTTTTTGTCGGTGAAAATAAGGCCCAGGAACAGCCACAAATAAAAAAGGGCAGCTCCCGGCTACCCTCTGCTATTAGTAGAGGTCGTCGCTTTCGTCCTCTTCGTCGCCTGCCGCATCCTCCTCGTCATCGTAGTCCATTTCGTAGGCATCCTCGAATGATTTCTTGTTTTTTAACGAGCCATCGTCTTCATCCTCTTCCTCAGAAGCAACACTTTCTACGATATCTTCATCTTTATCCAGCGAGAAGTCATCTCTGAGCGTACCTTCCTCATCGTAGTCATCATCATCTTCAATGATCTGATGCGCTTCGGTGATGGTCATCCGAATGAGATAGTAGACTTCTTTGGTTTCAAAAGGGAGCGCTGACACGCGTTTGCCTTCTTTATTGGTAAAAGTGATGAGGTGATCAGCAAAGCCACCCGGGTAAGTCATTTTGACCTGTGAGATGACTTCTTCCGGCAGGTTTTCATAATCTTTGACGATCCTTTTCTTGTCCATAAGTATGCTATAGAATTGAGGTCTTATTTCTTATTTGATACGAATATAGTAGGCCCGGCATATTGAGCAGGGACAAAGTAGCACTATTCAGTTTATTTTTCAAAAAGCTGGATTTCTTTTTGAATAAAGTTTACGACAAGATAGTACAAACTGCGCATTTATTGCAGTTGATGCAACTAACTGATACCATACAGCATCTGAAAACTAAATGCTTTCTGCGTCTTATTGTTCACTTCTGACAGAAAGCTTTATGGAAACAGTGTTTTCTGATCAGGTCTCAGACTAAGCTGAAATGAATTGCCGCCAGGTGTAGGTGCTGCGAATGAAAGCGGCGACTTACCGTCGTTCGGCATAATGCGTTGAAGAAATTGTAGCGATGAAGTGTAACTTTTCTACCCTTATAATTGTGTACAAGCAGTGAGAAATCTTTTACTGGTACTTTTGTTCTTACCCGTATTTGTTGTTGCCCAGGGCATCAGGGGGACCGTCTATAATCCTGAAGGAGAGCCACTCCCTTTTGCCACAATTTATATCAAAGCACTGGAAACCGGCAGCAGCACCAACGAACAGGGTAAGTTTGAGGTGTCTTTGCCTGCCGGCACGTACGAACTGGTATTCCAGCATCTGGGCTATGCTTCTGTGGTGAAAAATGTGCAGATAGGACAGCGTTTTGTTGATATGGATATTCGCCTGGCCGATCAGGTGATCACCCTGAAAGAGGTGGAGGTCAATGCCCGGGCAGAAGATCCTGCCTATACCATTATCCGAAAGGCGATCGCCAAGGGCAAATTTCACCGGCTGCAGGTGCAGTCTTACCAGGCAAAAGTGTACATCAAAGGGGCCGGAAGGATCAAGGATATGCCCTGGCTGCTGGAAAAACCCATGAAAGAGGAAGGGATTGATTCTTCTACCGTATTTCTTACTGAGTCGGTAAGCGAGATTACTTTTGAGCAGCCCAATAAAATCACCGAAAAAGTGATCTCCATCCGGGATATTGGAGACCAGAACAATACCAGTCCTAATGAATTTATCAATGGTAGCTTTTACAATCCCGACGTAGCCG
>CAZFFW010000420.1:0-3028 GCA_964518125.1 uncultured Porifericola sp.
GCAGGCAGGAGAGAAGCAGATTAGCGTGGGAGATGTTTTTGCCGAGGGTACTACATTAAAAGACTACTATTCTGGAAATTCAGCCGAAGTGAGTGGGGGAGTAGTAACTATTGATTCTCCCTATTCAATTGTTTTGTTGTCTGAAGAGTAGGTAAAAAATCATTAGAACATAATGTGAGGAAGCTACTTAAGAAAAATTCTTCGGTGGCTTCCTCTTTTTTTATAGGGATATTTCAAATTCTGGGTAGGCTTGCCACCAGTTCAGCCCATTCGCCTAACTGGGGAATACCGGGTTTACGAAGTCCAAAGAACTGGGCGATGAGATTTTTGTTAGCGTCAAAAAGCTCCACAGCCGTGACGATCCCATCATCTGTCGGTTTTTTCACTACCCAGGCGGTATCTACCAGGTTCATTTTCAAGTGCATGTTAAACTCCGGATCCAGCACATTAAGCCAGCGTTCGGCGCCATTATGTCCGCGGTCCAGCATACGGATTGTCCGTACTCTGTCCTGGTGGATCTGTAGGTTTCCATGGTTACCGGCAAAGATCATGATAGGCAGTTTAGTCCTGGATGCCTGTTTGAGCATATCCTCCAGCGATTCAGGATTTACCTGGTAAGTATATTTTTCCACGGCCAGCTCCAGGGCATGGTAGCGGTGTACTTTATGCTTCCGCAGCATCGGAAAAAAGTCATGCGTATCTTTCAGCTTATCCCAGTCGGACAGAAATGAGTCCTGGTCCACCTTTACGGAGTAAGACTTATCCTCTATTCCTGTTAACTGCTGCTCAGGCGTTTGGTCTTCACTTTTAAAATCATTGACAATAGCCTGGTAGGCGTCTTTATTACTATCCTCCTGAAGGAATATTTTGGTAATAGCTTCCCCTGCTTTGTCAAAAACCTGCAGGCTGGTGAGTTCGCGTCCGTTTTTCTCCTGGTGTACCGCGAAAGCCACATGCCAGGCCTGGAAAAACACCCTTGTCTCAATCGGCCCGATCACTGTTGCCATCCAGTGGCTGCCCCTGCCGAAAGTACTTACCTTCTCAAACACCCCTTTGTGCTCCAGGATGCAGGCATCGTTCCGCGTCAGCGACATTACATAACCCAGTTCGGGCAGGCGCTTCAGGAATTCGGGCCAGTCACCGCTCAGACGGATACAGTCTTTGCCGACAGTGGTAGCCAATAATTGGGCTTCGCTCAGGCCCAGTTGGCGTGCTGCATCCCGGATTCTCAGATTTGGCTGGCTTTCCAGCAGTTTATGCCAGTCCTGCCGAATGTGATCGGCCGATAAGGCAGAGGTCTCTGTCATGTTACTCATGGTTTTGTTCATTTAATTTAACGAAATGTACATTTGAATAAGCTTGTGGTACCACTACCCACTGACCCTGGTCATGGAGCAGGCGCACCGGGTGAGAAAATGTATCTTCAATGACGGTCTGCGTCACTACTTCCGCTACTGGTCCGTAAGCTACCGTCTGCCCTTTCTTAAGGAAAAGGATATGGTCTGCATACTGCATGGCCAGGTTGAGGTCATGCAATATAGCGAATACGCCCACTCCCTCACGGCAGGAATCCCGGGCCAGGCTGAGCAGTTTTTGCTGCTGGGCAAGGTCCAGGCTGGAAGTGGGTTCGTCCAGTAGCAGGTAGCGGGGGCGAGGCTCATGCGCATGAAACCCTCCGTGCCACAATTGCGCCAGTACGCGGGCCATCTGCACCCGCTGCTGTTCACCTCCGGAAAGTGTCTGGTAGGGCCTGTCGCTGAAGTGTGTCAGGCCGGTACGCTGAAGTATGTCCGCAATGATCTGACGGTTTTGCTGATCGCTGCTCGCATGCGAGTACCGCCCTATCTCCACCACTTGCTCCACAGTGAAGGGGAAGTTGATGGTTGTACTTTGCGGCAGAACCGCCCTCAGCCTGGAAAGTGTTTTGCTATCAAAGCTACTCATCGGCTCTTTGTTCAAAAACACATTTCCTGAACTGGCCTTATCTTCACCGCTAAGTATACGAAGGAGCGTGCTTTTACCTGCACCATTGGGACCCACTACTGCCGTAAACTCCCCCGGCCTAATGCTCAGGGAGCAGGATTTGAGAATCTGCTTACCCTTAATGGTTTTGGATATGTCAACAGCATGCAGCATCAGATCAATCGTCTTTTTTGGGTGGATCTCAGCAGGTAAATGAAAAAGGGTGCTCCAATACCGGCGGTAATTACCCCAATAGGCAGTTCAGCCGGTGCCACTATGGTGCGGGCCAGCATGTCAGATAATAGGAGCAGGCAGGCCCCTCCCAAAGCTGAAGCGGGCAAAACCAGCCGCTGGTCGGAAGAAAAGCTGATCCGGACAATATGCGGTACGATCAGCCCGATGAAACCGATTATGCCCGCAAAAGCTACAGAAGTACCTACTGCCAGGGCACTCAGCAGAACGATGGTCATCTTGACCTTTTCAACTGGCACACCGGAATGGTAAGCCTCTGCTTCCCCCAAAGCAATGGCATTCAGCGGACGAGCAACTGACAGTAAGCCGACAATCGCCAGCCCGATGATAGGCATCAGGATGCCCAGTTTTTCCCAACTGGCCACGCTCAGGTCGCCCAGGGTCCAGAAGGTATAGGAACGGAGTTGCGCATCGTCAGCATAAAAAACGGCCAGGCCAATGGCTGCCCCGGAAAGCGCCCCGATGGCTACACCCGCCAGGATCAGGTAAGTGATGTGGGTTTTACCATCGGCCCGACTCATCTTCAGCGTAACAACTGTGGCGATCAGCCCACCCAGAAAAGCAAAGAAGGGGAGGAGGTAAGACTGGAACTGCTCAGCAATGGCTGGAAAAATTGTACCGATAAACATGATCACTACAATAGCCCCCAGTGCAGATCCGCTGGAAATGCCGATGATACCCGGCTCTACCAGTGGATTGCGGAAGAGCCCCTGCAAAGCGGCACCACTCAAGCCCAGCGAAGCTCCGATCAGGACTGTAAAGAGCAGGCGGGGCAGACGAATGTCCAGCAGCACTACCTGCGTGGTAATGTCAG
>CAZFFW010000421.1:0-3024 GCA_964518125.1 uncultured Porifericola sp.
GCCAGGCGATATATGCTGCCTGGTAAAAGTCTCGGCAGCAGACAGCTCAGGAGAGGGCTGTACAGGTAATTCCTGCTTATCAGCTGACTGTTGTACTGTGTTGATTACTACCAGCGGCGGCTGAGTCGTTTCATCAGCATGCCAGTTACTGACCGACCACCAGAGCAAAGGAATCAGGGCCAAAAGGCCGAAACCTATGAACCACTTCCGCAAAGCATCAGCGCCTCCTCCTGCAGAAGTACGTAGCTTGGCCTGCATCTTATCCCATGCTTTTGCATTATAGGGAACCTCCAGGTTCTCGGCGGCCTTCTGAAAAAAGGCATCAAATTCGTTTTCATTCATACCTTGCATGCCTCCTTATGATTTTTTTCTAACATCACCCGGAGGTTTGCCCTGGCCCGGGAAAGGTTGGACTTGGAAGAACCTACTGAAATCTGCAGGGCTTCGGCTATCTCTTCATGCGTATACCCGTCGATCACATACAGGTTAAAGACGGTGCGGTAAACTGGTGTCAAATGCTGCACCAGCCGGATAATCTCTTCATAGGAAAGCTGGCTTAGAATTCCTTGTTCATTCACCAGATGATGCTGTACTTCCAGCGGTTGGTGATGATGGTGTTTGTCATGCTTGTGGTAATAATTAATGGCGGTATTGATGAGAATTCTTCTGAACCAGGACTGGAAGGCTTTCTCTGTATCATAAGAATCCAGTTTGGTAAATACCTTCATGAAACTGTCGTTGAGCACTTCAATGGCCTCTTCTTCCTTCACTGTATAGCGCAGACAGACACTCATACCGTAGGCGTAAAACCTCTGGTAAAGTTTTTCCTGGCTTTTGCGGTCGCCTTTGAGGCAGCCAGTGATTAATGTCTGTAGCGTTCCGTCACTCACATTGAGGCTTATTTCCGGGTCTATACAGAGGTTGTACAGACATGGTTGCTTAAGGTAGTGAAAAAAGTGACCGAAAATGGTTAGGGACTTGGATTAAGCAGAGAACAGGGCCTTTGCTACCTGCTGGCAGGAAAATACTATGATACTCAATATACCCACACTGAAGGCTGGCTTTATAGAAAAGTTCTGCTACAGCATACCCCAGAAAATTAATAGCTCAAAATATTGGTTTCGCGCTACAATGGGAGATAGTCAGTGCACGCTTCCTGTATTAAAGTTGTTTATTTCTATAATGTCAGGCAACTTTCCGTAGATTTATCAAAATGAGCAAAAAAATAAAGATAGTTGCCGGTTCACTCTTATTGTTCTTGGTAATTTTTTTCCAGCCTGTTAAAAGCTTCACTCTACAAATACTACCACAATTTTGGGTAAAAAAGATATATGCGATAAAAAATGAAATATTTAATACTGAAGAGCCAATCCTTAAGACAAAAGTAAAAAGTCTGACTTATACTGAAGTTTCCACTTTTTTTAACGCTGACTTAATTCCTTTATCCAGAAAGATAGATGACAGTCTGAGCTATGTATATTTTGATATTCCCGACATATTCCCTGGAAAGCATGAAGGGGCAAAAAACTCAGCCTATATTGATTTTTTTGCAGAAGGAATGGTGTATGTTGCTGCTAACGGAGTATTTTTTTATCTGGAGAATCATGGCTGTGATAGTTGTTTCACCATGAATCACATCAAATCCAATATACAGGAAGTAGTAACCTTTCCAGGTTTTTTTGAAGAAAGTACGTTTGGTATAAAAGATATTTTCATTGAAGACAATATTATCTACATCAGTTGTACTCTGAAAAAAAATGATGGCTATAACACCTCCATTTTTTCTGCAGAAATGAACGCTGAACGCTTAGTATTTTCACCCTTTTTCATACCCCACGAATTTATCAAAACAGAGAATGACTATGGTTCATTTAATGCGCACCAATCGGGAGGAAGAATTTCTCAAGGCAGGAAAGATTCTGTTTTATTAAGTATTGGTGAGTATCAATATCGAGATAAAGCACAAAGCGATACCTCCATTAACGGAAAAATATTATCCATCAGCAAAAAAACCGGTGGCTATAGAATAGTATCCAAAGGCCATAGAAATCCTCAGGGTTTGGAGTTTAATGAAGATCTGGAAATAATAGTTTCCACAGATCATGGTCCGAGCGGTGGCGATGAAATAAACATTGATGAAGAGATGGATGCTATTTCAAATTTTGGTTGGCCCATTTCTTCTTATGGATACCATTATGGTAAAGAAAATGTGGTTAGTATCCCTCCGGAAGGAGATCCGGAAAAATGGACAATGCAAGGTTCTCCACTCTATAAATCTCACGCAAAGTATGGTTTTACGGAGCCGCTTTTGTTCTTTGAAAAAAACCCGGGAATCAGCCAAGTCAAAATTTTGGCGTTTGACAAATCTACTAAAGAAATCAGGATAGCAGTAGCCACAATGGGATATGACTGGGCACTAAGTGAAAGGCCCTTTGCCAGATCTATCCTAATCTATACCATTCAATTGGAGAATAAGGCAATCCGTTTAGAAAAGCAGTATAGAGTGGATGAACGGGTGAGAGATCTGATTTACAAAAAGGATAAAAAACAGTTAATCTTTATTGGGGAGACTACTGGTTTAATAGGCTTTATTGATCTGTAATTTTGTTCTTTTTAGGTAAACTTTTTGTAATACAAGCACTCTTTTTTAACTGAAAAAACAATGCCTTCGCATACCCCAGGTATGTATGATCTCAGCAAACTGATTTTATGCTACGAAGGGAAACGATTTTTAGAAAAGCTGCTATGATTTACTGACAGTAGGACTGAATCAATTCATCATTCTGAAGAAACAAATACTGCCATTGCCACAAAAAAAATAGCTGGCCCGCAACCCGCGAACCAGCTATTTACTTCAGCAATCTAGCTCTACCTACGAAGACTATCTAAACAATGTAAGGTATCAGACTTTATAATTAGTGTCCGCTGGTTAGCAGATGTAACCTACCCTTCAAAAAAAACTTTAAAAAAGTGAGCAAAACTTTTTCATCGGCTACGCCCTCTCACTTTTCTGAATCGTGCGTC
>CAZFFW010000422.1:0-2994 GCA_964518125.1 uncultured Porifericola sp.
CGGCACCCGAACTGGGGTGGCAGCCGCAGTTTTTCAGTCAGGCCCAGGCGCAGACGGTTTCTGCTCTTGCCGAAACCATCCTGCCTCGTACGGATACGCCCGGTGCCAGAGACCTGCAGGTTGACCGCTTTATTGACGTGATGGTAAAGAATATATTCTCTGAAAAAGACCAGCAGGCTTTTGTGGATGGCTTACAGCAGTTTGAAGAAGCCTGTCAGAAGGCTACCGGAAGTAGTTTTGCTGAACTTTCTGCAGATAAGCAGGAGGCTTACCTGCTGGAGCAGGAAAAAACAGCCAACCCGGTAAACCATGCGATATGGGGAGAAGTGATCGGTGAGAAAAAGCCGGTGCCATTCTACCGTCAGTTCAAGGCGATGGTGATTTCTGTTTACTTCAGCACTGAGGAAATCGGCAAAAACCACCTGACCTACGAGCCGGTGCCCGGTGAACTCCGGGGCTGTATGCCGCTATCGGAAGTAGGGGATGGCTCAGGCAAAACTTATTCGCTCTAAGCGAGCGGCATAGCATGTCTATTTCTCCCTAAAGGCCGATAATGGCGGAAGCTCGCAGGAAAGTCGCCTTTTCAGAAACTTATACCCGCTGACTTATTGTTAGGAATCATGAGAAATTCAGCCGGAATGTAAGCTTTCAAGCCGGGAATATAGCATCTTTGTCACAGACCACGATCATTAGCGAATATTGAGATATAGAGAAAGAACTGATCGCAGCTTATGAAAAAAATCAGATACCTACTACTTGTACTGCCATTTATTTGGATGGCCTCCTGCCAACCCAAAGTGGAGATGAATTTTGAAGATGGCGAACTGATCCACAGCGCCATGCAGAAGCTGACTGATATCATCGTGTATGATATCTTCTCGCCTCCGGTAGCCAGCCGTATTTACAGCTACGCCAGTATTGCGGCTTATGAAGCCATGCTGCCGGAACATCCTGAGTACGCGAGCCTAGCCGGTCAGATCAGAGGCCTGGAAGCAGCACCGAAGCCTGAGGAAGGGAAAGTATATAACCATGCTGTTGCCGGAGTCCATGCCTTCCTGACCGTAGGCCGGGCGCTGATCTTCTCTGAAGACAAGATGGAAGCGTATCAACAGCAATTGTATGCTCAGTTTGAGCAGGCCCTGGACGATGACGTTTACGAAAATTCCATGGCCTACGGCAAGCAGGTAGCCGATCATATCATGGCCTGGGCAGATAAAGACATGTACAAGCAGAGCCGTACCTTTCCTAAGTTTACGGTGAAAGATGAGCCAGGTCGCTGGCAACCTACCCCTCCCGACTATATGGATGGTATAGAGCCGCACTGGAGTGCCATCAGGCCACTGTTGATTGACTCAGCCCAGCAGTTCAGGCCCGCTCCGCCTACAGCCTTCAGCCTGGATGAAGGCAGCCAGTTTTATAAAGAGATGATGGAGGTGTACGAAACAGGCGTCAACCTAACCGACGAGCAGGAAGAAATTGCCAAGTTCTGGGACTGCAACCCTTACGTTTCGCACCACCAGGGACACGTGATGTTTGCTACTAAGAAAATTACGCCCGGCGGGCACTGGATCGGTATTGCGGCTATCGCTTCCCGGCAGTCCGGCGCTGATCTGATGCAGTCCGTTGAGGCATATACCTTTACCTCTGTTGCTTTGATGGACGGCTTCATCAGTTGCTGGGATGAGAAGTACCGCAGCAGCCTGATTCGCCCTGAGACTGTTATCAATCAGCACGTAGATCCTGACTGGGCGCCGCTGCTGCAGACGCCTCCCTTCCCGGAGTATACCAGCGGCCATAGTGTGATCTCGGCTTCTGCTGCTACGGCACTTACGCATCTGTACGGCGAAAACTTTGCTTTTCTTGATACGACAGAAGTCATGTACGGATTGCCGGCAAGAGAATTTAGCTCCTTTAAACAAGCTTCCGAGGAAGCGGCGATCAGCCGACTCTACGGCGGTATTCACTACATGCCGGCCTGTTCGGTAGGTGTAATACAGGGCAGAAAAGTGGGTAGCTTTGTGGTAAGTAACCTGACCACTTTGAAAGACCGCCCCAGAGCAACGGCCATGGTTGAAGAAAAGGTAGAACTCAGGAAATAGTTAAAGAAAAGATATTGAAAAACAGAAAGTGCCTCTGGGAATAAATAACCAGAGGCTTTTTTGTGTCCGTTCAGGGAAGAGGGATGTAGCTGCTATCTCCCTCAATCATCGGGAAATCTTTATTTTTCCACCTTTCTTTTGCCTCCTCAAGCGTCTGCTTATCTGAAGCTACAAAGTTCCAGTAAATGAAGCGCTCCTCGGCAAAAGGCTGTCCCCCAAAGATCAGCAGATGGGCTTTTTCGGGAATACTTATTTTGCAGACATCAGCTTCTTTGGAAACCAGCATATTTCCTGCTTCTATGCGGTTACCGCATGCTTCCAGGGCACCATCTACCACACAGATACCGATTTCTCCCTTCAGCGCACCGGCCGCATCAAAACTGGCTCCATCCTGCGTCTTTACTTCCAGCATAAAAAGCTCAGAATACACCGGAACCGGCGATTTTCTGCCAAAGGCTTCTCCGGCCACCAGTTTAAACTGGATATTCTTTTCTTCCCATACCGGTAGTTGATCTTTGGGTATGTGGAAAAATTCCGGCTCCATTTTTTCCAGTTCTTTGGGCAGTGCCACCCATATCTGAAAGCCATGAACATCTTGTTCCGTGGCGGCATCTCGTATCGCCTGCGGGGTACGTTCGGTATGCACCACACCTTTGCCTGCCGTCATCCAGTTGACCGAGCCGGGCGTGATGTCCTGCTCAGTGCCGATGCTGTCGCGGTGGGCGATGGTGCCTTCAAAAAGGTAGGTGAGGGTAGACAGCCCGATATGAGGATGCTGCCCGATATCCATCCAGCGGCCGGGGCCTGCTTTGGATGGACCCATATGGTCGATAAAAATGAAAGGCCCTACCATCCGCTTTTTGCGGAAAGGTAGCAGGCGCCCCACCAGGAAAGA
>CAZFFW010000423.1:0-2990 GCA_964518125.1 uncultured Porifericola sp.
ACAGACGAAGACTATTCAGCTTTTATGTTTTGACAAGCTTCAAGACCTAAATCTTAGCCTAAGAACTACCTAAAACCTAAACCTCATGAAAAGCCTTTTTTCTATACTCTTACTGCTTTTGATTTTACCTGCCCTGGCCTCGGAGCCTGACAAACCCTTTGAACAGCCGGTTTCAGTAAAGTATCATTTAGCCGATGAACTCAAGGGCGCTGATCTTAAAAAAATTGTGGTAGACTACGATGACAGGCTGCACCTGCTCACCAATCGGGGGCTGTACCGAATAGTTGACGATCAGGTAGTAAAAGATATTGGCTATCGTCCGCTGGCGGATCGCAATCCTCTGGATATCAGCATACAGGAAGAGAGCGGTTTTCTGTACTACCTTTTTGACGGACAGTTTCTGACCAACGAAAATGCCGGTCATCACTACGGTAATTTTCCCAAAGCTACTTACGACCGAATAGCCGTAAACCATGCCGGCAAAGTCTTGCTCTGCGGCCCTAAAGCACTGGCAATACACCAGGATGGCAAGCTAAGTAAAATGGCTACCCCCAAAAGTAAAGTCCTGGACATGCAGGTGCACCGGGGGCAGTTTTACCTGCTTACTGAACAGGGAGTTATCCGGCTGGAGGGAGAAAAACTGCTGGAAATTCACACTGCCAATGGTATCAGCAGCATGACTTTTCGGGGTGATGAGATCGTGCTGGGCACTTCGGATGGCTACTATGGCATTGATTGCCGGAGCGGTCAGGAGACTTTTCCGAGGATGAACAAAGTGCCGGTGCCGCAGATCAGTAAGCTGCTACAAACCGGACGCGGCCTATGGGCGGCTACACCCCAGGGTGCTTTCATGCGCCAAGGGGACGGTAAGTTCCGCTACTACGCTTCCCTGCGCTGGCTGGACCAGGATGCGGTCAAAGACGTAGCAGCTGACAGCCGGGGCAACGTTTACCTGCTAACCCCCACCGGCCTCAACAAGGTGGAATTTCAGCAGCATACGCTGGCCGGTAAAGCAGATTACTACGAAGAAAAGATCCGTCAGCGGCATATGCGCTACGGTTTTATCGCCGAACTCAAGCTCCTCACTCCCGGAGATATCACCACTGGTGAAATGATTGATACCGACAATGACGGCCTCTGGACCTCTTTTTACCTGGGCAGCCAGGCGTTTCGCTATGCGGTAACGGGTGAGAAAAAAGCTAGAAATAATGCCTGGGAATCATTTGCCGCCTTCGAGAGGCTGCTGTCGCTCAACCAGCTCAAGGGCTTTCCCTCCAGGACTTTTGAACGCAAAAACTACAAGTATTCCGATCATGAACGCTGGCGCGATTCCCCCGATCCGGAGTGGGAGTGGAAGGGCCACACCAGTACTGATGAGTTTGTCGCTTATATTTATGTTGCCTCCATCATGGACGAGTTTCTGGCCGAAACAGAGGGTGAAAAGAAGCGGGTGGCCGACTTTATGGATGCCATCATGACCCACATCATTGAGAACGACTATTATTTTGTGGACATTGACGGTGAGCCAACGCTCTGGGGGCGCTGGAACCCGGAATACATCAACTGGTATCCGCGCACAATTGGCGACCGCCGGCTGGGCAGTCTGCACCTCATTGCCGGCCTGCAACTTGCCTATGACCTGACCGGCAAAGATATCTACAAAGAGGAAGCCTATCGCATGATGAACGAACATGGCTACCTTGAGAATATTCAAATCAAAATGGAGGAAATTCAGCCTACGCCGGGTTACATCCATCTGGGTCATAATATGGGTGAAGGCGGCTGGAACCACTCCGACGATGAGATGGCTTTTCTGACTTACTGGGTCATCCACCGACATGCCTTCAACGACAGCCTGCAGCAGCATTATGAGAACTCCATCCGCGACCACTGGGAGATAGAAAAGCCGGAGCGTAATGCCCTCTGGAACCTGATCACCCTGGGTACCGAAGGCTCTTTTGATGAAGCTTCATCACTCTGGTTTCTACGGGATTATCCGATAGACCTGGTGCGTTATACGGTGAAGAATTCGCACCGTAAAGACCTGACCTTTTTGGAGCCTAACTTTCGTGAGCAGGAGACAGTGGAACTACTTCCGGCGGCGGAAAGACGGATCATTCGCTACAATGCCAATCCATTTACCCTGGACGGGGGAAGCGATGCCCGTAATGAACTCACCGGGGCGGAATACCTGCTGCCTTACTGGATGGGACGCTATTATAATGTAATTACAAATTGAAAAATTGCAGATTGGGAAATTGAACATCTCAGATTGCAAATTGAAAAATTCATGATCATGAGCAGACAACTTTTCTGGGTGGTAATGGTATTCGTCGTTTTCACCAACTTAAACGGATTTGGTCAGGTATTGCAGGAGAAATCGGGGGACTATACTGAGGCGATACTTTTTCCGCTGCAGCAGGAGCATGTACATAGTCCCAGCATCGTGGAGCTGCCCAATGGCGATCTGCTGGCGGCCTGGTTTCAGGGTTCGGGCGAGCGTTGGGCCGACGATGTGCGTATCATGGGAGCCCGACTCAAAGACGGAAGTGACCGTTGGACCGAGCCTTTCCTGATGGCCGATGTGGCGGGCTTTCCCGATGTCAATCCGGTACTCTTTGTGGATCAGAAGGAGCGTCTCTGGCTGATGTGGTATGCGGTACTGGCCAACCAATGGGAAAGCTCCCTGCTCAAATACCGGATCAGTGAAAGTTTCGGTGGAGATGCCGAGCCTGAGTGGCAATGGCAGGATAACCTGCTGCTGAAGCCGGGCGGAAATACCGAGCGGGGCATCCAACCCAATGACCGTTTTGTGGCAGCAGTGGGAGAGCAGACTAAAGCTTACGAAAACTACTTCCGCGATACACTACTGACGCAACTTTCTGCAGAAAAAGCCGCCGAACTGGAAAAAGCCTGGGTTGGCTATAAGCACAAGCTGGACAGCCTGGCAAAGGGCCAGAATATGGTTCGTGGCGGACGTATCCGTTCGG
>CAZFFW010000424.1:0-2987 GCA_964518125.1 uncultured Porifericola sp.
AAGCTGGTGTATCGCCTTCACTGATATTATCCTGGGGATACCAGGCTCCCAAAGGCCCGTGATTGGTCTTTACATTTTCATAAAGCCACTTTTGACTCATCAAATTTGGGTGTGGATTATGCGGCAGGGGCTTATCTAGAGAGTGATAATTCCAGGTCATATGAAAAGCATTGTTACGAATCACCCTGATTTCCGGCATATTTTTCACGATCCAATCACCCGCTTCGTCCTGAAAATCTATGGTAATCAACCTTACTTTAGCTGCCTGCTTTTCGTAGGCTTCCGGATAATTCTTTCTGAATTTCCATAAAGCATGTGCCACAGTATTGACGCCTCCCCAGCAGTTAATATGTAGCAGATCGTCTTCTAATGCCAGTAGTTCTTCTATGATCAAATCGGCTCCTTCTGAATCTGCGTAGGGTGGCTCGCCGGTCAAATGTTCGGGATCCTGGTTTCCGAGTACGGTAATGGACTGCAAATAGGCTACTGTAGGATAATCAGGATGATGCAACAGCAGATTGTCGCGTACCTGTCCGTAAAGCTCAAAGGCTTCATGGATCCATGACAGGCCATGCCCGTTTTTCTGCCACTTTGAGTTGGTAGCAATGATGCCCCTTAGATCAATATCTGGCGTGTAGAGTAAAAATCTCATCAAGGAACTTCTATCATCCACTTCTCCATCCTGGGTAATAATCACAATAGGTTTTGGATACCCCTGGCCAAAGGCCCTCAGGCCAATCACCAGCATGAACAGAACTACGAATACCTTCTTTATCATTTGGAAATAAGTCTTTTTTATAGGTTTTAGTTTTCTAGGATCAGGCGTTTTGTTTGCAGGATCACTTTGTCTTCTCCTTTAGTAATATCCTCAACTGTTTCAGCTACAGCAACATCAGGGACTATCCCTCCTGCTGGTTTATCTTCTGAAAATGTGCCAACAATGGGGATATCTACCTCTATACCGGAATGTGGCAAACGCAAGAAAAACATGCTTCCGGCATTGAGTCCTTTTTGACTCCCTCCTGTGGTTTCCCCTACCAGCGTGGCTAATTTATTTTCTTTTACGATTTCTGCAAAATAGAATGTAGCTGAACTATTGGCAGCATTGACTAACAGATACAGCTTACCTTCAAATACATTAGCAGTAGGTTTGACCTCTATTACATCCTGCCTGCTAAATGCATAATAGGCATCATCATAAGGCGCCACTTTTTGTGACAAATCGTAGTAAGCATCATCCCAGGTAAACAGGTATGGCTTTAGTTCTTCGGAGATTTTGCTGTAGCCCACCAAGTCTATTCTTTCAGGAATTTTTATTGGATACTTCGCGATATTTTGCCCTAAATAGAGTAGTATATCATCCTGTCCACCCTCATTCCAGCGAATGTCAATCACCAGATTTTCAATTTTTCTCTTTTTGATTTCCTTAAAAGCGTTTTTTAGAAATTGCTTCCAATCCAAAGTGAGTTGAAATCCGTCAAAAGTTCCTAATTGTAGATAAGCTGTATTATTGTCCCAAAATGCTAACTGCCATTGTTCATCGGCAGTGACAGGATAGGTAGAGTTTTTTTGTTTCAACCTGCTCCTCCTCTCCGCTCTGTCCATGGTTCTTACGGTAACCTCTTCCTCTTTAGCATCTGGCTTTTGTATCTTCAGTGTATACTGCATGTCTGCCGGTGGATACAATAATGGAAAATAAGCATCAAACATCTCAAAAGCTCCTATGCCAAAAGTATTGAGATCAGCATAGCGCTTGGCGTCATTTACTCCATCAGCTTTCACCAGGCTGGCTGTTTCCCTGAGCAAGGTAGCCGTACTTACCTCATTGATGGCGAGCACTTCCGTTCCTGCAGGCAGTTCTATTCCATCAGCTACATTTTCAGTAATGATCATCCGCCCATCAATGACCCGGAAAGTAAAAGGTAGCTTATCTTTCTGGTTTAGGACAATCTCTTGGATAAAGCCGTTTTGGTTATAAAAACCAGGAAAGGTATGACCACACTGTATGGATGCGGTCAGTCTTGTAAAATTCAGGTAAGCATCTCTGTATGTCATTGGCTGTGAGAATAGCGTACGGTAATGGCTAAACACAGCATCAATTTCATTTCTGGTCTTATACCTGTACAGACCAGGGTGGATTTCAACAAGCGCTTTTTCCAGTATGACAAAATCTGCCAGTAGTTTTTCACCACTCAATTCAGGCAGTTTTTCTATATCCACGTCTTGCTGCGTGTCCCATACCAGATTAAGCTCTACTAGCTTGCTATCCAGGATTAATATCCTGTTTTGACCTTCGAGTTCATACACCGGGTTTTTAGCGCCATACACAAATTTATATTCCACTACTGCATTGTTATCTTTCGGGAAAAGTAGCTCTCCTTCAAATATGCCATCTTTTTCAGGGTCCTGCAGCAGGTAAGTATTATCCCAGTTTAAAGGGCCTGTATTTCCCCTGACGCCAAAATTTTTGACAGACTGTAGCATGCTCGCATCCACGCTAAATTTCACCAAAATGGTTTCCTGAGAAAAAACATAAAGGCTATTGGCGAGCATAACCAGCGTCAAAAATATTTTAGCCATTTTTTTGGTCTTTGTGTTGTGTTGAATGTTTCAGCAAAATACTGCTGCTTATTCGCTATCATGTGGAAATAAGCCTGTCTCTTATTTCTGAGACTCATGGATTGGCATTTTACTAGATACCCTTTGGCAGTTTGCGCGCATCAGCCTGGTCTGGACACAGATAAACTTCATTAAGATAGGGATCTTTTTCTTTAGTTGGCTCTTTCTTTTGTATTCCAACTACCCCGGCCAACCCACTGCTGGAGCCGATCCACAATCTCTGTAAGATAATGCAGCTTATCATTGATCAATAGGATGAGAAGCAATGGCTCCACTTCTACCCTTTCTTTGACCGACTTAAAGGTGATAATCAGGCCGAATACTCGGGGGCAGATGCAGGTATCACCGTTAGTCAGGGAAACGAACTT
>CAZFFW010000425.1:0-2978 GCA_964518125.1 uncultured Porifericola sp.
ATGAAGACGGTTTACCATTCTGATAAAAAAACCAACAACATTTTCCCCAGCCGCTAACACCCCGCCGGGGCACGATGCCTAGTGACAGCTATCCTGAAGGCCATGATGGGACCAATCTGGGCTAAATGCTCTAAACCTATAAAAATGTGCTAAAAACCCGGAATGCTGCATCATTCCCCGTATGCCTAGCTGAAAATTTCAACTATTTATCAGTTGCCTGGGTACTCCAGCAGCGCTGAGCTTAAAGGAAGATACTTCATGCTAATCAGATGACTATTAAGCAGCTGCATTTCACTGAATAGTCTTCGCCTTATCCAGTAGTGCCTGTGCAGCTAGTTTGCCAAAATTGTTGGCGGCATCCGGGCTGGCCCCCGTCACCAGGTTCCTGTCCTGGAAGCAGCTTTTGTCAGCTTTACTGTTGATGATCTCCACGCCCAGTTCGTTGAGCTTATGGCCAAACTTCCACTTTAACTTTCCGGGCATGTAGCCTATCAGGGGCGTTTTCGCATCTACCGAATCAGGAAAGGCGGCGATTTTGTAACCTCGGTACATAAACCCGGACTTTTCTTTGCCGATACCCGCCGCCAGCAATGCCGCAGGGCCATGACAGATGGATAACAAAAGCAGGTTTTTATCATGAACACGCTGAAGTAAAGACTGCACATCCCTGCTTTCCGGCAAACCGAGCAGCGCTCCATGACCTCCCGGAATAAATACGGCAATATAGTGGGCTAAGGGATCATCATGCTTTTGTACCAGGTCTTTGAGGCTTTTAGGTTGTTCAAACTGCTTCTGGTGAGCAGCATAGATACGCTTCACACGTTCATCCTTGCCAGGCATGGCCCACATTTCTATCTTGACTGATGCCCCGGTGGGTGTGTAGATATCTGTTTCGAAACCAGCCTTTTGAAAATGTAACATGGGGACAAGCATTTCTACCGGGTGGTTTCCTGTAGAAAAATGCTTCCCGTTGGCCATCTCCAGATTTTTCTGTTCGGTACACAGCATCATGATTTTCAGTTTGCCAGGGTAAGTATCGGCAAAACTGGTATCATCATAATCAGTGTGTTGGCTGGTCGCCAGTTTGAGCGCCAGGGGCGAAGGGCTGTATGCCCCATCTTCAGCAGGAGTGGGATGGATACCCAGTAGTTTTCTGATCATGTCAGGTATGTATAAAGGTAAAAAAGTTAAAAGTACAAAAAGTTAGCCTTGAATGATCACGGCAAGCCTGGGTTGCAGTACTTCAGCCTCTGGCATGCTGTGGGGAAAAGGGACTGATGCTCAACATAGAAACGCTTTAAGCACAAACTAACGCTTGGGCGCGAGGTGTCAACCAATGTCAGCGAGGGGTAGACTGGCAACTCAAAATTGACGATGCACGCTGCAAACTCAAATCAGTATACCCTAATTCCTTATTTTGACCATGCACCAGATGACATCCACCAAAATCAACTGGTATCCGGGTATGTCACCGAAGCGGAAAATTGGAACTACAGCAGTGCTCACATCTTCTCTCCCTGGAAGTGAGGGGTTGATCCTATGAAATTCTAAAAATACGGGCTGCAGGTGTATACCGTCTGAGAATGCATCTACCAGGTCGTGACCTTAGTCTCCCGGATGGCTTTGAGGATATCCCGGCGGCTTACCTGCCCTACGAGTTTGCCGTTGCGCACTACCGGAAACTTACGGAAGTTGGTCGTCAGGAACTCATTGGCTACATCCAGGATGTCGTGTTCTGCAGATACGGTTTTGACCATGGGCGTCATATAATCGGCCACCACCTTGCTGTAGGGCATGTTATTATAGGCACCATCTACCAGCAGGCGCAGACAGTCTTTTTCGGTCAGCATACCCACGATTTCCTTCTCCCCGTTCAGCACCGGCACACCGGTGAGTTTATTGTCCAGGATGATATTAATCGCCTCGTCAATGGTGAGGTCGGGCGTTAAAGTAATCTCATCGGTAGCCATATACTGGACCACTGAAGGGAACTTCAGGCTGAGGTCTTTGGGCTTTTCTACTTTTGATCCGGTAAAGTTCATGGCAGTAAGGTTAAAGGCTGGAAAATTCTTAATTGGTAAGAAGCCTACTATATATTAGGCAAAAACAGGGATATTTGCAAATATGCTGGCTATATACCAGGAGAGTCCTAATTCTTTCACGGTAAAATAACAAATATCGTGGGCATCAGGCAGCCTTACTGCTCCCCGAATAGATTTTCTTATTGACTGCCAAGAGCCATAGTGTCAGCAGGGTGACATAAAGCCTTAATGGGGGCTTATCAAGGCTACCAGCATAATATCTGGCCTAACGCAGCGTATCCTTAACATACTACCTGAAGCCCTTACCTATGAAACATATATTTGCCAGCAATACCCGATATCTCATATCCTGCATGTGTGTGCTGATTTTACAGGCCTGCTCCCAGGATGAGGACCTGATACGACCGGAAATCAGCCCGGCAGCTCGTACATACCCTAATGTAGATGAGGAACTGTTCAGCCACTTCAGAAAATTTGAAGATGAAGCCCGGAAGAGAGGACAGACCTACGACCTGAAAGCACTAGGTATCATAGGGCAGATAGAAGAGATAGACAAAGAACATGTAGCCGGACAGTGTGCTACCTATAAGAATTATCACCCCCGCCGTATCACGCTGGACCAGACTTTCTGGGAACAGTCTTCCGATGCTATGAAAGAGTATATCGTATTCCATGAGTTGGGCCACTGTGTGCTCAACCGCCCCCACACGGAAGATTCTTTCTCCAATGGGGTGTGCAGCAGCATCATGCGCAGCGGAAATGGCGGATGTTATGACTACTATAACCGCTTTACCCGACAGTACTATGTAGACGAGCTTTTTGAGGTAGAAGCAATCAGCCCATTCTGAAGCCCTGCTGTCGCGAGACTTAGATTCCTCACCAGCCAGAGGTAAGTTCCGTCCTTTTGAAGGCTGTCAACGACTGCTTTTGGGTAAA
>CAZFFW010000426.1:0-2963 GCA_964518125.1 uncultured Porifericola sp.
GAGCTCAACCCCCTGGGCGAAGAAATCATCATGAAAGGAGGCTATGGCAGATGGGGCGAACAGGGGTATGATGACCGCCTCAGCTTTCAGGTAGCGGGTGTCATAGAGGATTTACCGGAGAATACGCATCTGAAGTTTGACATACTGGTTTCTTTGAACATCTACACGAACAAAGAAGGTGAGTTAAGCAACTGGGGCGATTCCTTCTATACTTATGTCAAAGTAGATACAGCTGCTGACCCGGCTGAATTGTCTGCGCAATTGCCGCAGATCATAGAAAAGTACAGCCCCGATCAGGGTATCCGTCTTAGTTTGCAGCCCATGCAAAAAATTCATCTCAGCTCTCAGTTGGTTGATGAAATTAAAGATAATGGAGATGAAAAAGTACTCTGGCTGCTTTCAGCAGTGGCAGCGCTAATCCTGCTGCTGGCCTGTACCAACTATATCAACTTTGCGCTTGCCAAAGCCCTGATCCGGCAGAAAGAAGTAGGAATTCGTAAGGTTTTCTGGGCCAATAGCCAGCAGCTATTCAGTCAGTTGTTTACCGAGGCATTTTTCATCAATATCCTTGCTTTACTGCTGGCCCTCACCCTGATCCAACTGGCTTCCCGACCCGTAGCTATGTTTTTTGGCAATAGTTCGCTTACGGTACTGGCAGGACCTACCACCTGGTTGACGATAGGTGTGATTTTGCTCTTGACCACCCTGATCTCCGGGCTTTATCCGGCTATCTACCTGTCAAGACTCCGTCCTCATTTTCTAAAGAAAGTCCGGGCAGCTGAAGCTTTGTCTACGCTAAGTCTGCGCAAAGGCCTGGTAGGCTTCCAGTTTGTCATTTCCATGCTAACGGTTGGTTGTGCGCTGGTGCTTTATGGACAAATGAATTTTATGCAAACTAAGGACCTGGGTATGGACATGGAAGATACGCTGGTCATCAGGGGAGCAGAACAGGGTAGGCAGGAGGATTCGGTATTTTTAGAGAGGACAAAGAGCTTTCAAAGTGAGCTTAAAAGGCTGAGCCTGGTGGATGAGGTGAGCCAGGCTAACTTCATCCCCGGCAAAGAAATCAGGGGACAGGCTTTGGGCTACGTACGCCGGACAGGAGAGCCTGAAGAGAATGCTTCAAGCTACTATTTTACGCAGTTAGATGCGCATTTTATGGAGCAAATGAATCTGAAGTTTTTAGCAGGCAAAGGATTTAATCCGGGCAGTACGGATCATGCTTCTACTATTATTATCAATCAGGAAGCCTGCCGTCAGTTAGGTTTCGCCTCTCCGGGGCAGGCCATAGGTCAGCAGATCATCTACCGCATGGATACCCGACCTACCATCATTGGCGTAGTGGATGATTTTCACCAGCTTTCTTTACAGCGAGCTTATCAGCCTATCATTTTTGAGGCTAAAAATACGCCAAAGGCTTACTATTATGTTAAACTTCATGAAGAAGCAAAGCTCCCTGAGATCCAGCATATTAACAGGCTATGGCAAAAGCTATTTCCCGATAGCCCTTTCAGCTACTTTTTTCTGGATGATTTCTACGCCCGGCAATACCTCAAAGATGAACGTTTCTCCCTCTTATTTACTGCTTTTGCTTCGCTGGCTATCCTGATTGCCTCGCTGGGCTTTTTTGGTCTGAACTACTACGCTGCCACCCGTAAGATCAAAGAAATCGGTATCAGGAAAACGCTGGGCGCCAGCTTCAGTGACATACTTTCCTTACTGGGTAGAGGCTCTCTGAGCTACCTTATTATTTCAGCAGTGATCGCTTTGCCGCTCATCGTTTTCTTTTCAAGGCAGTGGCTTGCCAATTATGCTTTCAGAACGGAAATAGCCTGGTGGATGCTGGTTATCCCTCCTACCCTGATGTTGGGCGTCTCCCTGCTGGTTGTCGTGCACCAAAGTCTGCGTACGCATCGGCTCAATCCGGTGGATAGCCTTAAAGTGGAATAATTAGGCTCAGTACCCGATGATACTTGGGAAACTTACGCGCTTCCTTTAACCCAACAACACACATTGCTGAAGTGACGATACGCTTATGGCCAGGATAGCTCCGCTGAGAAGAGGAACCGCAAGCTTAATAACCGATTTGGAAAATAGCATCTTGTAGGGTATTATTAATCGGAAGAATTACTCTACCCGACGGTTTCGGTTTAGGAGTTGAATAGGAAAGAAAAAGGAAAAGCTGATTTTTGTGTTTGCAGACAACAAAAAGAGCTTTTCCAATGGATAATAATCCACTAGCCAAGATATATGAAATGATACGCATGGCCAAGATAGTACCCCATAAAAAACGTCAAGAATTTCTTTACGATATGCTTGGTGGTGTGATCAAAAGCCGTTCGGTAGTTTTTTCAGAGATTGCTGATAAGATAGACAAACCCATTAAAACCAGTTCTATTGAACGGCGTATTCAAGACTTCTTCGCTAAAGTACGCTTTGATTATACTCAGCTAGCAGTTTACCTATTGAGCTTTCTGCCACAACGTGCTTTAGTACTTAGTATTGACCGCACAGAATGGGACTTTGGTGGACACCACGCGGTCAAACGCAGATCAACATTCTCTGTGTCGTAGCTAGCATCGGTAAATTAGCCGTGCCTCTCTATCTTTGAGATACTGGACAACAACAGTGGCAATAGCAACGCCAGTGACCGCATCCATCTATTCAAACAACTCATCAGTATTGTTGATAAAGAGCGCATTCGGATGTTAGTGATGGATCGTGAACTCATTGGGCATCGCTGGCTCAAATGGTTGAAACAAGAGAAGGTTCCCTTCTGTGTACGTGTGCCCAAGCACCATTCCATCTTGCTAGCCAATGGTCAACGGCTTTGGGCGGAGATTGTGGCTCAACCAAGCAGAACTTAATACCAGCACGACGTTGTAGTGGATGGGGTGGTGGTCAACTTAGAGCCTATCCGAAAATAGCGAAAGCCTGCAAAAGTGAGCAACTTTGTGGCATCT
>CAZFFW010000427.1:0-2940 GCA_964518125.1 uncultured Porifericola sp.
ACACATAAGCTCAAAGAAGCCGGTAAGTTCCTGGACTTGCCGGTGCTGAACCATGTCATCCTTACGTAGGATGGCTATTTCTCATTTGCTGATGAAGGCCTTCTATAGGGGGCTTTTTTTGGGCAAAATAAGATGTATGAGAACAAATCCAGCTGTTTCCTCTACTCATTTCTCAGCGAATCCACTGGATTGGCCAGAGCAGCTTTGATGGATTGATAACCTACTGTCAATAGCACCAACAACAGCGTAAGCAGGAGAGCGCTTGTAAAAGTGAGCAGCCCCACCTCTATTTTGTAAGCAAAATCATTGAGCCATTGCTGCATCAAGTAATAGGCAAGGGGAGCGGCCAGTACAAAAGCGAATACGATGAGCTTTACAAATTCTTTGGAGAAGATGCTAATAATGTTGCTCACAGTGGCTCCCAGTACTTTTCGGATGCCTATTTCTTTCGTCTTTCGCTGGGCCATAAACAAAACCAATCCATACAAGCCCAGACAAGAAATGAAAATAGCTATTCCGGCAAAGAGTTGTGCTAATGAAAAATTACGGTCATAGCTCTGATAAAACCGGGCTACTTGTTCATCCATAAAGGCATAACTAAAATCATGCTCTGGATACATAAGCTTCCAGGTTTCTTCAATCTTTTTAAGTACAACAGCAACATCTTTCAAATCAACTTTGATGCTTAGATTATGGTACTCAGGACTGTAATTGCTGATTACTAGCGGCGGTACTTTTGACCGGAAGTCACGGGTATGGTAGTCTGCCACTACGCCTACTATTGGCAGCTCCAGGTTATCGATAGAAATGTACTTCCCTAATGCTTCCTCAGGGTGCTGCAAACCTATATCCTTAACAAATGCTTCGTTGACTATATAACCACTACCAGAATCTGAGGGCGTGTATACAGCGCCCGCCAGCAACTGCATTCCATGGGTGTCAAAGAAACGATGATCAGCATACTGCAAGTTGGCTCCCTTTTCAGGCTCTTGTCCCTCCAAGGCATACATGCTGGCGGCCATACTTTGAGAGATAGCCATAAAAGCAGAAAAAGTTAGGTTTTGGACACTGCTTTCCTTTTGCAAAACAGTTTCTAATCGCTCCCGGTGCTGGGGATTCTGGTCTTTGAGCTCCACTGTTAGTATTGCTTCTTTGTCAAAACCTAAAGGAGCATGTTTGAGAAAATCAAGCTGCTGAGCTATGACCAAGGTGCAAACGATAAAGACTTGAGCGATGAAGAATTGGAAAACTACCAGCACTTCTCGCAAAGAGAACTTTTGTTTTCTGACCAGCAACACATCTTTTTTGAACATATGCACCGGCTGGAAGCGTGAAAGAAGCCATCCGGGATAAAGCCCCGCAAGGTTAGTCACTACACTTACCAGTAACAGTAAAAAAAGGATCGTGTACCAGCTGAAGTGGATAGATACCGCTTCCAGGTGTGTATACCATTTTTTGAGGTGTATCAAACCCAATTCAGACAAGCCCAATGCCAGCAAAACAGCAAAAACAGTTACCAAGAATGCTTCACCTAGAAAGTGCAGGATAATTTGCCTTCGGCTACTGCCTAATGTTTTGCGAATACCTACTTCTTTGGCGCGTTGGGTGCTGATGGCGGTGGCTAAATTGATAAAGTTAATGCAGGCCAGGACTATTAGTATTATTGATAGTAGGATCAGGGCGGTTATTTCTAAATCAGATGTTTTGTGGTAAGGAAATCCGGGGTAACGGTTATCATAATGTATCTCTGAAAGTGGTTGCAGTCTCAATCCTTCTTCATCTTCTTCTATGATCTCTTCGCCTGCGTGTTTGATGACAAACTGCTCAAACTGGCTTTCCAGGTATTGTACTGAAGTGCTTTCAGGAAGTTGCACAAACACATTGAAAGAAGAATATAAGCCATCCCATACAAACTCTTGCTGTCCCTGCGTGCTGTAGGAGATCAGCATTTCAAACTGAAAGTCAGTATTCACCGGTGGGTCCTGCATGATGCCGGTAACTTGCAGCTCATAGGTATCATCAAACCTAAAGAAAGTGAAAGTCTTGCCTAGTGCTGCTTCTGATGATCCAAACAACTGCGTAGATAAAGACGCTGAGAGGACTACTTCATTAGGTTGGCTGAGCACAGTGGCTGGGTTGCCCGAGAGAAGGGGGAAATCAAGCATCTTAAAGTAGGCATTTTCGGTAAATGCTCTGCCTTTATCAAGCAGTATGGTTTGTCCATTGATTTGTATTCTGCTGTTGGCTTGTTCTATTAGCTCCAGTATCAGTAATTCATCAATGTCCTGGCCAAAATCCTGCCGGAAGGCAGCAGGAAGGGGTTTGGGAACACCATTGAAGAAATACTGCTCTCCATCGTAATTGGAGACAGAAGTGATGCGATAAATCTGATCGGCCTTGGTGTGAAACTTATCAAAGTTTAGTTCATGCTCCAGTATAAAGTAGATGATAATACTACTGGCCAGTCCCAAAGCCAGTCCCAGGACATTGATAAAAGTCTGACTTTTATGTTTCCAGAGGTTTCGCAGTGCTATTTTAATATAGTTGAGTTGCATGTTTATGAAGGTTGAAGTAAAATGTTTGATTATTCACTTCTCAAACTATCCACCGGATTAGCCGTGGCAGCTTTAAGTGACTGGTAACTTACTGTGATGACCGCAATGGATAAGGAGGTAAGCATAGCCAGCAAAAAGATACCAATACTTAGCTCAATTTTGTAGGTAAAGATCTGTAGCCAGAGGTTCATGATATACCAAGCCAAAGGTGCAGCCAGACAGAAAGCCAACAGGATTAAGTAGACAAATTCTCTGGAAAAAAGGAGGAGGATATGTTGAATAGAGGCGCCCAGCACTTTACGCACCCCCACTTCTTTGGTGCGGCGCACAGCCATAAAGGTTACCAGGCCGTACAAACCCAGGCAGCCGATGAAAATGGTAATGC
>CAZFFW010000428.1:0-2916 GCA_964518125.1 uncultured Porifericola sp.
CTTCCGGCTGGGAGCCAGAGGAGGCAAAGACCAGCGCTATTCTTTTAATATGATTCAGGGGCGGGAAGAGGACCTGGGTATCAGCTTTGATACGCTGGGAAATTTCTACTGGAAGCCTTCGTACGACCTGGTAGAGCGCCTGGAAGAGGAGCAACTGGTTCAGCTGATTTTTGAAGTGAGCAACGCCAGCGGCGAAAGCGACCGACAGCAGGTAGAGCTTTTGTTGTACCACACCAACCGCGACCCCCAGGTGGGCGATCTTAAAACCTTCTACGTACAGTATAATTCCGAGAATATCTACCAGCTGGGTAGTAGTGAATCAATATCTGACCCTGACGAAGACCCGCTCGTATTCAAGCCCATACTCGCCCAGATGCCGCAGGGTATGATGCTTTCCGGTAATGGCGAGCTCACCTGGAAACCATCATACGGTCAGTATACACGCTTGCAGAAGGAGCCACTGCTGCTGGAATTTATTGTGGAAGACCAGCCTTACAAGGCCCAGACCAAAGGAAGGCTGCGAATTTCTGTAACGCAGCAGGATCATCCGCCGCAGATTTCCATGGTGCCCGCGAATGAAAAGAACTTTGAAATCCGGGAAGATGAGGCGCTAAATCTTAAATTTTACCTTTCTGACCCCAACGGCGACCAGGATATTATGGCCTTTGACTTTGTTTCTGACAACAGCCGTATTCCCCGCAGTGCGCTGAGAAAGAACGCAGATACCCAGTGGGAATTTGTCTGGACGCCAGGTTATGATTTCTTTGTTGAGCCCGGCACTCAGGAGTCTTACGATATCACTTTCTTCGTAATTGACCGTACCAATCAGCGTTCGGAAAGAACGATCAGTGTCTCAGTCACTGATGCAGAAAACCTGGTAGAAAAAGACCGCCTGCTCTATAGCCAGTACCGTGAAGGGCTGGTCAGGGTGATGAACCTGATGGACCAGCTAAAGTCTCGCCAGTCTGAACTGCAGAAAGACTACAAAAAAGCCAAAAAAGGAAAAAAACAGCGGGCGATTACTACTGCATCGCTGGGAGCCATTACCGGGCTATCGCCGGTGGTGCTGACCGATAACCAGCAGACGCAGCGCTATGTCAGCGGAATAGGCGGTACTACTTCTATGACCATTGGTAGCCTTGAGGCCAGCAATGTGATCGGCAAAGACCCCAGTGATATTTTTGAGAAGCTCAGCTATATCAACCAGAAGCTCAACGATCTGGAGACGCAGGGGGAAGTGTTTGCCGGAAAATACGCACTGCCCAATAACCGGAGAGACAATGCTTTTAACGAAGATTTAAAAAAATTAATAGTTTTGCTTAGTCTTAAGGATGTCACAACGCTGGAACTGGACGCCAGCTGGAGAAATCCACGTAAGTCTAACGATAAAAATATTCAGGAGACATTTAAAAGTTTTAATCCTGACCCGGAGAAATCTTCAGTAATTAATGAGTAAGCAGAAACCCACTATTCCCAAGGGAACGCGTGATTTTGGACCGGCCGAAATGGCCCGTCGCACCTATATTCTTGACCAGATAAGGGAAGTCTACCGCCGCTATGGTTATCAGCCACTGGAAACCCCCAGCATGGAGAACCTGACCGTACTGACCGGCAAGTACGGAGATGAGGGCGACCAGTTATTATTCAAAATTTTGAATAATGGGCTAAACGACCCCAAAAACCAGCCCAAGGCGAAAGCCGCCTTTGAGCAGGTGCTGCAGGGAAAAAACGATGCTGACCTGACGGAGAGAGCCTTGCGCTATGACCTTACCGTGCCCTTTGCCCGCTATGTGGTGATGAACCAAAGCGAGATTACGTTTCCCTTCCGTCGCTTCCAGATTCAGCCCGTATGGCGGGCTGACCGTCCGCAGAAAGGGCGCTACCGGGAATTTTACCAGTGCGATGCCGATGTGGTAGGTACAGATTCACTGATCTGTGAAGCTGAAATTGTGCTCATGCTGGAGGAGGTATTTGAGAAACTGGGTCTGCAGGAGATCAGCATCAAAATCAATAACCGAAAAATCCTTTCAGGTATCGCTGAAGTGATGGGCGCGCAGGCTAAGGAAAGCGATCTGCTGGTAGTCATTGATAAGCTGGACAAAATAGGTCAGGATAAAGTGATTGTTGAGTTGCAGGAACGGGGCTTCGGGCAGGAGGCAGTAGCTGGGCTGCAAACGCTCTTCCACCTTCGGGGCAGTAAGCAGGAACAGCTATCCCGCCTCCGGGATTTCCTGGCGAGTTCTGAAACAGGCCTGCAGGGCATCAGTGAGGTAGAAGAAGTCATAGAAAAAGTGAAGCTGATGGGTTCTGAAGGCGCTAAGCTTGAGTTTGATGTTACCCTGGCTAGGGGTTTGTCTTATTATACCGGTGCTATTTTTGAAGTGAAAGCCAATCAGGTTTCCCTCACCAGTAGTATCAGTGGGGGAGGCCGTTATGATAACCTCACCGGTGTTTTTGGAATGCCGGGCATGTCTGGAGTGGGTATTTCTTTCGGAGTAGACCGGATTTATGATGTGATGGAGGAACTGAAGCTTTTCCCTGAAGAAAACCTGTCTGCCACCCAGGTGCTGCTGATCAGTTTTGATGAAGCCACCGAACAACATGCCCTGGGGATGCTCAGCCGGATCAGAAAAGCCGGCATTAGCGCCGAGATTTATCCTGACCGTGTGAAGCTAAAAAAACAGTTTGCCTATGCGGACAAAAAAGACATCCCTTTTGCCGTAGTAGTGGGTAGCGAAGAGATGAAGCAGCAGGCTTACGGTCTAAAAAATCTCAGAAGCGGGCAACAGGAGACGCTGGCACTGCCGGAGATAATTGAGCGCCTCAAACAATGAAGCGCCTTTATGTGCGTTTTAGATGACGAATTTAAGCCTAAAGATCAAGCTATTGCATATCAGGATTTCCATCGTTCTGCTT
>CAZFFW010000429.1:0-2903 GCA_964518125.1 uncultured Porifericola sp.
TGCCGGGCATGGCGGGGCCACTGTGGCTGGTCCTGGTCAGCAGAAGGTTGGGCAGTTTAACAGGTTCAGCTTCCCTGACAAACACATCAATGGTGCGGGTATTGTTGGCTTCATTACCTTCCGACACTCCACCGTAAGCATCCGCTTTGATGATAAGTTTGTATCTACCGGGACTCAGGTTCTGAGGTACCCGTACATGCCAGGCATAAGTATCTTTGGCTGAGGCGGCCAGGCTATACCTTTGCTCTCGCTCGTCAAAGCTGCTGATATCCTGCCCCTCGGTGTAACCGGCTTCTGGAATAAGATCGTAAAATACCCAGTAATTACCGTCAGTAGCCCCTTCGCCGGCGTTTTCAATTTCCAGGTTGAGCCGGAAAGTCTCACCTTGCGAGAGGTTGGTCTTTTCAGCAGAAAGTTGGTTAATCCGCAGGTCAGCCTTGGGTTTGGCTTTCACATAGATTTGTCGGGAAAAGGTATTGTTGTATTCGTTAGTTTCATCAATACGCTCTTCTAAATCCATTACTCCGACGAGGTAGTAGATACCATCCTCCAAATCATCGGGGATATTGACACTGATATACCTGTTGAAATTGCCAAGTGCAGAAATCCGACTCTGGTAATAACTATGTGTAGTGCTGTGGATTCGGTCGTCCCAGCTTGGTGAAGTAGAAAGACCATAGGTATGAACAAATTGCCTGGCATCAGCATGTCCACTATTTTTGATATAGCTCCTAAAACTTAAATTATTGCCCGCCGTGATACGCTCAGGCAGCTCCCCTATGGTCACAAATGTAAGGTCGGCCAGGTGCTGCTCTACTTTTTTGATGGCTACCGGCGCGCTGATAGAATTGTTATCTTCCCTCAATTCGGTCAGTTCATTCCGGCCATCTGCTTCCACACGAATGCGGAAATTACCTCCGCTCCTATCGGTATCTACCGTAAATGACCTCTGGTATCGCTTGCTCACCCCCTGTGGCGGGGCAAGCCAACTGTGGGTAGTAACAAGCTTTGAGACAACACCGTCATCAGTAATTTCATCCAGGTACACGTAATGTTTGACCACCTTTTCCATATCTGCTGTGCCTACATTGGTCACAGTGAAAGCGACATTAAAAGCAATATTGGGCGTAATCATATCTGACTGCAGCTCCAGATTACTCACTAGCAGGTCTGGTTGGTCACCGCTTGACTGCCGGTCTTCCACCAGCAGGCGTACAGGTGCAGAAACATTGTCGCCTTCAAAAGACTCATCAATAAAATCAGCCTGGTCAGCTACCACAAAGAGGTACCAGGTGCCGCTTTCCCAGCTACTACTGGGAGTAATCTTTAGCTCCGCAAAATCTCTGGAAGCCCCGGTGGTAAGCTGCCCTACGTTCTCTTCAAATATCATCTTACCGCTCAAGCGGCCGTATACTTCATTCCGGGATAAATACACGCGCAGCAGGTTGCCCACGGCGGTTTGTCCTCCGGTATTGGTCACCTTAAAGCTAAGGTTGATTTCTTCATTTTGGGCCAGCAAAGTATTGTGTACTACTGGCTCCGAGACCCTGAGATTGGGCTTTTCCTGGGCTTGCAGCCCGATGGGACTCAGCAACAGTGCAGCCATCAGCCAGGCAATATGCCGTTGGGCAAATGACTGAAAAGCGAGTAAATAACTTTTCATGTTGATATAATTTTGATGATTAATAGCGCGAAGGGTAAATCTTTGTTGAGTTGCATGTTGAAGGTTGAAGGTTGAAAGTTGAAGTTTTTTTATGTTTCTGAATTCCAGTAACTTAAATGAATCAGGGAAAAGTGCGTTGCATTAACCCATTCATGCTTCTTATCTGATAACACATGCTGATGGCTTGAAAAAAAGGCCTCTGCTTTTGCATTGAGGCCTTTTTCTATAAAACTCCAAATCAAAATTCTTATTCGCGAATACCTGTTCCGTAGTCAAAGTTGACCCTTACAGATTCGCCGGTAGTTACGTTTACACTACGGCTTTTGCTGTCGGCATTATCCTGGCTGGCCAGGTTAGCCGTGGTGTTATAGCCGCTACCGCCTGACGTCAGTGTTACCGACTGAATTTCTCCATCCGCATCTACATCACCTTCAGCGATAAAGGCCACTGCCCCACTTCCCATGCCGTTAGGTGCCACCAATGTCAGGTCAATACGCTGACCGGGCGTGTAGCCGCTGCCACCGTCTATCACGGAGATAGAAGTAAGCTCTCCAGCAGAGTTGATGCTGGGTACCAGATCAGCTATCTTACGCGCCTGAGGAATCACCTCTACGATTTCAAATGAAGTCATGTACGTACGACCAGACAGGCCGGAAGCATCAGGTAACTGGGCATCGTTTACCAGGTAGTGGGTTCCATCTACCAGGCTGAGGCCATTAATATCTTCCAGTTCTACTACCTCGTATTCAGTGATGATACGGAAATCGGCCTGGCTTCCGCTACCGGAGCTGATATTCATGCTGTTGTAGTAGCTATATTTTACCCTGACAGAAGGAATGAAGGTAAAGTTCTGTCCACCATTGGCCAGTTCCAGGTCGTAATTATTCTGGAATTTTACCCTGAACCGGGCAGCTGTCGTAGGTGCCTGGGTATCTTCAGTCGTCGCGTCAAAATCTACCAGCGCGCCTAGCTCAGGAGCAGCGGTAAATACCTCGTCCACATTGTTTATTCCGTCTGTTTTGGCTACACCGTCAAAGTCAGTGATACGACCGTCTTCTACGCTGAATATTGCGAAGGTACTGTCAGCACCAGCGATAGCAAGGCGTACCGTTCCGTCGGCTCCGCCACGATAACCGGCACCACCGCTCAGTACTTCCACATCAAAGTTAGATCCGGCAAACAAGCTGGTAGCGATAGGCGTCACTGAGATGTCAACACCAGAACCAGGCTCAGAAGGTGC
>CAZFFW010000430.1:0-2888 GCA_964518125.1 uncultured Porifericola sp.
TCTTCCTTCACCGCCACCACCCGCAGCCGCTTATAGTCGGCGTACCACTTGCCATCGCGGAAGAGTTGGGGCCGGAGTTTCTCCTGCACCTCTTCCATGATCGTGGTTTGCTCAGCTTCACTGATCCCTTCAAAAAAGCTGCTGCCAAACATACGTAGCCAGTCTATGATTCCCGTGGATGCATCGGCTAACTCGGTAGGGCGATCGTAGTGCTGGGCCATTTTTACCGAAAAGCCGCCTCCCTCCAGGGCGCTGGTATATTGCCCGATCGTTGGAAAAAACCAGCGGGGCATACTTGCCTCCCACATAAACCCATGTGCCTCCAGACTATACCTGAGTTGATCTTCTATGCTTTGAATATTACCGGCACCGCCCATTTCCAGCACCAGCCTGCCGCCTGGCTTCAGGGCATCAAACATGCTACCGATCGCCTGGCGGTATTTTAGCACCCAATGCAGGGTAGCATTAGAGAATATGGCATCAAAAGGCTGTTCAAATTGAAAATCCGCCGCATCTGCTACTACAAACTCCAGTTCAGGATATTTACTTTGAGCATCGGCGATCATTTCAGCAGAAGCGTCCAATCCGACTACTTTAGCTCCACGCTTAGCAATGTCGGCTGTGAGTTGTCCGGCACCGCAGCCCAGGTCCAGAATACGCTCACCCGCCTTTGGGTTGAGTAATTCTATAAGGGCCTCGCCATAGCCATACACAAAAGCATGTTTGAGGTTATAAAGAGAGGGGTTCCAGTGGTCTCGGGCAGTATCCATTCATCTGAGTTTTGGTAAAAGTAGTCATTAAATATTGCATCTCCTTAATGATCACGATGCAAGTGCTTTTTCTTATGTGTATTTACCAGCTTTGCAATCGGAATCCTGAAAACCCTGCTTTTTTCAAAAGATTTTTATTGATTCGCTATCTTTCAAGACAATATTTCAGCTAGCCTTACATTTTTATAGGCATATCATTTCTTCTAATCTATATACTTTGCGTATATTCAGGCTAATTTGTTACATACGCATAAATTCTTTAAGCATGGATAATCTTAACGCTTCGCGCAGAGGCTTTATCAAAAAGACGGCACTTGGCACTGCCGGTTTTGGCCTCGCCACATCCTTTTCCGCCAAAAGCTACGCCCGTATCCTTGGGGCGAATGACAAAGTACGGGTAGGTATTGTCGGATTCTCTAACCGCGCCCGCGGCTCGCTCATCCCGGCTTTTATGGGACATGCCAAAGAACTTAACTTTGAATTTACCGGCATGTCCGATATCTGGAACCGACGCCGGGATGAGTGCCAGGCATTTTTTAATGAAAAAGGCTACGGAAAAATCAAGGCATACCGTAATAATGAAGAACTCTACGACAGCAAGACTGCCGATGCTGTCATCATCAGTACTGCCGACTTCCAGCATGCGCTGCATGCCAAAGAAGCAGTAGAGGCGGGCTGCGATGTATACTGCGAAAAGCCTTTTGGCGAGTCTATGGAAGATATCAAAGCAGGCCTGGATGCCTGTGAGGGTTCAGGGAAGGTAGTACAGATTGGCTCTCAGCGGCGTTCAGGTTCCAACTACCATGCAGCTGCTGACTACATCAAGCAGGGTAAATTCGGTGATATCACCATGGTGGAGATGACCTGGAATGTAAACCAGCCGGGCCGCTGGCGTCGTCCCGACCTGGTCGCTGCTATCCGCAAGGAAGACACTGACTGGGACCGCTTCCTGATGAACCGGCCCAAAGAAGCCTGGGATCCTCGCAAGTACCTGGAGTATCGCCTTTTCTGGCCTTATTCTTCCGGCATACCCGGGCAGTGGATGTCGCACCAGATTGATACAGTACACTGGTTCAGCGGTTATGATCACCCACGCAGCGTAGCCGCCAATGGTGGTGTGTATGTATGGCAGGATGGTCGCCGCAATGCCGATACCATGACCGCCGTATTTGAATACGGACCCCAGGATGACCTTTCCAAAGGTTTCCAGGTGGTGTATTCTTCCCGCATGCACAATTCCGCAGGAGGCACTAAAGAAATTTACTTCTCTAATGCCGGTACGCTTAACCTGGACAACAATACCATATCACCCGAAGGAGGACTGGGTGAGCGCCATGCCAGTGCCATGGGTATGGAGCCCAACCTGCTGCCTGAAATGAAGCTGGACGATGTAAAAGTGGAAACCTCCGCCAATACCGGTGCCGATAACATGACCTCAGCCCATATGCGTAACTGGATGGAGTGCGTACGTGACCGTAATGTGAACACCAACGCTCCTGCCAGGGTAGGGTACAACCATTCGGTGGCCAACATCATGACGACTACTGCCCTGCACAGCGGCAAGCGGGTCACTTTTGATGACAAAAGTCAGCTGATTGTGTTGAGTTAATGCAAATTACAGGGGGCAGGACCTTCTGCCTCCTTATCACTTTTTCAAGACTTATTTGCCATGCATACCATGAAAATTTCGCTCACTTTTTTGTTCCTGATTCTCTTTTTTGCTTTTGCCAAGCATGGTTTTCAGTTACCGGAAGAACGCATGGAGCCCGCATCCATTTCACCGAGGTCTCTTGCTGCCGAAGTGGAGGTGATCCATCTTCCTGAGGAGAAGCGGGTCAATATCCTGATGGATGGCCAGCTTTTTACTTCTTACATCTATCCGGATGACCTGGAAAAGCCGGTGCTTTATCCGGTAATGGCACCCGGTAATATTGAGCTTACCCGTGGTTTTCCACTGGAGCCCAGGGCTTTTGAGCGCACTGACCACCCCCATCATGTGGGTATCTGGTTCAACTATGGTGACGTTAACGGCCTGGATTTCTGGAACAATTCTTATCGTGTGCCGGAGGATCGGAAAGACCGATACGGTACCATTCGCCACCGAGAAGTAGTCGGTAC
>CAZFFW010000431.1:0-2860 GCA_964518125.1 uncultured Porifericola sp.
CATCCGCCTGTAGAAAATCGCTTTTTACCCCCAGCTGCCCGATGCGTTCCCGGGCTTCCTGCCCCAACTGATCCTTGCCCAGGCGGGAAAAAATGTAGGCATCAACGCCCATTTTAGCCAGATGTGCCACGTAGTTGAAGGGAGCACCTCCCAGGTAATGCTGGCCTTCAATCAGATCAAAGAGAATTTCGCCAAAGGATAGTACTTTCACAGCTTGGTTTGTTTTGTTAGCCAGTATTACCGGTAAAGGATAGTTTTAAGTAATAGATTTTGACAAATATAAGAAGGAAAAGCTGATTTGACAGCATAGACACCTATCGGGGCTTTGGGCAGGAAAATTTCGGCCTGTAGCTGCTCACGGAAAAAGAATGAAACAAATCCTATACTTTGGCTTTTTGACAAGATGAAACCATATAGTAGTTTTGGATTTGAATATGCTCACTTCTACAGCAAAGTAATGTGGATTCAGCTAACTATTTTGCAGGGGGGTAGTTTTCAGGATACGTATTTTTTTCGCACAAATAGTCAATTTTTTAAACACAAAGATTCATCATGGACAATTTTGCAGAACTTATCGGTTCCCTGTTTATTGCCGTTTTCATCACCGGAATTTTTTACTTCGCCCTCAAATCACATGGTCCCTGGGGTAGCATCTGGACTTTCTTTTTTGTAGTACTGCTCATCATCTGGGCGGCCAGCCTGTGGCTTAACCCGGCCGGACCGGTTTTCCTGGGGGTTGCCTGGGTACCCATGCTGATCATCGGTTTCCTGGTAGGCCTGTTGTTTATTGCCCTGCCCAAAGCACCGGACAGCCGGCAGCCATTTGAGAGAAACCGAAGACAGGAAAATGAAATTGGGGATGATCCCAGGGAACTTAGCGGTGAACCAGCACCAGATGATACCGCCATCAAAGTAAGTGGCATATTCTGGATTCTGATACTGGCTTTGTTTTTTGCCGTATTGCTGGGCTACTGGTTCAACTGATCTGCCGAAAACTGAAGTTTCCAGCAGTTGCATAACCATTTGGACCAGTGGCTGTTGAAGTCTTAGTATTTTTTAAAAGACCCATATTTTTATGCCTTTTTCTTCAGGTGTGTACAACAAATCAAAGCAGATGCCTGATTTTTCGGCAGGTTTTGACTCTGCTTCAGCCATGGTCATGTCCGTGAGCCAGTTTCTCGACGGCAGCGGCTTTCCCGGTACCGGAGCCCTGCCTTCCAGCGAGACGCTCGGAAAAATAGTAGACATGTTTCCGGCTTCCTGGAAACAGAAGTTCTATGCGGAAAGCGGAAAATTTGATGGCCTTGACGCAGAAAAAATAGCCCAGGTAGATTTACACGAAATGGAGCAATGGGTGACCGACTGCTATCCCAAAAGAAAGTACCCTGCCATAGCCATTGGCTCGTCCAATGGCGCCTTGGTACACCTGTACGCCGCCCTGGGCATCCCCTGGCTCCCCCAGACATTTATGATCCCGGTCAAAAAACCTGAACACCTGGATAAAGATAAGCCAAAGACGGTGATGGAATGGGCAAAAAAACCAGCCGATAGCCTGCTTTTTAACAACCCGGAATTTCGTCTACACCACATGATGGACCCCAACCATGACCGGCTCCATCTGAATACCATCACATATTTCAGGGTAAAAAAGCTGGGGCTGGGCGATGCTTACTCCCGCTTTATCAGGGATAATCTCGCGGAAGGCGGTACCATCATCATGATCAACTGCCAGCAGCAATGGCCGATCCATAGGTTAAGCGATAAGCATGTGTTCCAGTTTGGAGGTGCCGGTGGTGGCCTCACACCCGATGAATACTACCGGGGCAACGCTCGTATCAGCCACTTTCTCAATGAACAGGGGGCTGCCGTGGACCGCTGGGATGCACCAACGGCCAGTACAGCAGGCCCGGAAGCAGAGTGGGGCTACGATCCGCAACTCAGTGACGCACTCAAGGATTTTTGCCGAAAGGAGTCTTACCAACTGCATGAAATACGTTTTGAAAAGCCGGAAGATGCCAGCCCTCCAGTTGCCGATTTTTATCGCCACTGGTACCGGAAAAGAGACATCCCCGATGATCAGCTGTTGATTGAGTGCTTTGCCCTGCATGATCCTTACTGGGCTATCAAAACAGGTTCTGTTCCCTTTTGGCTGGTTTTCAATGATCAGCCATCAGCGGACTTTGCCGCACGCTACCTGCAGCGGCAGGATTTTAACAAGATATATATGATGCTGATGTCCCACGGTACCAAGAGTATCGGCCTGGCAGACATCGGTCAGTGGGATAGCTTACTGGGCAGGGCAAAACAAAAGCATGCTTACCTGGGAGTAGACCGCGAGCATTACCCGCTCAACTTTGGGGTGTACATGAGCTATTTTGAAGACCTGAAAGACAAGATCAAAGACCGCTATCCCCTGCCTGAATCGGTGAGTCTGCAGGAAGTAAAACAGTTTATCCAGGAACGGGATGAAGAAAGCAGCCTGCAATGGCATACCATAGCCCTCTGATTAAACGGCGATAAGACCCCTGGTCTGTTTTTCTACCAGCAGCGCATAGTAGCCTTTCTGCTGCAGTAATTCCTGGTGGCTACCTTCTTCCACGATATTTCCCTGCCGGAAAACCACAATTCGGTCGGCACCGACAATGGTAGACAGGCGATGGGCAATGATGAATGCGGTCCTGTCGGTCAGCAGGCGATCCAGCGCTTCCTGTACCATAGCTTCCAGTTCAGCATCCAGCGCGGAGGTGGCTTCGTCAAGAATAATGATGGGCGGGTCTTTGAGAATAGCCCGGGCAATGGCGATCCGCTGCCTTTCACCTACCGACAGCCGGCTGCCTTTTTCACCTACGCTGGTGTCGTA
>CAZFFW010000432.1:0-2848 GCA_964518125.1 uncultured Porifericola sp.
TTGAAAAGGCCGTGGTGGCCGTTCAGGAAAATGTTCCCGTCCGTATTAAAGACATTGGTGTAGTTACCCTGGGCCCATCCACCCGAAGAGGACTGCTGGATAAAGATGGTGCTGAAGTGGTAGGTGGAGTAGTGGTGGCCCGCTATGGTGCTAACCCCTTACAGGTTATTAACAACGTCAAGGATAAGATTAAAGAAATTGCCCCAGGCCTGCCTAAAAAAACGTTGGAAGATGGAAGGGAAAGCCAGTTGACTATCGTTCCATTTTATGACCGCTCCGAACTCATTTATGAAACATTGGGAACCCTGGAAGAAGCTATTTCGCTTCAAGTGCTCATTACCATTTTGGTAGTGATCGTGATGGTGTATAATCTCAGGGCTTCATTTCTCATTTCAAGTATCTTGCCTATCGCGGTATTGATGGTATTTATAGCCATGCGCTATTTTGGCGTGGATGCCAATATAGTGGCCTTGTCAGGAATTGCCATTGCAATTGGTACAATGGTGGACTTGGGCGTTATACTTTCCGAAAATATTATCAAGCATATAGATGAAGCTCCTCCCGGTCAAAAACTGATAGAAACCATTTACAATGGAGCTTCAGAAGTGGGTACTGCTATTCTCACTGCTGTTTCTACCACCATTGTCAGCTTCATTCCGGTCTTTACCATGCAAGCTGCCGAAGGAAAGCTCTTTGGGCCTTTGGCATTCACTAAAACCTTTGCCTTGATAGCTGCCCTGTTGGTGAGTCTATTGATCATGCCTACTTTGGCACATTGGTTCTTTGGGTTCAAAATCAATAATAAGTTTTTAAAGAAATATGGCGGCTACGCTTTAGTAGTACTGGGAATTGTAGGACTTGTTATCGGTCAGATATGGGGTGGCGTATTGCTTGTACTATTTGGTACAATCGGAATTTTAAAGAATATTTTTGACCCTAAAAAAGATAGCTTTTCCAAACCTGTATTATTTCTCTACAATTATGCCGAGCTGATCATTGTACTCATTGGTGCAACATGGCTTTTAGCCAAATATTGGCTACCACTAGGAGCCTCAAAGTCTCTATTACTCAACTTTATATTTGTGACCTTGTTGGTAGGATTTATCCTGGGGTCGTTTACGCTTTTAGAGTATTACTATAAATCTATATTAAAATGGTGCCTGGATAATAAAGTTAAGTTTCTATTAATACCTACTTTCTTGATTTTGCTTGGCGCTAATGTCTGGTTGGGTTTTAATACTGTTTTTGGGTTTATACCTAAAGCGTTTGATAAGCTCGGCTGGGATTTTCAGACAACTACAGTCTGGTCTGGCCTGACCCATACCTTCCCGGGTGTGGGCAAAGAATTTATGCCTTCTTTGGACGAAGGAAGTTTCTTGCTTATGCCAACCTCCATGCCACATTCCGGTATTGAATATAACCGCAAAGTAGTAGGTCAATTGGATATGCTCCTGACCAACATCCCGGAAGTAGAATTAACGGTAGGCAAATTAGGACGGGTAGAGTCCGCTCTGGATCCGGCACCCATTTCCATGTATGAAAATATTATCAACTATAAACCGGAGTACATGCTCAGTGAAAAAGGGCATCGGGTAAGGTTCAAAGTTGATAAGGAAGATCGCTTCATACTAAACAGCGGTGATAGTCTTTCTAATGAGGAAGCCATTAACCGAGGGGTTATCTTGGAGGAACTCATACCTGATGATAACGGGAATTATTTCCGCAACTGGCGGCCACAGATAAAATCCCCGGATGATATCTGGAATGAAATCGTGAAGGTCACCAAAATACCAGGAGTTACTTCTGCTCCGAAGCTACAGCCCATTGAAACCAGGCTGGTCATGCTCCAAACAGGTATGAGAGCCCCAATGGGAATCAAAGTGTACGGCCCTGACCTGAAAACCATTGAAGATTTCGGGCTGCAATTGGAAGAAGTACTTAAGAATGTTCCTTCGGTAAAAGCAGAAGCCGTATTTGCCGACCGGATTGTAGGTAAACCCTACCTTCATTTAAATATTAACCGTGATGAAATATCGCGCTATGGATTGAATGTGGAAGACGTTCAGCAAACTATTGAAACAGCTATTGGAGGTATGAAAATTACTTCTACAGTAGAAGGCCGTGAGCGTTTCCCGGTCAGGGTACGCTACCCGCGTGAGCTTCGGGACGACCCTGAGTCATTAGGTAAAATACTTCTTCCTACACCTACAGGTGCACAAATACCGATCAGCCAGGTGGTGGACTTTGAATATGTGAGGGGGCCACAGGCGATCAAAAGTGAGGAAACCTTTTTGGTAGGCTATGTACTGTTTGATAAAAGGGATGGATACTCTGAAGTTGGGGTTGTCAATGATGCACAGGCGGCTATTCAGTCCAAGATAGATGAAGGGGCCTTAACTGTTCCTGCCGGGATCAGCTATAAGTTCTCTGGGAGTTATGAAAATCAGGTGCGGGCAGAGAAAAGGCTGACTATTATAGTACCACTTGTTCTAGGTATTGTCTTCCTTATTCTCTACTTCCAATTCAAATCTGTAGCCACTTCATTGATGGTATTTACTGGTATTGCCATGGCATTTAGCGGAGGCTTTATCATGTTATGGCTGTATGGCCAGACCTGGTTTGCGGACTTCTCCATATTCGGCACCAATTTCCGTGACCTGTTCCAGATACACACTATCAATTTGAGCGTGGCTGTTTGGGTAGGCTTTATTGCCTTGTTTGGCATTGCTACAGATGATGGTGTGTTAATGGCAACTTATTTAGATCAAAGTTTTGATAGAAATAAAACAGATAATCTGAAAGGAATAAGAGCGGCAACAGTGGAAGCTGGTCAACGAAGAATAAAACC
>CAZFFW010000433.1:0-2847 GCA_964518125.1 uncultured Porifericola sp.
AGGCTCGTTTTGAGATGTACCGCATCAGTCGTGATGCCTACCTGTTCTACAACGACCTGGCCAACATTCTTAATGGAGACGGCGGTATGACCAGCCCTTCCCCGGTCAACCCTCGCAGCAATATTTTCAGCAGTGAGGGTGCAGAACTGGGGTTTTTCCAGGTTTCGGCAGTGGATAAAACCAATATTACAGTTGGAGAATAACTGTTCACTGGCTAGTAGGATAAGCCGTTCTTCTTTGAGTGCGGCTTATTTTTTTTACATCGGGGGAACAGCTCACCAGGTATATGCCGGTAATGCCGTCATCCGGGTAATTTTCCCATAGGCCAAGCCTTTTACATGCGATAGCTTTCTGATTATCAGGCATCCAGGATGAAGCGGCGGGTTTCATCCTCTCCTCTTTCGCGACGCATCTTCTCTGATATCAGCATAGCGTTGTGTTTATAAGCAGGATTTAGCATCAAATCCCGGACTAGTACGAGCAGTTGACTACGACTGATTTTACTGAGCGCAATACCTTTTGGCCCTGCCCCCATTTCATTTACCAGCGCGTTCCAGGCAAACTGATCAATGATATGCGGCAGGATCAGGGTGGCACAGCCATACCTGAGCGCCAGGTGGGTGGTACCTGATCCGCCGTGATGCATGACTGCATACATGCGTGGCAGCACTCTTTCATAAGGCAGCGATTGTACAAAACAAAAAAGCGGGTCCTGCGCGTATTCTTCCAGCTTCAGCAAACCTCCGGAAGCAGTATTGACTACTGTGGGTATTTCAAGCTCCCTGAGCACCGAATAAATCAGGCGCGAAGTAGCATCAGGCTCCTGGTTGACCATACTCCCGAAGGTAAGTAATAGTACTTTGGGATGCGTGTCCAGGAAAGCTCGCAGTGGCGCCTCCGGCTGCCAGAGAGTATCCTGCTTTTTCTCAATATAACCGGTGACCTGCACATGAGCCGGCCAGCCTGCGGGCCGCCTGAAGAGACTGGGCGAGATGGCGTACATCAGTTTTTTAGAGAATAATTCTTCCCTGATTTCCTGTGGGGTAAATCTTCTGATATCAGGCAGACTTTTCTGTGCATCCCGAATGGTTTTGAGCAGTCCAAAATTGGCCAGCCGATACGTTAGCCGGTTGAGCCATATGCCCAGATTGCCTCTGAAGCCCACGTGGGCGTGGCCTTCCACATAGTACATGAAGTAGGGCACCGGACTAAGCTGAATGGCTTCCCGGCCGCTATGCAAAGTCCATAGAGTAGGATAGCTGCATTTTGCGTTGTGGATGATTTTGTCAGGCTGTACCTGCCGGGTGATTTCGTATTGTTGCCTGACGAGTAGCTGGTTAACCTTCTTGCCCTGCCGGTAGAGATAAGTCAGGGCCCTGATTTTTGGCAAAAGGCCTGCTTTGCCTCCCATAACGATCTTTCCTTCCTTACCTTCAATAAGCTCAAGAAAGCTCGCTGAGAAGGGAAAAAAGGGGCAGTTTTCGGGAACCAGCTTTTTATACTGTTCGGGAAAAGCATAGAATACATCATGTCCGGCTTCTTTTAGGATGCTACCCATGGCCAGAAAAGGTTCTACATCTCCACGGGTACCTATGGAGCATAAAAGAATTTTCAAAACACTCGCTGTTTGATCACTAATTCAGGCATCTGAAGATCAAAGTATTCTATTTTTTTTACAATCAAAAGCAGAGAAGCAGCTGGATGCAGGAAATGAGTCACGCTATGAACCCAAACATGCCCCATACACCATTTGTCGGGAAGATTTTTTTTGCCTGTCATCCTCATTCAAAAGCTACTGTGCCTGACTATCGTAGGAGCATAAGTCACAGACAGGAGAAACTGATCTAGTACTTTTTTCAGCACCAGCCGAAAGCTATACCATCTCTATCCGACAGCAGTAGCCGGTCACAGTAGCGTTTATGGTAATTCTTTGGAAGGATAATGAAGTACAGTAGACAGGCGTTTGCACAGTATGACTGATTTAATAGAAGAGGCTAATTTTATGAAGATTGAAGCACGCTCAGCTATCGCTTCAGTTTATATGCTTCCTCCTGCCTACTTTTGAGAGATAAAATAGTAGAACCCCCAAAGGTGTGGCTTCGTTATTTACAAAATAAATTTAGTTATGAATTAGGAATATTGAACACTGTTCATTTATATTTGTATATCATAAGCTTATGGGAATCTCAGAAAGAAAAGCAAAGGAAAAAGAAGCATTGAAGTCCCTGATACTACAGGCAGCTAAAAAATTGTTTGTGGAACAGGGCATTGAGCAAACGACCATCCGAAAAATTGCCAGCGAAATTGAGTATAGTGTAGGCACAGTATACGTCTATTATAAAGACAAAAATGATATACTGCACGACCTGCATACCCAGGGGTTCAAGCAACTGGGGAGTGAGATGAAGGTATTGTTCAATGTTACCGATCCGATGGAAAGGTTGAAGGCATTGGGTAGAGTATACCTGCAATTTGCCATCAATAACCCTGATTTATATGACCTGATGTTTGTTATGAAAGCACCGATGGATTTTCTGGACTCCGTGCACGAAGAAGAATGGAATGAAGGGAAAGGCACATTTGATGTCCTTAGCGCCACCGTACACCAGTGTATGGAGAAGGGGCATTTTGCCGGTCATCAGCTACAGCCACTCTCGTTTCTTATCTGGAGCGCGGTGCACGGTATGGCTTCCTTACATATCAGCCAGCGGGTAAAAGGGGTAAACCTGGACGACCCGGAAACCATGTTGCAGAAAGGCTATGAAGAATTTGTTTTGATGCTGGAAAAAGGCTAAAAAAATTTTACCTATTAATGAACAATGTTCAAATTAATAACATAATTCAATG
>CAZFFW010000434.1:0-2820 GCA_964518125.1 uncultured Porifericola sp.
CAAGGCGTTCACTTTCGCCACGGTGGTCGCCGTCATTGTCCTGCCCTATAATGTTGCCGTACTGGTCAAAGGTAAATTCGTGCGTGTTGCGGAGTCCCATGGCGAACACCTCAAAGTCGCTGCCGTCGGGGTTAGACCTGACCAATACGCCCCGGTTGGGATACTTCCATTCGGTACCGTCTTCACTTTTTCCATTAAAGCCGATATCACCTATGCCCCAGTAGATCTTACCATCAGGGCCCATTTTGAGGCCGGACATGCCGTGACCGCTGAAGCCGACGTGGATACCAAAGCCATGCATAAGGGATTTTTTGTCATCGGCAATTCCATCACCGTTTGTGTCCATCACCCGCCAGAGGTCGGGGCCGACACCTACGAATACATCATTTCCGTAGGACATAATCGCCCCGGCTACGTCAGTGGTTTCGTCATTAAAATCTTCTACTACGAGTTGGGTGAAGTCGGCTACGCCATCGCCTGACTTATCCTCTACACGGTAGATGTGCTCTTTTTCTACCGTCATATCGCGCCAGTCGTGGGAGCCATCACCATTTACGTCGGTAAGCCACTGGTTTTTAGCGCTATTTTCGGGAGAAAGGGTTTTCCGCAGAAATGCCCGCTTGTCTTCTATGGTTTGTAAAGAAATGGACTCAATCTCCCAATCCTGATGCCCACGAATATCAAATTCAGAGTTTTTCTGCCGGTTGGTGCGGGAGTAGTACAGTCTTCCCTGGTCATCTACATCTATGGAGATGGGGTCGGCCACCAGGGAGTCTACTGCCCAGAGTTTGAGCGACAGCCCCTCGGCCAGTTCGGGTTTGACCAGGTCTTCTACTGACTGGGCCATGGTAGCGGCCGTTTCAGGGTTCATCTGTCTGATCCTCAGGTCAGTATTAGTCTGTTCCTCCTGCTGGCAGGCAGAAAAGAGCAGAAAGAGCAATAAAGCTGTGTAATTCGTCGTCTGCGTTTTCATCATACAATAAAAGGTTGTCATCTATACTGCCATGCTGCTGCATGGACTTAGCCTGTAAATTACAATTTTTTGGCAAATGTGGGGAAGAGAAGCAGGAGAATACGATAAAGCAGGTGAATTTTCCGACAGGCTGTAAAAGCATCTGGCAAAAAGAGCAATTCTGGGGTGTTTCAGATGTTACACAAAGCAGGTTAACCAAAAAAAATGGCTACCTCAGGGAAGAGATAACCATTCATTTCATCAAGTATTTTTCTTCAGGTCAGGAGCGGCTTATCCATGTGGGCAAGTTCATATTTGAGAAAGCCGTGCAGACTTAAGTCTTCATCCAGACCGGGCCAGTGAATGCCAATACCATCATTTTCAAAATGATTCAATTGCTTTTCAGTAGCATCAGCCAAGCGCTTGAAGTCGGAAATGGGACGCTTCAGGATTTTTTTGTTGTTCAATAGCAACACGATCAAATCCAGGCTTTTGTCAATCCATACCTGATGAATACGCAAGCCTTCTTCAAAAATGAGTTGGTCTAAAGCATCCGTTTTACTGAAATAGTAATCAGGCTTATTCTGATCTTTATCTTCTAAAGAAGCTAAATACTCTTGTGTTTTTTTACTTACCGAAGGTTTCATGCCACTCTACTAAATTAGAGTTCAGGCCAGGTGTATATGCTGATATTGGTCACTCGCAAGATGCGAGCGACTGAAAAGGATGGCTGCCTCAGGGGAGAGGCAGCCATCAACTTTAAATTTGTTTACCAAATACTTACCCTCCGATCATATGATCTGCTTCCAGTGTAGCCAGCCAGCTTACCAGGTCGCGGATCTGCCGCTTGCTCAGGAAGTTGGTCATATCGGGCATGCTGGAAGGTGCATTGGTTCGCTTGGCGATATCGGCTTTGGCGATCACTTTTTCTGGCTCATTACCTACTTTGATCATCAGTTCCTCTTCGTTCTCATCCTGTAGAATTCCGCTGATGGTTTCGCCGGATTTGGTTTCCACCGTCACTACCCCATAGCCGGGGGCGATACGGGCACTGGGATTGATCAGGGCTTCCAGTAGCTGCTCACGGCTCAATTTGGCCGCAATACCGTTGAGGCGAGGACCTGCATTTCCGCCGTAGTCGTCAAAGGCGTGGCACTGGGTACACTGGGCTGCCTGGTTGCGAAACACGATCATACGGCCTTTGTCAGGATCACCGCCGGTGAGACAGTCCTGGTAAGAAGCGGCCAGTGCATCTTCCGACATATTGTTTTGAATCTCCGCCAGGCGTGCCGACAGTTCCTGTGAGCTGGTAGTTTCAATAGCCTCCGACAGTTCCAGTTGGATGCCTTTCGGTAGGGTGTTATTTTCCAGTTGCGCCAGCAAATTCTCAAAAGCAGGACGAGCGCTTTCCTGGGGAATGTTGCCCAGTGCCAGCAGCGCTGCCTGCCGTTCTTCGGTGGTTTTGCTGTTGATCACTTCGGTAAGCAACGCCACTTTCAGGTCGTTGTCTAAATCCAGGTTTTGAATCAGTTCCAGACCGGCTACTCGTACACTTTTTTCCGAATCGGCCAGAGCAGTTTCTATGGCTTGGCCAATGTTCGGAACGCTCAGCTTCGCCAATGCCTGCACGGAGGCTGTACGCATCTCAGGAGCGCGGTCGCTTTTAAGCAGGGCAAAGAGGCGAGGAGCGGCTTCTTCCACCTGAATACGGCCAATGGCATCTACCGCCTTCAGTCTGATAGGCAACTCGCGATGACTGGCAAGTTTAATGAGCATATCGGAGGCATTGTTCTTGAGATCAGCGGGATCACGCTCAATGGGTCCCCTGTACCTTCCGGTGACCCGGTCCAGCACGGAGGGCTTGTGCC
>CAZFFW010000435.1:0-2820 GCA_964518125.1 uncultured Porifericola sp.
AGTGGCCCATCAAAGTGCCTATCACCCGCTATGACCACAAGCCCCGGCCGGGAGCCATCCTGCAGACCGGCGTGCGGGTGATGGATACCTTCAACCCCATGACCGAGGGCGGTACCGGCTTTATTCCCGGCCCCTTTGGCAGCGGCAAAACGGTATTGCAGCACGCCATTGCCAAAAATGCCGATGCCGACATTATCATCATGACGGCCTGTGGCGAACGGGCCAACGAGGTGGTGGAGATCTTTACCGAGTTTCCTGAACTGGAAGACCCCCGCACTGGGCGCAAGTTGCAGGAACGAACCACCATCGTCTGCAACACTTCCAATATGCCGGTCGCGGCCCGTGAGGCCTCAGTCTATGTGGGCATGACGCTGGGCGAGTACTACCGCAGCATGGGTATGAAGGTGCTCATCCTGGCTGACTCCACCTCCCGCTGGGCGCAGGCGCTCCGTGAAATGTCCAACCGACTGGAAGAACTGCCGGGGCCGGATGCCTACCCCATGGACCTCTCAGCCATCATTGCTAATTTTTACGCCCGGGCGGGTTTTGTCTATCTCAACAATGGCAAAACCGGTTCAGTGACTTTCCTCGGTACGGTTTCTCCTGCCGGGGGAAACCTCAAAGAACCGGTGACGGAATCTACCCGCAAGGTAGCCCGCTGCTTTTATGCCCTTTCGCAGAAGCGTGCCGACTCCAAGCGCTACCCGGCGGTAGAGCCGATTGACTCTTACTCAAAATACCTGGAATACGCTGAATTTGAAGACTTTGCCAATGAACACATACAGGAAGGCTGGATTGATAAGGTAAACCATGCCAAAGATATGCTGATCAAGAGCCGCGAGGCCAAAGACCAGATTGATATCCTGGGAGATGATGCCGTACCCCTGGAGTACCATGTGCAATTCTGGAAAGGTGAAGTGATAGATTTTGTCATCCTGCAGCAGGACGCTTTTGACGACATTGACGCCAATACGCCCATGGAACGGCAGCGCTACATGCTTAACCTGGTGCTGGAAATCGGGGATGCGGAGTATGCGTTTGATAATTTTGAGGGTATTGGGGACTTTTTCAAAAAACAGATCAACATCATGAAGCAGATGAACTATTCGGAGTTTGAATCAGAACAGTTCAAAAAATATGAGTCAGAGCTAAAGGCAAACCTGGCAGAAAGGAGCAGTATCCATGCGGACTAAGGCTTTTCAGAAGATATACACCGAACTTTCGCAGATCACCAAGGCGACCTGTTCACTCAAAGCCGAAGGCGTGGGCTACGAAGATATGGCCGTGGTGGACGGGCGTCCGGCACAGGTGGTGCGCATCGCCGGCGATACCGTCACCCTGCAGGTGTTTCCCGGCACCGAAGGCATTGCCACGGATGCAGAAGTGATTTTCCTCGGCCATCCGCCCCGCCTGAAAGTGGGTGAGGATCTGGCAGGCCGTTTCTTTGATGCTTACGGCAATCCCATTGATGGAGGGCCGGAGGTAGAGGGAGAAGAAAGGGAGATCGGCGGCCCTGCCCTCAACCCGGTGAAAAGAAGAAAACCCTCCGAACTGATCACTACCGGCATCGCCGGTATTGACCTGAACAATACGCTGGTGAGCGGACAGAAGATTCCTTTTTTTGCTGATGCCAATCAGCCCTACAACCGCCTGCTGGCCGAGGTAGCCATGCGCTCTGAGGCCGACAAGATCGTGCTGGGCGGGATGGGCCTGTCTAACGACGACTATTTATTTTTCCGTAATACTTTCTCCGAGGCCGGAGCACTGGACAAGATTGTTTCTTTCATCAATACCATGGAAGACCCTCCGGTAGAGCGCCTGCTGATCCCGGATATGGCCCTGACCGCCGCTGAATACTTTGCCGACGATAAGGAAGAAAGGGTGCTGGTACTGCTCACCGATATGACGCTTTTTGCCGATGCGCTGGCCATCGTTTCCAACAAAATGGACCAGATACCCTCCAAAGATTCCATGCCTGGCTCGCTCTACAGCGACCTGGCCAAAATCTACGAAAAGGCCGCGCAGTACCCGCACGGAGGCTCCATCACCATCATCGGGGTGACCACCCTCAACGAAGGCGATATCACCCACGCCATTCCTGATAATACCGGCTACATCACCGAGGGACAGCTTTTTCTGCGTCGTGATGCGGATATCGGGAAGGTGATCGTGGACCCTTTTCGCAGCCTTTCCAGGCTGAAGCAAAATGTACAGGGCAAGAAAACCCGGGACGACCACCCGCAGGTAATGAATGCCGGGGTGCGGCTTTATGCCGATGCCATGAACGCCCGTACCAAGAAGGAAAATGGCTTTGACCTGACCGATTATGATCAGCGTTGCCTGGAATATTCCCGGGCCTATGCGAGGCGTATCCTGGCGATAGATGTCAACCTGAAAGTTGAGGAAATGCTGGACACCGCCTGGGAACTCTTCAGCGAACATTTTGAGCGCCACGAAGTAGGCATCAAGGACGAAATGATGAATAAGTATTGGAAAGAAAAAAGTTGATAGGTTGATCTGTTTAGTCGTTAAAAAAACCAAAAAATATGGACTATCAAAAATATCTGGAAATCAGAGCGGACAAGAGATTTGGGAAACCTTGTATCAAAGGAACCCGCATATCTGTGTATGATGTACTTAACTGGTTGTCAAACGGCATGAGTAAGGAGGAGATCATGGATGATTTTGAGGAAATCAATGAAGATATGATCAATGCCTGCCTGGCTTTTGCCGCTGATAAAGAAAGAAAGTTAAGGATAGCTAGTGATGAATCCCCAGTATGAAATTACTTTTTGATCCCGCGGGGACCGCCAGAATATT
>CAZFFW010000436.1:0-2811 GCA_964518125.1 uncultured Porifericola sp.
TTTCCATAGTTCATTTTCTGCTTTTCTTCCCAGGATGCAGCTAAAATCTTTCCGAGTAGCTCATTTAGTTCATCCGGCCGGTCAAGGGGGATGAAATGCCCGCAGTCTTCCAGGATATGGGCGGGTACCTCCGGGTTTTCCTCCTGGATGCGTTGCATATGGGCGTAACAGAGCGGGTCTTCACGGCCAATGAGCAGGTGCTTCTCGACTGCTAGGGTCTTAAACAGGCTGGCTAGCTTGTCTACCAATTTCTGACTTTTCCTGTCTCGGGGCTCCTCAATAGTTTTGCGCCTGAGGGCATGAGGCCAGTCCTGATGGGCTTTGAGCATCTGACAGGCCGCTTGCAGGTTTTCTTCCTGCTTGTTTTTGAGCAGGCGGAGAACCAGGCTGCTCAAGCCAAAATCACTCAACTGTATGCGGTTAATGAGCGGCAAACCAAAAATGATGTGGCCCAGCTTATCCAGCGGCGTCTGGAAGTTATAAAAGACGGTGTTTAACATGATGAGAGCGTGAACCCTTTCCGGTTGTTCGCTGGCCCACAAGAGTGCCGCCGGCCCACCGATATCGTGCGCGACGATGGTTACTTTCTCCCCCTTTGGTAACAATTCCCTGACAATCTCATCCAGCATTGCTTTCATATTTTCAAAAGAGTAATCATGGTCCGTTGGCTTATCTGATTGCCCAAAGCCCAGCCAGTCGGGGGTAATCACCTGATAATGGGCTTTCAAAAATTCTCGCTGGGCCTTCCAGAGATTCGCATTGGCAGGCCAGCCATGCAGCAAAAGGATTGGCTTCCCGGCTCCTTCTATGTTGACATGGATTTTGTGGTGCTGATACATGATATTGCGGGTCATAAGGCTGGGTTTTGATGATCTACTTCAAAAATCTTCTACTCGCCTGAAAAACGCTTTGACATTTATCAAAAAATCTGCAGGAACACATTCGCCCTCACGCTTAATCTACCATTCTGATGATCTTATCGTCCTGAAAATAGAAAGTGGGGCGTGAGCCACATTTTGTCTTCTTCCAATAGCTGGGCCAAGGCCTGATGACAGAGCCGGTAAATATCCCGGGGAAGCAGGCGGTTACCATAATGAGATACGATTAGTGAAACATCCTCTTCCAATGCATCACTCCTATCCTTACTTCGCTGATACAAGTAAGCGTCAAGCCACCGAGCGGCCTCTTTGTGCAATGGCAGCTTGCAGGAGATTTTGTTGCCTTTTCTTTTGACCAGCCCCCCGGTATGCATCTTAAGTTCCACAAGTTGATTAGGCTACTGCGAAACTTTCATTTTGTGGGCAAATACGATGACTCCACCTCCCAGCAAAGAAAAAAGCCCTCAAAAAGGGCTTTAGAAATGATGAATGATATAAACAAAAGCTAGGCTAACCTATAGAATTCTTCCCATCCTTCCCGGGGAGGAGGGCCTACCAGTAGCTCATTTGCAAATTTGTCATTGGTAATCTGTTTACTCTCCTGGTCAAACTCAATCTTACTACTCAAACGCTGGGCAATGACCCCAAGGCAAAATACCTGGCTCAAAGGCCCGGCTATGCTAAATGGTGAGCGTACTTTCTCTTCTGCTTTACAGGCCTTCAAAAAGTTTGCAAAATGGTTTGATGGGCTTTCCGGTACTTCAGGCAGTTGGGATGCCATATCTTTTGCCGCTTCCTCAGGGATAATTTTCAACGGGCTGCTATGGGTGGCACCTTTAAACAGCAGGTCCTTGCTGTAGATGATTTTACCGGGCGGTAGTTTGGCCGGCTGAACCGCACCTGTACTGGCTGGTGGAATATTCGGGTCTATTTCGGCTACTCCGTATCCTTCCGGTACGGGGGGGATATTATCCAGACCATCATACCAGGTGATTTGCATGGGGGGCATATCACCTCTTTCAGGAAATTTGAACTCTAAGGTGGATGAAAACGGGAAGAAGAAGGAGTTATGCCCTTTCAATAGCGTTGGGTTGACTTCATAGGGCATTCCCAATTCCAAAAATTCATGGGCTGTGTCCATAATGTGTGCTCCCCAGTCGCCCAAAGCACCCATTCCGAAATCATACCAGCACCGCCACTGCCCGTGATGGTAATCTTTATTGTATTCATGGAATTGAGCGGTGTTGAGCCAGACATCCCAGTCCATGGTTGTGGGCTTCTCTTCTTTAGGGAGCATACTGGTCATTAATGGGTTAAAGCCATGCCATCTGCGGGCACTGTTCATATGGGCTGTCATGGCAGTCACATCTTTGATGATACCGGCTTCTTTCCATGCTTTAAACTGGAAGTAATTCTCACCAGAATGTCCCTGGTTCCCCATTTGCGTGACCACTCCGTATTTCTTTTCAGCGGCCATCATCAGTTCAACCTCATTAAAGGTGCGGGCAAGGGGCTTTTCCACATACACATTTTTGCCCAAAGACATGGCTAGCATAGAAATCGGAAAGTGGGAAAAATCAGGGGTTCCAATACTTACCGCTTCAATGTCACTGCCAGCCTCGTCAAACATCTTTCTAAAGTCAGTGAAACGGGGCGCTTTGGGAAACATCTCCATAACTTCGGTAGTATGTTTACCTCCCATGTCCACATCGCAAAGGGCCACTACATTAGCCAGTCCGGTTTTTGCAAATTCTTTAGAAATCTGGCCACCTCTGTGCCCTACCCCTACAAGGGCAAGGTTCACTTTATCACTGGGTGCTACGAAGCCGGGGCCGCCCAGCACGTGGCGAGGCACGATCATCATACCTGCGGCTGAGAGGGCACTGCCTTTTACAAAATTCCTTCGGCTAAATGTCTTTTTTTCAGATTGTTT
>CAZFFW010000437.1:0-2805 GCA_964518125.1 uncultured Porifericola sp.
CTTCATTTGCCAAATCTCAAAATTTTCTCCTATCTTCAAAACCGGACTTAAGACAGTATAAGATGGAAATCAGACTTGATCAGATCAGCGAACTGGTCGGCAACCTGGATCACGTGGAAGGCGTAGCCGTGCATCCCGACGGGCATATCTGGGCCGGAGGCGAGGCCGGACAGATCTACAAAATTTCGCCTGATGGTAGCAAGGTCGAGGAAGTAGCCAACACCGGTGGTTTCGTACTGGGTATCGCTTTTAATCCTGCTGCCGATTGGCTGGCTATCTGCGATAACAAGCAACACTGCGTCTGGAAGTATGAACTGAGCAGCGGTGAACTTAGCCGATTTGCTGATGGCGCCCAAGATCACAAATTCAATATCCCCAATTATCCTGTTTTTGATAGCCAAGGCAACCTGTATGTCAGCGAGAGCGGTGAGTTTCGACAGAAGGTCGGTAAGATACTGAAATTTAGTACCGACGGTAAGCATGAGGTCTGGCATGCCGGTCCCTTTAACTTTGCCAATGGCCTGGCCCTTTCGCCGGATGAAAAGACCCTCTATGTAGCCTGCACCTGGCTGCCAGGGGTAGAGCGAATCCCCATTCAGGAAGATGGCTCGGCTGGCGAGCGTTCGGTTTTCGTCACACTACCGCAGACCTGTCCTGATGGACTGGCCTTTGATGCAGAGGGCAATCTGTACGTCTCCTGCTACGCGCCAAACCGTATCTACCAGGTGACGCCAGCGCAGGAAGTAAGCCTGCTCATTGATGACTGGGAGGGGCATACCCTCTCTAACCCAACCAATATTGCTTTTGGCGGGCCCGATTTTGACCAGTTGTATACTTCCAACCTGGGGCGATATCATGTAAACCAGATAGATCTCGGAGTGAAGGGAGCCCCGCTGGCCTGCCACAAACACGCGCGTAAGTCATGAAGCTTTTGAAATGTTTAATCTTCAATTTTTAATCAAAAATATATGGAACACCAGGGCAGAACAGCCATCATCACCGGAGGCAGCAAAGGCATCGGAGCCGCCGCCGTTGAAGTTTTTGTCAGAGAAGGCGCCAACGTCATCATTCTGGATGTGGACGAAGAGGAAGGCCAGGCAGTAGCAGCTAAAGCTGGGGAGCAGGCGATTTTTATCAAATGTGATGTGTCCAAAGAAAAAGAAGTGGAAGCAGCTATTGCTAAAGGTGTGGAGAAATTTGGACAGGTTAACTACCTGGTTAGCAATGCCGGGATACAGCGTTACTCCAAAGTCACCGAAACCAGCGAAGAAGAATGGGACCTGGTGATGAATGTCAACCTCAAGAGTGCCTTTCTGTGTGCTAAACATGCCATCCCGCATATGGAAAAGCTGGGCAAAGGCGTAGTGGTCAATGTCTCCAGCGTACAGGCCATGATCAGCCAGGGCAATGTAGGCCCTTACGTTACCTCCAAAACCGCCATGATTGGCCTTACCCGCAGCATAGCGGTAGATTATGCACCGAATATCCGCTGCGTAGCAGTATGCCCCGGTACGGTAGACACGCCTATGGTCCGCTGGGGCTTTGCACAGTCACCTGACCCGGAAGTACCTTACCAGGAGTGTGTGGATATGCACCTGACCAAGCGCATTGCCCAGCCGATAGAAGTGGGAGAGTTTATAGCCTACCTCTGCAGCGACAAGGCGGCCTTCATGACCGGGCAGGCCTACCGCATAGATGGTGGACTTGGGGTCATGATACCGGGTAGCAAGCGCTGATCAGGGAATTTCTTATACATTCTGGGGCTGTAGCTTTCGGCTGTATACCTACATGTCTCCCCGGAGAGAGAAGTAACAGGATTTTTTTCAGCTCATAAATAGCTGTAAATCAAATTGTTAAAACTTTTTAATTAAATTAATTATATATATCATTAGAAAATTTATGCGATAAAAACTGCAACTTGGTACTGAATTGGTACGTTAAGGAAACACGCTAAAAGTGAATCGTCTCTTCAGGTATAGAGATGGGCTTATTGTGTAACCGTTGAATTAATCAATTCAAAAATTTCCAAGTTATGGATACAAAAAAAAGATTTGAAATTGCAATCAAAGTGACCTTATTATTTGCGGCATGGGCAGTGTACTGCACCATATAAAACGCACGCAATTTATATACTACACCGGAAAGCGCTTATCAGAGCGCTTTTTTTATTTGTATTCCTCTCAGAACGCGGGACAGTTAGTTAGCCAGTGTCTGCGACTCCTCTACCGGCCAGTAGATAGATGGTGAGCGGGCCGAGTCAAGATAATTACTTAGCTGCCGGGCAATTTCCGGAAACTCAGCACTCAAGTCGTTTTCTTCACCTGCATCTTTGGATAGGTCATAAAGTTCCAGCGGGGCATCCATACCGGCGCGAATAGCCTTCCAGTCTTGCCAGCGTACGGCCTGGTCAAAGTCTCTTTCGTGAAATTCCCAGTAAAAATAACGCTCAGTCTCTGGCATTTCCTCACCCATGATGGCCGGCAGTACACTGATTCCGTCTATATTTTGCGGGGCCTCTGCCCCGACAAACTCAGTCAGGGTAGGCAGTAGGTCCGGAAAATACCAGGTGTAGTCGCTTGTAGCACCGGCAGGCACGGAGCCCGGCATCCAGACGATCATGGGCGTACGGATACCGCCTTCGTACATATCCCGCTTGCGACCCCTGAGCGGGCCTGAACTGTCAAACGTACCCTCGTAGCGATTGGCGGCCCCGTTATCAGAGCAGAAAAAAACCAAAGTATTTTCTGCAATCCCGTATTCCTGCAGTTGGTCCAGCAGTTTGTCTACGTCGGCGTCCACCATACT
>CAZFFW010000438.1:0-2790 GCA_964518125.1 uncultured Porifericola sp.
TTAGCCTGTGCTCATATTGTCTGGAAAAGGTCTTGCATTTTCGGATAGGCTCTAAATTAGAACAATTATAAGTGGCTAAAAAACAAATAATTGTGAAATAAACATGATTTTTTGCAGAAGTCAGGTGAATTTTCTAAAGTTAGATATAGTAAGTTGTTTTCAGTGATTCTAAGGAAGTCTGTTGGCAATTTATGGCAATTGACCCAACCATTATTGGATTAATCAGGCACTGGTAACAATTATCAAAATGCAGCTTACAAATTTAACTAAAAAACAGAAAAGAAGTCCTAACAACCCTGGGCACTGCCTCTTAAGAATTAACAGTATAAATGTAAAGATCGCTCATGCATCGTAGTCTTTATCACATAATAGCTTCAAGTAGTTTATTTGGCTTTTTGATAGTTCAAGCTTGTAACTTCTTTACAATAGACCCGCACATTAAAGGTAAAATACCAGAAGAAGTGAACTACAACTTTCATATCAGGCCAATCTTATCTGACAAATGCTTTAGCTGCCACGGTCCAGATGAAAACAAAAGAGAAGCAGGTTTAAGATTAGATAATGCAGAATCTGCCTTTGATGCACTGCAAGACAACCCTTCAGCTTACGCACTTGTACCGGGTAAGCCAAATTCCTCAGAAGTTTATCACCGGATTTCAACCAAAGATGAGGATAAAATAATGCCCCCTCCTGAGTCCAAACTTACTTTGACAAATGATGAAATCAGCCTGATAGAAAAATGGATTTCACAAGGTGCTGAATATGAACCTCACTGGGCTTTTGAAGCACCCGAAGATCAGGAGCTTCCAACAGTAAATAATGTAACCTGGCCAATCAATGAAATTGATTTTTTTGTGCTGCACAAACAAGAGCAAAATGGTGTAAAGCCTAATGAAGAAGCGGATAAGGAAAGATTACTCAAGCGGCTTAGTTTTGATATTACCGGCCTACCGCCAAGTCTGGAGATGATGAACCGTTTCCTTGCGGATAGCAGCACACAAGCGTATGAAAACATCGTGGATGAATTGCTACAATCTCCTGGCTATGGAGAAAGAATGGCTGTTCAGTGGATGGATATTGCTCGTTATGCTGATTCTTATGGCTATCAAATGGATAACATGCGCACCCAGTGGCCATGGCGAGATTGGGTCATTCATGCTTTTAACAAAAACCTTCCTTATGACCAGTTTATTACCTGGCAACTAGCGGGTGACTTGATGCCTAATGCAACTAAAGAACAAATTCTGGCAACCGGATTTAATCGGAATCATAAAATTACTGAGGAGGGGGCAGTAGATGAAGAAGAATACCGCGTAACTTACGTTACGGATCGTACCAATACTGTCAGCAAATCTATTCTGGGGGTCACGATGGAATGCGCCAATTGTCACGATCACAAGTATGATCCCTTTTCGCAGGAGGAATATTTTCAAATGTTTGCCTTCTTCAATAATGTTGACGAGTTGCGAGATCATTATACACCCATTGATCCCGACATTGGTAAACCTATCGCTTATGCAAAGAAACCCAAGCTAGAAATCACTGACGAGGATGTAAAAGATATTCTTTCGTTTATCAATAAGCAGGAACAGGATAGCAATAAACTAATCGTTTCAGTAATGGGAGAGTTGGATACGGTAAGAAGTACCTACCTGCTGGAACGTGGTGTCTTTGATGCTTATGGACAGGAAGTGTATCCGGCTACACCTGAATCTATTTTATCTTTTGATGATACTTATCCTCCTAACAGGCTGGGACTGGCAAAGTGGATTTTTGACGAGAAGAACCCGCTAGCCTCCAGAGTATTTGTCAACAGAACCTGGCAGTTGCTTTTTGGTAAAGGTATTGTCACAACTGCCGGTGATTTTGGTATGCAGGGCGACCTGCCTTCACACCCCGAATTGCTTGACTGGCTTGCGGTAGACTTTATGAAAAATGGCTGGGATATTAAACGGCTTGTCAAACAGATAGTAGTGTCAGCTACCTATAGACAGTCAGCGAAGATCAGCCATGAAAAGCAACAGCAAGATCCCGATAATGAGCTTTTAGCCCGTTCACCTCGCTATCATTTGCAGGCAGAGTTTATTAGAAACCTGATTTTATCAAGCAGTGGATTGCTGGTAAATACCATTGGTGGGCCTAGTGTAAAGCCTTACCAACCGGAGGGGCTCTGGGAAACAGCGACAGCCGGAGGCTCGAACTTAGCCAACTATCAACAAGACCAAGGCGAGGATCTTTACCGGAGAGGTTTATATACCTTCATCAAAAGAACGGTACCGCCACCATCCATGTTGATCTTTGATGCCAGCAATAGAGATCAATGCGAGGTAAGCCGATCTAACACCAATACTCCTTTGCAGGCCCTGGTCATGATGAACGACCCAACCGTATTGGAGGCATCGCGGGTATTGGCTGCCAAAATATTAAATGAGGAGAGTAGACTTGATCAGAAAATTGTCAAAGCCTTTCGGCTGATTGTATGTCGTACACCTAATAAAAAGGAAGTAAATATATTATATGACTTTTACCAGAAAAGTCTGCGAACCATGAATCAGGAGAAAGCTGAAAAGATGCTGGATGTTGGACAATTCCCCCTGCCGGTGGATATAGACCGAATACAGCACGCGGCCATGATGCAACTCGTCAGTATGATTTATAACTTAGAAGAAACCATCACAAAAACCTGAACGTGGGAAAAGACTACTTAGAATATAGATTGAACTTCAACCGACGCCGATTCCTGTCCAAATTAAGTTTAGGTGTAGGCAGTGCTGCTTTAGGCTCCCTTTT
>CAZFFW010000439.1:0-2766 GCA_964518125.1 uncultured Porifericola sp.
ATTCATCAAGTATACTAATTGTAGTCGCATAAATGCTAATAAAAATCAGTTCATATTTACTCTTACTGAGAACGAACCCTATAGGAATTTGTGTGTCTAAAAGCATATAATGATTATCTTATCTTTTCATTTGAGGTAGTTGGGGGCTTTCTGCGTTTTGTTCTTTTTTCTGGAGAAAAAATCTGACTGCTAAGAAATAAGCGGGGTTTTGAAATACCTGGTGATTCAATGACCTGTTGATGTTGGAACGTTCAATATAGATGCCTACGGCTTACCGGCGGCAATACTCAACTTGATTGCTAAAAGAAAAAAAAGGATTGTGGACCGTATCAGGATAATGATTTACACTTTTGTAAGGAAGAATAATCTGATTGAACAGCTTTTTTTCAATTAATAAGAGTGTATAACAAAGCAGGGGAGAAACCAGTCTGTCCCGATAGGGACATCATGTAGGTAGCTATATAAATGTATACAGGTTTTTTGTGCCGTCAGGTACAAGATATGGACAATTAAATACAGCCTGATCTGGCAACTCACTTGGCGTACCTACGGCACGCAGGACATTCCTCAGCTGTTTTTTCTACCCACATGAAGTCCCTGTCGGGACCTATTACTTATTGAAAAGGATCAATAACAAATGTATGAACCACCCCTCATATGTTTTACACTCAATTAATAAAAAGATCAGTACAGTATGTACTGATCGCTTGGCATATATGCACAATACCTCGCCCCCCTGAAAAGGAGCAGTCAGGGAGCTACCAGGAAATTTTAATATCGCTGTAACTCGCCTAAGAGCAGATCAAAATCTGACCTGCTTTTCTGAAGCCTGACAGCCAATTTGGCGAGCACTTTCTCTTTGTTCCCTTCTTCAAAGACAAATTCCTCGTCCTTAAGAAAAGGAAATCTTCTTTGGAGCATTACTCTAAGCTCCCTCCAGCTTCTGTTTATAAGCATCGTTGAATTATTAATAAATAAATTATGGCAGGCTATTCTTTCAGAAGTATAAGCTACTATAATACTTTAGAAGTACCTGCTTTTGAAGTCAATTCTCTTTCAAAAAACGCTAATTCTTTCTGATCAGGATGATTGGCAATGAGGCAATAGTAGATCCTGTCCACATATCGCCTGATAACGAGTTTCTCTGAAGGCTTATTCATCGCATAGACTTCAAGTCCTTCCTGGTATTTGTTGTCTTTAATATCGTTTTTCATGCTTTTATAAATTTTAGTGTTAGGACTGAAAGCGTATGGTGCATCCATATCGCATTGCTTAAAAAAATTAGTGGCAAAAAGTATGGCTCATTTGATGAAGAACCATGCCTGGAAGAGCGTTTTTCGTTGGTTTAGTAAATCAGTAGTGCTCTTAAAAATGCTAACCTAAACCCACCTCCTCAAAACCACTTTTGATGATGGTAGCAATCATCTTGAACCTCACATTGGCTTTAATGGTATTGGGTGAATGGGCCGGGATGATGATAGCATGTCCAGTATCTAAGATATTGGATTTGCCATCTATGACTACCTCCGCTTTTCCGTCTATTACCTGGATAAAGGTATCAAATGGAGATGTTTTTTCTGCAAGGGCCTCTCCTGAGTCAAACGAAACAATGGTGACATTACCTGTTTTCTTTTTGAGAATAGTTTTATTGACCACAGCTTTAGGAATATAATCATTAATCTCAACACTAATGAAGACTTTGGCTTTTTCCAGTTCAGGATTTTCCAATGGATATGTACCTAGAGATTTATAAAAAAGGATTGCCATTTTTGTTAATTCCTTTGGGTATGGCCTGAAGCGTATCCGATGCATTTCTTCAGGCATAAGGCCATCCGATAGACTTTCAGGGATTATACGATACTGGCATTGGTAATACTGATGGTTACATGATCCCGCATATTGTACCTGTGGGTGTAAACGGGGCCGAGACCTGATTCCAGGTAGGCATCCTCCTGCTCACTATTTTCATTACTGCGGTCAAATCCATCGGCATTCGTCAACTTTTGTACTTTTGCCCAGTTTCTGGTAGCCCTGAATAAACCGCTGATATTACTGTATGTGATTTTCATTTTTTGGGAGGTAAGGCATGATCAATTTTGATATCATAAAGTTGGTCATATCTCATTGACTTAGTATTACATATGCCTAAGTAAATATTACATAAATCACAGGTCCTCCAGATTATTCTTGCGCTTTTGCTTTAGCTTTTTGTAAAAAGAAGGGGTCAGACCAGTTACCTTTTTAAACTGGTTAGAAAGATGTGCCACACTGCTGTAGTTGAGTTTGTATGATATTTCAGTAAGGTTGAGTTCTTCGTACAATAGCAGTTCTTTTACTTTCTCAATCTTATGGAAAATGATGAACTGCTGTATGGTGATACCTTTAACTTCCGAAAAAACATTGGCCAGGTAGGTATAATCATAACCGAGCTTCTCACTGAGATAGTTTGAGTAGTTGATATTTGGCAGATCTTCTGAGTAATGGATCATTTCTACGATCGCATTTTTGATTTTTTCAATAAGGATACTTTTCTTATCATCCAGCAGTTCCAGCCCTGACTTCAGGAGATTATCCCTGAACTGCTCACGCTGTTCATGGGTGATGTCTTCAAGGATTTCAACCATGCCCAATTCAACGATTACATAGCGGATCCCAAGCTTGTGCAACTCTTCTTTCACCAGCATCTTACACCTCAGGCTGACCATGTATTTAATATAGAGCTTCATAACAACATGCTTATGTAAACCCTAACTACTGCAAAACTGC
>CAZFFW010000440.1:0-2766 GCA_964518125.1 uncultured Porifericola sp.
ATGATGCGACCGGCCAGGAAGAGGTTACTGACATCTTTGCTGTAGTAGCAGCGGTAAGGAATCTGGTAAACACCTTTGCTGTGCCACTGGTTACAGCCCATTTTATCGCTGTACACACCGTCAGCCGGGTGCAGGTCCAGCGACCAGCCGCCGAAAGCTACAGCATCTTCGTGCTCGCGCTGCTCTACCACGTCTTTCTGATGAAGCATGTAGTCACCTTCAAATCGGCGGCTTTCCCGTTTGCCGGGAATGGTACCTACCCACTCCAGTGTCAGGTTCTCCGCATCGGGAAACTCACCGCTGTTCTTAATGTGGTCAAAAATGCCGTAGACGACTTTCCAGAGTTCCCACTTGATCTCCTCCGACTGATGCACCGTATCCATACGACCGCCGTACTCTACCCACCACAGGCGACAGCCGTGGTCTCTAAGCTGATAATTTTTCAGTCGGGGCAATTTACCGGCATCTTTCAGGGCGTAAGAGGGTGCCACGAATTTCACCGGATGACCCACATCTTTGGTATAGAAATAAATAGAATGACCCAGCAATTCTCCATAATCTTCTAAGTCCGGGGCAAAGCCCTCGTCAAACTCCTCAGCTGGTTCGGCACCCATACGAAAGGAAGCACCGGAGAGAAAACCCAGGATACCGTCCCCGGATGCATCACAGAAAAGCGGCGCTTCCAGATAGTAAGTGGTGGAGTTCTGGCTGCAAAAGGCTTTTACGGCTTTGATCTTCCGTTCAGTGACCTTTTCAATTTCGTAAACCGAAGTATTGAGTAGCAGGGTGATATTGGCTTCTTCACTGACTTTTTCCAGCAGGATAGTATCCAGGATGAGCGGATTGCCTTCTTTGTTCCGGTAGACATTTTCCAGCAGGATCTCGTCAACCACGCCACCCTCACGTGCATAGCGGTTGTTGTTCCCCATGTGGGAAGTTGCACCCAGTATCCAGAGCCGCACCTCGCTGGAAGCATTGCCTCCCAGTACCGGCCGGTCCTGCACCAGCACGACCCTGAGTCCTTCCCGCGCAGCCGTCAGCGCACAGCAGGTACCTGACATTCCGCCACCTACGATCACCAGGTCAGCTTCCTGCTTCACTTCTTTGAGTTGTCTTTCCGAATTAAAAGCCTCTCTGATCATGCTTTTTTAGAGTTTAGAATTTGAGTTTTACGGCTTCTGCCAATCCACTGACCTGCCAGTAAAATCAGCAGCCCCATACCAGCTACCGGCCATTCGTTGGAATTGGCGATCACCCCCAGCATCCCAACCAACAGCCCGATGGCAGAGAGCGTATAGGATAAGACTTTCAGGCCAAAGCTGTTTTCCTGTTCAGACTGAGCTTCATCCTCCAGCAGATGATCTACATTTTGCTTATCTAACATTCGCACGTAGACCAGATATTCATCACTGATCTTATGACGTGCCCAGGCATAGAATTCATATGCAGCCAGCAGGCTGAAAGGCAGCAAGGCGCCCAGCAGCATTTCCCCGGAACGATCCAGGCTGAAATCCAAGAGCAGCGGACTGCCAAATTTGAAAAACAGGTTGATGCACAGGCTGACAAGCGTGCATACCAGGATAGATGTTGCGGTATGTCTTTTGGAAAAAAGGGCCCAGACGGGTGGCCCATAAAGGGAGCAGCCGGTCACCGCACCGATGCTCAGCACTACCTCCACAATGCCGCCGGCAGCGGGCACCAGCAGGGCTACCCCAATCGTACCCAGCCCAAAGATGACCGTAGCCATCCGGGCCACCGACATCACCTGTTTTTCGCTGGCTTGTGGTTTGAAAATTTTGAACAGGTCGTTGGTGAAAATCGCCGAGGCAAGATTAAGTGTGGTGTTGACCGAACTGGCAGTGGCAAAGATCATCCCGCCCAGCATCAGGCCGATCATCCCGGCAGGCAGTACTGCCTCACACATCAGCAGGTAAGCCCCTTCGTTTTCCAGGCCTGAGAGATCGCTTCCGATAGCCCGGTAGAGCATGGGTGGTATCATCCAGATAAAGGGACTGACCAGGTAGAGCAGGCTGAAAAGGTAGCCTACTTTTCGGGCTGAGTTCGCATCTTTGACCGAGGTATATCTTTGCACATAAGCCCAGTTGCCCCCGATGAAAATGCCGTTATAAATGCTGAAGGCCAGCAGGAAAGTCCAGGTATATTCGCCATTGGTGAGGTGAAAAAAGTCAGCCGGCACGGTATCGGCAAAAGAAGCAAAGCCCCCTACCCTTTCCAGCGCCAGCGGTACCACGATCAGCACCGCTGCTGTTAGCACCACAAACTGCAAAACATCGGTAATCACTACTGCCCAGAGACCTCCGGCAGCAGTGTAGAGAATGATGAGCAAACCCAGGCCAATGATACTGCCGGTAATACTCCAGCCGGTAGATACATTGATGATGCGGGCCACTGGATAGAGGAAGGCCCCGGTATAGCCCAGGGAGATGAACAGCACCAGGTAAGTATAGAATTGTTGGGTCTTTTTTCCCAGACGGTTTCGGATGAATTCCGCTGCAGTCAGCGAACCGGTCTTCCGCCAGGCCGGGGCGATCAGGTAACCTACCAGCAGGCCGCCCAGGCACATAGTCAGTTGGATGCTGATGGCCACCATTCCGTATTCGTAGGCGATGGAGCCCCATACGACGAAGGTGCCTGCTGAGAAAAAACTCATAAAGAGCGAGAGCGAACTGATAGACCAGGGCATGGCACCACCGGCGGCGAAGTAAGTTTTGAGGCTGGCCTTCTGGTTACGAAAAGACAAACCAG
>CAZFFW010000441.1:0-2757 GCA_964518125.1 uncultured Porifericola sp.
TTACCGCCTAACCTTATTATACATGAAAAAATATTTAAGTATTTCTCTATTATTCAGCATATTATTCGGTGCAGCCTCTATACAGGCACAGGATCTTACTGCCAGAGTTGACAAGAAAGCCGAGCAGATTGAAGAAAAAGTGATCAGCTGGCGCCGGGACATCCACCAGCACCCTGAACTCTCCAACCGCGAGTTCAAAACTGCAGAAAAAGTAGCCGCACACCTCAGTTCCCTGGGTATAGAGGTACAGACCGGAGTAGCCCATACCGGCGTGGTAGGTGTCCTGAAGGGTGGTAAACCTGGTCCGGTGGTGGCGCTGCGCGCTGACATGGACGCCCTGCCGGTAGTGGAGCGGGTAGACATTCCTTTTGCCTCCAAAGTCACTTCTGAATATAATGGTGAAGAAGTAGGCGTGATGCATGCCTGCGGGCACGATACCCACGTGGCAATCCTGATGGGAGTAGCTGAGGTGCTCAGCGACATGCGCAAGGATCTGAAGGGAACCGTCAAGTTCATCTTCCAGCCGGCTGAAGAAGGCGCCCCCCAGGGCGAAGAAGGCGGGGCAGACCTGATGATCAAAGAAGGAGCCCTCCAGAACCCTGATGTAGATGCAATCTTTGGCCTGCACATCAACTCACAGACCGAGGTAAACACTATCGGCTACCGGCCCGAAGGCACGATGGCCGCCGTGGATGGCCTGGAGATTATCGTAAAAGGTTCACAGACGCATGGTGCTTATCCATGGGCTGGCGTGGACCCTATTGTCACCGCTTCTCAGATCGTGATGGGCCTGCAGACCATCGTTAGCCGTAACCTGGAACTGCTCAAGGCCCCGGCGGTAGTCACTATCGGCAAAATAGAAGGTGGGGTTCGCAGCAATATTATTCCCGAAGAAGTCAAAATGATCGGGACTATACGCTCGCTGGATACCGAAATGCAGGATAAAATTCATCAGCGCATAAAAGAAATTGCCACCAATATCGGCGAGAGCGCGGGTGCTGAAGTAACCGTCAATATTTCCCGTGGCTACCCGGTGACTTACAATGATCCCGAACTGACTGCCGAAGCGGTAGAGACGCTTTTTGAGACCGCAGGAAAAGAAAATGTGTTTTTGCGCAATGCCGTCACCGGTGCCGAGGATTTCTCCTACTTTGCGCAGGAAGTACCCGGTTTCTTTTTCTTCCTCGGAGGCATGCCGGCAGGGATGAAGCCCGAAGAAGCCGCCCCGCACCATACGCCCGATTTTTATATAGACGACAGCGGCCTGAAACTGGGCGTACGTGCTTTGAGCAAGCTGACCATTGATTATATGGAAAACCACGCTGCAGCCATGGGCAAATAAATTCCGGCATCAACGTTTTGTAGTATTCAGACAGGTCTCCGTGCCTGTCTTTTTTTATGTCATCAGGGTGCGGAAAGTAAGGTTGATCCTGGGTTTGCTGACTTTCCGTGATTTAGGTAACTGGTGCTGCCAGTGGTGCTGTAGCGCTCCACCCATGAGCAATAGACTGCCGTGTCTGAGCACAATGCTTTTCTTCTGCCAGATATTCCGCTTGTGCTTCAGCATAAACTTACGCTCCGCACCCAGACTTAGCGAGGCGATGAAAGGGTCATTTCCCAGGCTTGCTTCATCATCACTATGCCAACCCATACTGTCTTGCCCATCCCGGTAGTAGTTGAACAGGGCCGTGTTAAAGCCAGCTTCACAGGAGGTTTCAATGATCTCTTTCAGGTCTGCAAGGGGTGGTGTCCAGGGCAAGGCCGGTAGGGTGAGCCCGGAATAGGTATAGGAAAATCCATCGTCTCCATAGAGCGCGGTAAGGCGCGGCTGGTTTATCCATTTACCAAAAATCCTGACCTGATGCTGCTGCCAGTCAACCATATGGGTGAGGTAAGCCAGGTAGAAGTCAGCTGCTTCTGTATCCATAAAATGGGGGTCATAAAAAATCCACCCGTCTTCCCACTCCTCTTGAAAAGGTTCCTCTTTAAAAAGTGAAAGTCCCATACCTTTGACCGCTTAGTGTAAATATGTATAACTTCGCCAGGGACTTCTGGTTTCACACATATGAGTAAAGCATTACAGGATCAGATCAATTTTATAATGGAGACGGACAAGCTGAAGCGCGTGATCCGGAGAAACTACAATGCCGATGGTAGCAGGCTGGAAAATACAGCCGAACACAGCTGGCAGATCAGCCTGATGGCGCTTAGCCTGGTTGAGCATGCCAACGAAAAAGTGGATACCTGCAAAGTAGTCAAAATGCTGCTGATCCACGACCTTGTCGAAATAGACGCAGGGGATACCTACCTCTATGGGGATGGGAATACTACCGAAAAAGAACAAAAGGAACAGCAGGCCGCCGAGAGGATTTTTGGTATGCTACCCAAAGAGCAGGGCAGAGAATACCTGACCATCTGGAAAGAGTTTGAAGCCCGGGAAAGCCCCGAGGCCCGTTTTGCCAAAGCCATTGACCGCCTGATGCCCATCCTTAATAATTTCTACAGTGAAGGGAGATCATGGAAAGAGAATCAGATCAGTCGCGAACAGGTCATTGATAAATGCAAGGGGATTGCCGAGGGATCATCCGAGTTGTGGGATTTTGCCCTGCAGCTCATCAATGAGGCCAGAGAAAAGCATTATCTCCGCTAGCCGGTGGGAACGCTTCCCGGAAAACTGAAGCTGCTGATCAGCAAGATCGCTTGTTGACTGTCAACAGCAGCTATTCTGGTACGCACGTATTAGTTTTTCTGAGGAGG
>CAZFFW010000442.1:0-2753 GCA_964518125.1 uncultured Porifericola sp.
GCATTCTTGTATTTAGTTTCATCCTTTTAATTTTTATATGCTACTTCTTATAAGCCAACAAACGCAACGCATTAAAGACTACCACCAAGGTGGAACCTTCATGAATAAGTACGGCAGGCCCGATGGTTGCAATCCCTGAAATCGTGAGTGGTATTAAAATACCTACTATCCCCAAACTAACCCAGAGGTTTTGTTTGATAATGCCTTTGGCCTTTCTACTCAAACCGATAGCAAAAGGCAAGGTTTCCAGCTTGTCAGCCATCAGGGCAATATCAGCTGTTTCCAGGGCTACATCACTGCCAGCGGCGCCCATAGCAATACCCACAGTACTATTGGCCATGGCCGGGGCATCATTCACGCCATCACCTACCATGGCTACTTTGGATTCTTTCTCCCTGAGCTCTTTGATGGCTTCAACCTTTTCTTCCGGCAACAAGCTGCCCCAGGCATCAGTAAGACCAATCTCTTTGGCCACTGCATCGGCTACTTTTTGATTATCACCCGTAAGCATGATCATGCGCTTGATACCAATCTTCCTGAGTTGCTCCAGGGTATTTTTAGCTTCCTTTCTGGGTGTATCCATCAGGGCAATGATGCCAATGTAGACATCATTTTGACGGATCAGCATGGTAGTATTGCCATCTGACTCAAGTGACTTCACTTTTTCTTCTGTTTCCTTTTCTGGCTTATTATCATCCAGGGATTCAAACAGGTCCAGATTGCCGATGTACACTTTGTCATCACCCAAGGAGGCTTTGACCCCTTTCCCAAGCACAGCTTCCAGGTCTTTCGCATCAGGCACATCAGCCCCATCCAATCGCTCTTTACCATCCCGCACTACAGCTTTGGCCAGTGGATGGTCGCTGAGGTTTTCTACGGCTACTGCTATTTTCAACAGTTCTTCCTCGTTTACATCACCTAAAGCAATTACTTCGGTGAGCTTGGGCTTACCTTCTGTTAGGGTACCTGTTTTGTCAAAAGCCAGGGCGGTGAGTACTCCCAAATCTTCCAACGGACGACCACCTTTGATAAGCACCCCGCTTTTGGCGGCCCTTGCCACTCCGCTTAGCACTGCACTCGGGGTGGCTATCGCCAAAGCACAAGGGCTGGCTGCCACCAATACGGCCATTGCACGGTAGAAACTTTCGCTAAACGTTTCGTCCAGTACCAAAAAAGCGAAATTGAGTATGACCACCAAGACCAATACAGATGGCACAAAATACTTCTCAAATTTGTCGGTGAGCCGCTGCGTAGGTGATTTCTGAGTCTGAGCTTCATTCACCAGTTTCACCAGGCGGGAGAGTGTAGAGTCCTTTGCGACCTTAATCACTTTGATTTCAAGCGTATTGTTGCCATTGATGGTACCCGAAAAAGCACGGTTCTCGTCTTTGATGTCTTTTTCCTCCGACCAGTCTTTTTCGGGATTATCCACCGGTTCTTTGTCTACCGGCACACTTTCCCCGGTGATGGGGGCCTGATTCACACTACTTGTACCGCTGACAACCACGCCATCAGCAGAGATTTTGCTATTGGGCTTCACCACGATGATGTCACCTACGCTTAGTTCCTCAATACCGACTTCTTCGGTCTTGCCATTTCTCTTAAGCAATGCGGTTTTAGGAGCGAGCTCTGCCAAAGCAGCAATGGATTTACGGGCTTTGTTCATGGCATAGTGTTCCAGTGCATGCCCCATGCTAAATAGGAACAATAACAAAGCACCTTCTGCCCATTCTCCCAAAATAGCAGCTCCAATGGCTGCCACCAGCATGAGAAAGTCAATTTCAAAACCTCCTTTGGCCACTGTTTGAATGGCTTCTTTGGCCGTAAAATAACCGCCAAAGAAATATGCTCCGATGTATAATGCGAGGCTCACCCAGGAAGGCACAGCCTCTACATAAGACAATCCAAAGCCAATTCCGAGCAATGCTCCACAGATAATGGAAAAAATCAGCTCTGTATTTTTCCCGAAAATGCCACCGTGCGAATGTTCATGATCTTCACCTTCCTCATGGTCATGTTCCTTTTTACCTCTTTTTTGATCTTCGCCTTTTTCAGTTTCTTTTACTTGTTTAAGAAAACGTTCGGCACTTACCTGGGTATCCGGTATATCAAGCCCCTCTTTTCTCAGTGCTTTCATAATTTCCGCCTCATCCACTTTGGCCGTATCATACTCTACACGCACCATGCCGGAGGCCGATACGGAGGCCTCCAAAATACCGGCTATATCCCGAAGGTCACGTTCTATATGACGGGCATGACGGGTATGGCGAATGCCTTCTACTTCTATGAGTTTGTGTCCAAATTTTTCAGTGATTTCCGCCCCGTTTTGCTCCGCTAACGACTGGATACGATCTATGGAGATCAACTCCGGGTCGTAATGAAAGCAGAGCTGGGGCACACCATTGTCTGTCTCGTCTGCTACATGCACTTTTTCAAGGCCTTCTTTACTTTGAAGCTGTTGAATAAGTTTTTGCACACATTGATCTTTCTCGTCTGGTACTTCGGGCAGGAGAAGCGGTATTTTTATTTGTAGTTTTTTCATGATTTCTCTATTTATCCTCTGAGCAATTATCACAAATACCTTTTACCACTAAGTTAGCCTCTTCAGGAACATACTTCGGAGGCAACTCCACTTCGGGAATTTTATAACTGGTCAGGCATTTGGTTTGTCCGCATACTCTGCAATGAAAATGCAAGTGTAAGTCCCTTTCAATTTCGCACTTACAACCTTCTTCACACAAGGCGTATTTAGG
>CAZFFW010000443.1:0-2727 GCA_964518125.1 uncultured Porifericola sp.
TCCACAAAAGCTTTGCCTAGGACGATACGCCTTCTTTTTCCTCCGCTTTCAGGATATTCTTGATACCCTGGGCAATGGCATCCGGGTTGAATGAAATGCTGTCTATCCCCTGCTCTACCAGGAAACGCGCTATTTCAGGAAAATCACTGGGCGCCTGCCCGCACAAACCTATTTTGCGCTTATTCTCCCTGGCATTCTGTATGGCCATGGCAATCATGCGCTTCGCCGCTTCATTTCTTTCGTCAAACAGCTCACTGACGATCTCTGAATCCCGGTCTATGCCCAGCGTAAGCTGAGTCAGATCGTTGGAACCAATAGAAAATCCATCAAATACTTCTGCAAAAGCATCGCCCAGTATCACATTGCTGGGTATTTCGCACATAACGTAAATCTCCAGATTATCTTTTCCCTGTTTGAGGCCGTACTCCTCCATCACTTCAATCACTTTTTTACCTTCATCCACGGTACGGCAGAATGGAATCATCAGCTTGACATTGTCCAGTCCCATATCTTCCCGCACAATACGCATGGCTTCGCATTCAAGTTTAAAACCGTCTTTGTAGCGCTCATTGTAGTAACGGGATGCGCCGCGGAAGCCTACCATCGGGTTCTCCTCTTTGGGCTCAAACTGCTTTCCGCCGAGCAGGTCAGCATATTCGTTGGTCTTGAAATCGCTCATCCGCACGATCACTTCACGGGGATAGAAGGCGGCAGCCATTGCGCCTACAGCCTGAGAGAGGTTTTCGGTAAAATAGCTTTCCTTATCAGGATAAGCGGCAGTCAGATCTTCAATTTTCCTTTTTGCCTCCTCATCCTCCAGTTCATCAAAACGGCTCAGCGCCAGCGGATGTGCTTTGATGGCATTGTTGATGGCAAACTCCAGCCGCATCAGCCCCACACCATCTACGGGGTAAGAAGCATATTTGTAGGCCATCTTGGGGTTCGCCAGGATCAGCATGACTTGTGTATCAGGATCACCCATTTCTTCCAGGTCAATTTCCTCGGTATCCCACTCCAGTTTTCCTTCATATACTTTTCCTTCATTACCTTCAGCACAGGAAACGGTAATTTCCTGCCCGTCTTCCAGTTTTTCTGTAGCATCCCCGGTACCGACGATGGCGACAGCGCCCAGTTCCCTGGCCACAATGGCCGCATGACTGGTGCGTCCTCCTCCATTGGTGATGATGGCCGAGGCCCTTTTCATGATGGGGTCCCAATCGTGAAGGGGAAATGAACTGGAAAGGATGTAGTACAAATCTCACAGAAAAGGCCTGCCGTCTTGGCTGTCTTGCAAATTTTTGGTGACCGGATACCATATCTCTTCTTTAAATCAACTAAAATTGCTGGAATTAATATCAATACCGTTGAAATTGCAGAAGATACTCAAACTGTACAAAAACGCCTACGGAGGACTTTCCGAAGCCGCCTGGATGCTGGCCCTGGTGATGCTGATCAACCGGGCGGGTTCCATGGTGCTGCCATTCCTGGGTATCTACCTGACCAATGCGCTGGGCTTTGACATCAAACAGGCCGGTGTGCTGCTGGCAGCTTATGGCCTGGGTGCCATGGCCGGGTCGCTGGCGGGTGGCTGGCTGTCTGATCGCCTCGGTAATTTCTGGGTACAGTTTCTAAGCCTGGTGCTGGGCGGGATATTTTTCATGCTGCTTCCCGGAATCACTCGCTATGAAGTGCTGCTGCCTGCCCTCTTCCTGGCCAGTATGACGGTAGAATGCCTGCGTCCGGCCAATACCGCCTCGGTGGCGACCTACTCCAAACCGGAGAATGTTACCCGGTCTTTTTCTCTCAACCGTATGGCGGTCAACCTGGGCTTTTCCATAGGGCCGGCTGTGGGCGGTTTACTGGCAGCACAGTCTTACGAACTGCTGTTTTATGCCGATGGGGTGACCTGCATACTTGCCGGTCTGTTTTTTTTCTTCTACTTCCGTAACAAAACACCCCGCACAGCAGTCAGCAGCCAGCATGCAGTGCTGAATACGCGGCTTGTTTCACCTTACCGGGATTTGCCTTTTATGGTCTTCATCCTGCTCACTACCGGTTTTGCCGTCGTATTCTTCCAGCTCTTCAATACTTTGCCCATTTTTTACCGGGAGGTACACCTGCTGCCGGAAGGGACCATCGGCTTATTGCTGGGCCTCAATGGTATGATAGTATTCCTGTTTGAAATGATTCTGATCAATCAGCTGGAGCACAAGGTGAGCGCGGTTAGGATGATCGTATATGGCACCTTGCTGTGCGGTTTTTCTTTTATGATCCTTAACCTGGGCCTGGGTCTAGGACTGTTGGTGGTGTCTATGGTGCTGTTGAGTTTTTCTGAAATACTGGCCATGCCTTTTATGGTAACTTATGTGATCAAACGTGCCGGAGAGGGAAAAAGAGGTGCGTATATAGGATTGTACTCGCTCTCCTGGGCCAGTGCGTTTATGCTGGCGCCTTTTCTGGGTACCAGGATTATCGCATCTGCCGGCTTCAGCGTACTCTGGTGGGCCAGTGCAGGCTTTAGCCTTCTGGTTGCTGTTTTGTACTACTTCAACCTGAAAGATAAAAAAGCGGCAAAGCCGCGTGTCTTGAAAATCTGACGTTTCACCGGCGATGGAATGGTTGTCAAAAAGATAGGTAAATACCTGGATTGATACCCAGGCAGACCAGCGCTATTTACACCAGTTCATGCATCCTGTCGGTATATCTTTTGGCCAGGCTGAGGTAATC
>CAZFFW010000444.1:0-2713 GCA_964518125.1 uncultured Porifericola sp.
TTACCCATCCCCGCACCCAGTCATAGAAAAGAAGTTTTCCGTCAAAATAATCAGGGAGCTTATCATCAGAAAAAGGATAATGCTCACTCCGGAAGACCGGCCCCACCATGATATTCATACCACCCTGTCCCATCCCGGGAAATTCAGTGGTCGGCTGACGGGGATACCAGAGAATGGCCGGCTGCGCGGCTGGAAGTTCACCTAAACCAGAGTTATTGGGTGAATCATTGTGCGGACTTGCCGGGTCAAAGGGCTTTCCGAACTGCTGCGTAGCATAGTCATAATCCGGATAGGCGATGTTGTTGGCCACAAAATAGGGCCAGCCGAAATAGCCGGCCTGATTGGCCAGGTTGATCTCCTCATAACCTTGCGTTCCGCGTTCAGAGTCCACAGTGGCATCCGGGCCTACATCCCCGAAAAAGAGGTCCTGTGTTTTTGGGTCAATGGAAAAACGGTAGGGATTGCGGCAGCCTTTGACATAAATTTCCGACAGGCTGAGCGAATCATTTTCAGGAAAAAGATTTCCTGCGGGAATGCTGTAGCTTCCGTCATCTTCGGGATGGATGCGCAATATGCCACCGAGAGGATTATTGGAATTTCCGGCGGTCCGCTGGGCATCCCGGCCCGACTTCCCCGGGCGTTCGTCAATGGGAGCGTAACCTTCCGGCTGTGCGGTATAGTCGCCAAAGCCAATGTAGAGGTTGCCGGCAGCGTCAAATTCCAGTGCATTGGAGGCATGATTGGCATCGTCCGGGTTATGGGGCACCCGCATGACCACCTTTTCGGAGTTCATGATCAGGCTGTCACCCGCCAGGTAGAAGCGGGAAATGTACTGATAGGGTTCTGATGCATGCGAGTAGGAAACAAAGACCCAGGGCTTACGACGGAAATCAGGGTAAATCGCCAGGCCGTTCAGCCCGTTAGACTGTGTGTAATTTACGGTAAGGCTGGCGATGGTTTTGATTTTATCTAACTGATGGTCAAAATATTTGATGTCGCCACCTCTTTCAATCAGGAGAATATCCCGGTTGGGCAGCACCTCTATTTCCATGGGCTCGTTCAGCCCGGAAAAAAGAGTGGTGTAGGTAAAACGCTTAGGATCGGGACCAGGAGGCAGCGAAGAAGTATTTGTCCATTGGCCCTGACTTTCGTTTTGTGTGAATAAAGCGGCCATTTCATGGCTATTCAAGGACAATCCATCCGGTAAAATGTACACCCGACCGTTTCCGAAAGTAAAAGAGATAAGTTCATCATTATTGGAAGCCAGGATATTTTCCGGCTGATTTGCTTCATTTTTTTCCTGCACCAGCCTCTCCAGCAAAGGCCACTTTCGGCGGTATTGCATCCTCACCTCGCTGAGATACAACTGACCGCCCATGCTGACAAACCTTTCCACATTCCGCTGATGGGCAGCAGTGAGGCTATCCGCAGAGATACCATAAAGCAGTAGCTGCTCATACTGATCCAAGCTGTCTTCCGACAGATCAGATAAATCAGCAGACACTTTTATGTCTCCATGATACGAGTTATTAAATGGACTTGTCCCGGTCCCACTGATCAGTAGCATACCCTGACGTTCCGAACCTATGCTGCAGGATACCAGGATGAAAGTGGTGAACAACCCAGTGATTAGCTGGCTGAAAAACCGCTTTAGTCCGAAAAAATATTTTTGTGCCACCTGCATAAGCTGTTCATTTGAGCATTACTTCCCAGTACCTGGTTCTGCGGGATTTACCTTCTGGCCCTTCCACCTCCAAAGTGATCACATGATACACACCGGCTTTTTCAAACTGATGCATTGGGCTGGCCTCTTCAGACGTATGCCCGTCGCCAAAATCCCAATGCCATTTTTCAATTGCCCCCACCGACTCATCTTTGAAGTAGACCAAACGTTTCTCTGCGTCAACCACATCAAAAGTCCATTCAGCCTGGAGTTTCGGCTGAAAACGCTCCTCCAGCGGCATGAGCCGAAAAGCACAGAGGTAAGAGGCATCCTTGACCATCTGCACATTATGCGAGAGGTTGACATGCCCTTCGCGCTGATCGCCGTCAAAGTCAAGTATAGACCACGATAGACCGATAAACTCATTCTCCCTAAGCTGGCTTTCCCGGGCCATTTCCGGTCCTTCGTGTGGCGCATAGTCGTAGGGTGTGATCCAGAACTCAAGCGTGAGTTTTCCATCTTCGCCCTGGCGGAAATCGTAGTCAAAAGCATGGTTAGCCTGAGGAAACTCGGCTATCCAGGGCTGATTACCCCATACCAGTGTCCAGGCGCCGTTGACGGGGGGGGTATAAATATGATAGTTCTGTGCGTGTACCCCGCTAAAGCGCAGATGGGTGGCGATATGGGCTGGCTCAGCCCCCATACGGCTGGAATTCTGCAGCATTTCGTTAAAAATAAAAGGCCCTCCTGACAAGTCACCATCCACCACTACCTCAAAAATGTCGTTCATATAACCCCGGGGATTGAAGCGCTCAAAATCCCAGAAATCGTCATAGGCTTCGTAAAGGAAATACAGGCGGTTGAGCCCTTTGACCCAGCCTACCCGAACCTTCACATCCAGGTCTGAAGTATCTACCGGATAGGCCATACCATCTTCCGTATCTTTGAGCAGGTCAGTGCCGTAAATCAGTTCATCCGGGTAAATTTCCCAGTCGTCAGTTTTGCCATCAATACGGGGCATCTGATCGTGGGGAAACTGAAAGATCTGTA
>CAZFFW010000445.1:0-2700 GCA_964518125.1 uncultured Porifericola sp.
TCTTTTACATCAACTTTGGATACATTTGATTTGTCATACTTTGTGTAACACCACCAAATTTTAAATTTGCAGGGATGATACGCAACCCAATAAGTTAGTGCCCGAAAGCCAAGGTTATATATAGCTTTAGCATCATTACAGGGCAATCGCGTTTAACTTCAGCAATTCCCAGTTTAGAAATAACCTGTCAATCGATGCGTCATTCCGGAATTTTCTGCAATAGAATGGAAGAAAATATTCCCGCGGGGACCGCCGGAATCCCCTGCTATAGCGACAAAAACTAGCTCGGCAACGTGTTCAATACGCTTTTCGTAGCGGGGGATTTCGACTCTTCGGCGGGCGCCGAGCGCTATCGCTATGATCGGAATGACTGCGTCTAGATTTTAAGCGCGATTGCCCTGAGCATCGTTCGTTCTCACTCGCTTTTCTCGATTCGAGAAAATACTTTTACTACATTACTATAACAAAAATGAAAATAACAATTATATTTACTTTTGTTATTTAAATAACCTCTCATGAAACTACCCTCGCTCGGTGAATTTGAAGAACTGGTGCTGCTGATGGTAGCCGCCCAGCACGACGAAGCCTACGGGGTGAGCATCCTGGAAGGCCTGGAAGAGAAGCTCGCTAAGAAACTCAACATCAGCGCCGTGCACGTGGCCCTGAAGCGCATGGAAGACAAAGGTTTTGTGACCTCCCGCTTCGGCGGTATCACCCGTGAGCGGGGCGGGCGACGCAAGAAGTTTTACACCATCACCGCGCTGGGTAAGCAGATGCTGGATCAGCAGTACGCCCTGCGGGTAGGCATCTACCAGCAGATTCCGAAAATTTCGTTTGGCTAATGAAGAAATCCCCACCCACCCTGGCCCGGCGATTTCTTCATTGGTTTTGCCGGGATGACTACCTAGAAGAAATTGAGGGCAACTTGCTGGAGCTTTACGAGCAACAGTACGAAGCGTCGCCCACCAAAGCCCGGCGGCAGTTTGCCTGGAACGTGCTGAAGCACTTCCGCCCGGCGTTTATCCGGTCTATTAAAGTCTATCAACCCACTAACCACCGCGCTATGATCCGTCACAACCTGATTCTTATCTTCCGCAATTTCAAGCGCTACAAAAGTACGTTCCTCATTAATTTGGTCGGCCTGTCTTACGGCTTAGCCTGCGCCCTGCTGATTTTTTTGTGGGTGCAGGATGAGCTGAGCGTGGATAAGTTTCATGAGAAGGATAACCGGCTTTATCAGGTTATGAAAAATTATACCAATCAAGAAAAGATCGATACAGGAGAAGATACACCGGGCTTGCTGGCAAGAACACTGGCCGAGGAAATGCCCGAAGTGGAAAGTGCGGTGTCAGTTTTTCCCCCGGCTGACTTTGCGTTTAAAGGCATACTTTCGGTAGAAGATATCCATGTAAAAGCCCGTTCAAAGTTTGCCGATAAGGATTTTTTCAACATTTTCTCTTACCCTCTCCTTCAGGGAAGTAAAAGTCAGGTGTTGTCTGACCCCTCTTCGGTGGTGATATCAGAAACGCTGGCCAGGAATCTATTTCATACTACCAACAATGTAATTGGCAACATAAGTAGCCACCCAGAATCAAATTAACATCTCAGATTGCTTTTGGAAGCAGGGACTGCCGCAGTGAAGTCAATCTCAAACTCAGGCTCTTGAAAATGTGTCAGGATGTAATTGATTCGCTCATGCAGGGTCTGTTTACACTCAAAGTCTTCTGGTCGGAGCCAGTGGTATTTCATCATACGCCAGGCGACTTCAATAAGATTTAAATGTGGGCTGTAAGCAGGGATATGGTAGATGAACAACTGCTGATTTTGCCATCGGGGCAGTTGGGCCATGAATGCTTCGGATTTGTGCCAGGGCGCATTGTCTAGCACAACCACGGTAGGCTTTGACAAAGCGTTGGCAAAATCATCCAACCAGTCAATCACCTGTGCGGTGTCTACCCTACCCTGGGTAGTGTAGCTGCGCAGATAGCCATGATGCACATCCAGAAGGCCAAACACATTGAGATTGCCCCCCTTCCGGCATTTGATACCCTGTTGCTCGTTAATAGGATTCCAGCCATAGGGAATATTAGAAGTCAACGAGAAAGCCGTCTCATCACCAAAGCGCAGATCAATGAGGCCATAGGCGGCTAGTATACTCAGCCTGCCCAGCGTCTTGGTAGCTAAGGCAAGCTCATGGGTATCAGGGCGGCGGGGCGTTACCGCGCGCAGACGCTTGTAGGACCAACCGTTTTTTTTAAAAAGCGTACCAGCGTTGATTTGGAAGTGCTGATGTGAAGTTCTTGCTCAATGAGCGGAAGGGCTTGCTTAAGCTGTTGAGGGTGTCGGCTGACGATCTCTTTGACACGATCACTCTCGGCCTGGTTCTCTAGCTTGAAGATGGGCGGGCGCCCCCCACCCGGGGCGGTATCCAAGCCTTGGATGCCTGAGGATTCATAGCGATTGAAACAACTGTATATTCGCTGACGGCTACAGTTGATAATCTTGCTGATCTCAGCAGTGCTGTATCCTTGGGCACTGAGTAAAATGATGTGGCAGCGTTGACGATAGGAAGAGTGCTTCCCTTGCTTGTAGCCCTGTTCAAGCTCATTGCGCTGCTCGGCTTCTAATTGAATGTAACGTCTCTTTCCTTGCAGTTATGTGAAACAAAAAATTGTCAAAATAGTTCTGATCCGCTACTTA
>CAZFFW010000446.1:0-2694 GCA_964518125.1 uncultured Porifericola sp.
CTTTTTCATCAAAGCCCTGCGCATGTACATTCTGACCCTTTTTATCGGGTTTGACTGTGAGCCTGGCATATTGCTGACCATTTTCTTCAAAGAACTCCACATCCTCGTAGCGGGTGACGGTATCCGTGTTTTTAGGCAGCATAGCCCCGGTCATCACTTCCAGGCAGGCGTTAGCATTCTGGAGCTGCATCACCGGACTGCCGGCCATTTGCGTGCCTTCTACAGCAAAACGCTCCTGTTGCAGGGCTGTTTCGTACTGGTAAGCGATACCATCCATAGACACCCGGTCAAAGGGAGGGAAATCACGGTCGGCGAAGATACTTTCCTGCAGCACATGTCCCTGTGCTTCGCTGAGAGGTAATTCAATAACTTTGGGCTGCAGGCTATGCTGCATCACGATCTGGTAGGCTTGCTCTGCACTGATCATAGAGGTAGTTTTTGCATGTATAGCAAGTTTAGCAAAGTATCTACAAAATAAAAAAGACGCCATCAGGCGCCTTCGTAGTAATATGCGTGTAAATGTTTACCTGATCCGGTAAGAAAGGTAGACCTGGGCAAGTGAGTTGCGAGAGTCACCCAGAATTGACTCGGCAGATTCAGACTTAGCTACCTGTATTAGTCCCAGGTTATAGCGGGTACCTATTGACAGGGTGTTGAAATTAAGGGCAAAACCTGCAGAAAAACCGAAATCTATCGGAGAAAAATCGTTTCTGCTCAGGGTAGCGATATCTTCGCCAAAACTTCCGTCAGTATCCACACTGTTGTTCAGCAAGACTCCTACGTATGGTCCTATCAGGATGTCGGCACTAGGTCCAAGACGGAAATCAGCCAATACCGGCACATCTATATAATTGAGGTTAAAGTCTATATCACCGGCATCATACTGCGCATTAGTACCTTTGGTACTGAACAGTAACTCAGGCTGAATGGCAAAATTGGTGGCTACGGGTACTTTACCATAAAACCCGGCCTGGAATCCGGTGCGGGCACTCTCATCATTTGCCTGGTCTATAAAGAGGTTACTGAAATTAACGCCTCCCTTAATCCCTACTTCCATATCCTGGGCTATAAGGCTTACGGGTATGATCATGCCGCACATGAGTAAAATGATGGTTCTGATGATCGTTTTCTGCTTTTTATTCATATTATCCATAATTATCTTCAGTTGGTTTCAGCATTAGTAGTTAAAATACTGTGCCACGGACAGGAGGCTTTTCCTGTTCAGGCTATTACTGCCGTTCAATAAGCTGTGAAGGCTTTTTTGTCACCTCTTACATATTTGTCTTAAAGGATCGGCCTATGGAAGTGTGTAATTTTTTCCATGATTCGTAGAGATTTACGGTTGTTTTTAAGCGCGTCAGCTTCATCATAAGTGATTCATTTGCAATAATTTAGGCTTAGCATGCTTTAAACCCTACTTCGGCGCGCGTATCTAAGTTTGGTATCTCTTTTGAACTTTATGCAGCTGTATCAATAAAAATTTACTACCATGAGAATGATTCAACATACATCAGGAAAGAAACTCTTCAGCTGGGTGGCCGCAATTGCCCTGCTGACCAACCTAAGCCTTTTACCAGGCTGTAAAACCATGGACAATACCCAGAAAGGTGGCGCTATTGGTGCCGGTGCCGGTGGTGCTATTGGCGGGGTGATTGGTAATCAGTCGGGCAACACTGCAGTAGGCGCCATCATCGGTGCTACAGTAGGTGGTGCTGCCGGTGCCCTGATTGGCCGTCAGATGGACAAGCAGGCAGAAGAACTGGAAGAAGACCTGGAAGGGGCTGAAGTAACCAGAGTAGGCGAAGGAATTAAAGTGACGTTTGACTCCGGTCTGCTGTTTGATTTTGACTCCTACGAACTCCGGTCCAATACCAAGGAAGACCTGGAAGAAATGGCCGCTACGCTCAAGAAATATGATGACACCAATATTCTGATTGAGGGCCATACCGATGCCCAGGGTTCGGATGATTATAATGAGGAACTTTCAAAAGAACGTGCCGAACAGGTATCACAGTACCTGCTGAGCCTGGGCGTAGATCCCGGCAGGCTACAGACAGTGGGATATGGTGAAAGCCAGCCCATCGCTGATAATGATAGTGCTTCCGGACGCCAGGAAAACCGCCGGGTAGAAGTGGCGATCTATGCCAACGAAGAAATGAAAGAAGCTGCCGAAGACGGCAGGCTGGGTGAGTAATCCACCACTACCTACCAGTAAGGGGTTGTAACCCTCTGCCAGAGTAGAGTAAGCTGGAAAACAAAAACCTCCGCATTGCGGAGGTTTTTTTTATGCCACTGTCTGTTCTACCTTAGCAGAAAAAAGCGATGTCTGATCAGGAAAAGAAACTGACCCACCTGGATGAACAGAATAACCCGACCATGGTGGACGTAGGCGATAAGGCAGTAACCCGTCGGACGGCTACCGCCAGGAGTATTGTGGTGCTGGGCGAGGAGATACTGCGGCAGCTGCAGCTGAGCGGTGATGCCTCAGAAGAAATCTATACGAAGAAGGGGCCGGTATTCCAGACGGCCATCATTGCCGGTACCATGGCCGCCAAGCGAACGCATGAACTGATCCCCTTCTGCCATCCGCTGCCCATAGAAAAATGTAAACTGTTGATACGCCTCAATGCGCAGCGTGAGGTAGTCATAGACTGTACCGTAGCGGTGACCTCCAAAACAGGGGTAGAGATGGAG
>CAZFFW010000447.1:0-2669 GCA_964518125.1 uncultured Porifericola sp.
TGGACTGCAAGGGGCATCCCGGTATCGCCAGCTACCCCAGCAAGCTGAGTGCTACCGTAGGGAGTTTTGAGAAAGACCCACTGCAGCTGATACGGGAAGTGACGGCCCGTCATGGGGTGGCGCTTTACGTGCATTATTCCGGTGTCATTGACCGGCATATTGTGGAAAAACATCCGGAATGGGCAAGCCTGGATGCAGAAGGTCAGCCCAATGAACGGGGTGGTTTGTCTACTTACAGCCCCTATGTGGACGAAATTCTGATTCCCCAGATGAAAGAACTCAGTGAAGTCTACGACCTGGACGGCGCCTGGATAGATGGCGAGTGCTGGGGCCTGCAGCCCGACTATAGTGCGCATATGCAAAAAGCCTGGCAGGCGGAATACGACGGTGACCTGCCGAAGCCGGAAGATGAAAATTACCAGGCTTTTCTGGAGTTCAACCGACAGGGATTTCTACAGTACCTGCAGCACTACCTGGACGAGGTGCATGCTTTTGACCCGGAATTCCAGATGACCAGCAACTGGAGCTATTCCTCCTTCATGCCCGAGCCGGTCAATACGCCGGTGGACTACCTTTCCGGTGACCTTACACCTTCCAATGCGGTCTACCGCGCTTCCTTTGAGTCGCGCTGCCTGGCACCGCAGGGCAAACCCTGGGACATCATGGCATGGAGCTTTGCCTGGGGACGCGAACTGGGGAACTCAACCAAAACTGCGTTGCAACTGCAGCAGGAAGCCGCCCAGGTATTAAGCATGGGTGGTGGCTTCCAGGTCTATTTTAAGCAGAACCGGGATGCTTCCTTTCAGCCCTGGACCTTTTCCATCATGGATGAGGTTGCCGAGTTTTGTCGGGCAAGGGAAGTGTTCACCCACAAAGCACAGCCCGTTCCGCAGATCGCCCTGCTGTACTCCAATGCCGGCTACAAGCACATTTCGCCCAATGTCTACAGCCCCTGGAGTGGCGAACTGAATCCGCTGCAGGGCATCCTGTATGCTTTGCTTGATGGGCAGCATGCGGTGGAAATTTTAAGAGAAAACCATCTTTCGGGAAGAATGGAAGACTACCCCCTGATCGTAGTGCCGGAATGGGAGTACCTGGAACCGGATTTCAAAGATGAGTTAGTCAGCTATACCAGAAATGGCGGTAAGCTGCTGGTGATCGGATCCAAAGCGGTGAAGCTTTTTGAAAATGAACTGGAAGTTAATTTTGAAGGTGAGAGCAAAGACCAGGAGCGGCAGCTGGGCTATGAAGGGCACCTTGCGGGATTAAGAACCAACTACCAGCCTGCCAAAGCTACATCCGGCACCGAAACACTGGGCCAGCTCTACACCCTCATGGATGAGCGTTTTCCTGATGAACATATTTTTGCTTCGGTAAACAAACTGGGCAAAGGAATGATCGGTGCAGTCTATGCCAACCTGGGGAATGTATATCGGGAGCGTAAAACCACCGTCTACCGGGACTTTCTGCAGGGGATGATAAGGCGGCTTTTTCCGGAACAGATGATAGAGGTAGCAGGCAGCCGCAAAGTGCATGTAGCGATCAACAAAAAAGATAATCAACTGCTGCTCAACCTGGTCAACACTTCCGGGGATCATGCCAATGAGCAGGTCTATGTCTACGACGAAATCCCGAAGATCGGGCCATTGCAGGTCAGCATCAGGACGGAGCGTAAGCCTTCAAAAGTAACTTTGCAGCCCGGCAACCAGCCGGTAGATTTCAGCTACGAAAATGGCCTGCTCCGCTTTGAAGTTCCTGAATTAGATATACATACCATTGCTGTTTGTGAGATGGATGAAGAGTAAGTCAGTTTCACCGCAATGAACATTTACCAACATGGAATTAACGTTTGACCAGAGAGGTAACCTTTTCCCTTACAAGAATAGCAAGCTTGATGTAGATGCGTTCAGATTCCTCTTCGTAGAAAAGTTTTCTGAAAATGAACACCGGAAAAAAATATTTGAGAACTACCTGAAATTCGTGGATGACTTCTCAAAAAAAATAAGCAGTAATTTTATACAATGGATAGACGGAAGCTTTGTCAGCAGCAAAGATTATCCCAATGATATAGATTTTGTTACCTTCATCAGTAATGAGGTGTTTCAGGACAATGAGCAATTGATTCAGGAAAATTTCCGACTAAATGGCGCAAAACAAAAATATGAGGTTGATGCATATACGATAAGGCAATATCCGAAAGACCATAAACGCTATACCAGTCTGATCGCTTATATTGGTTTAACTTATTTACCCAGACAAAAAAGAATCGGGCGAAGAAAAAGTATCCAAAAGGCTTTATTGAGATAGAATTTAAATGATAACATATTGATCATGGAAGGAAGTGATAAGCAATCAAAAGTTGCCAGAATAAGTGACATCATTGAGCAAATAGAAGGACTCAATGAGATGATAGATTATCACCGCAAACATGAGGGTGATGCATCAACAATTTCTCAATACGAGTACATGCGCGACGATTTTGTCAAAGAACTCAATGAATTGATGCTGGAATTTAAACTCGACGTCAGGCTAGCTGAACCTACCGCATGAAGAAGGAGAGAAGTATTTTTTGTTACAATTTCTGAATAAACTATGCGCAACCACCTGCTGATTTTTCTGCTTTTTTTCCTGTCGATGGCCTGCACCCCAGATGCTACGCAGGAAGCTTC
>CAZFFW010000448.1:0-2661 GCA_964518125.1 uncultured Porifericola sp.
TAAAAAAATTTTACCTATTAATGAACAATGTTCAAATTAATAACATAATTCAATGTTTAAAATATCTACGCTACTAGTCCTAAGCTTTGGCATGGCCCAGGCATCTTACGGCCAGTCAGTCCTGGAGGATTATATTCAGTCAGGCTTGTCACAAAACCAAAGCATCAAACAGCAGGAGTTTGCTTTAGACAAAAGCATGTATGCACTGAAGGAAGCAAAAGCCTTGTTCCTGCCAAATGTCAGTTTCATGGCTGATTACTTCTTGGCAGGCGGTGGACGAACGGTAGATTTTCCCGCCGGAGATTTACTGAACCCTGTCTACAGTTCGCTTAACCTCCTGACCAACAGCAATAATTTTCCCCAACTTGAAAACCAGACTATCCTGCTCAACCCTCATAATTTTTATGATGCAAAATTCAGGACTACACTACCTCTTTTTAATCCGGAAATAATAGTCAACCGGAGGATTAAAGAAGACCTTGTCTCTCTGCAACAGCTAGAAGTTGATCTGTACAAAAGAGAGCTGGTCAGAGAGATCAAATCAGCCTATTTTAACTACCTGAAGTCTATTGAAGCTGTCAAAATTTACGAATCCGCGCTTAGACTGACCAATGAGAACAAAAGGATCAACCGGGCTTTATTTGATAATGATAAAGTCAACAGAACCGTCGTACTAAGAACGGAAAATGAAATCACCAAATTTGAAGCCTTAGAGGAAAATGCCCGGCAAAACAGCCACTCAGCCAGAGCCTATTTTAACTTTTTGCTCAACAAAAACCTCAACGACTCTATCATAACTGATACCCTATACAGGGCGCCTGCTTTTGTGATGGAAAACAGCCTGGAGGTGTCTGGGAAAGAAGAATTACGTAAGCTCCGGATTGCCTCTGATATCAACCAACATACCATAGACCTCACCAAATCTCATCATATACCCAAGTTGAGCAGTTTTCTGGACCTTGGCTCACAGGGCTTTGACGGTAACTTTGATAGCAGCACCCGCTATTATTTTTTAGGCATTTCGCTGCAGTGGGACATTTTCGCAGCAGGTAAAAACGAGTACAAAACCAGGCAGGCACAACTGGAAGGGCAGATCATTGATTCGCAGACTGCTTATGCCAGGTCTCAGTTGGAGCTACAGCTAGCCACAGCAGTAAATAAGTTTGAAGCTTCTGTTTTCACTTACGAGTCGGCAGTGTCTTCATTCAACACTTCGCAGAAATACTATGCTGACTTCCTCAGACTTTATAAAGAGGGGCAGGCCTTATACATAGAACTACTGGATGCTCAGAACCAACTGGTGCAGGCAGAATTAGAGATGAATATTTCGCTTTATGACACCTACATCAAGGCGGCAGATATAGAAAGAGCCGGCAGTTCACTTCAACTAAACTAACCACTGATATGAAATCTCCCTATATACTTCTCATTTTTGCTCTGCTCTCCGGGCTTACCTCCTGTGATGAGCGAGATAGTAAACAGCAAAATGTATTTTCAACAGAAACCATTGCTGTCAAAACCTACCCCCTACAATCCGCTGAACAGGCTGTTTCAGTAACGGGTACCGGGATGCTCAGTACTGAAAATGAAGCAAAATACGCTTTCAAAATCGGGGGTGTAATAGACCGTATCTACGTGCATGAAGGGCAGTCTTTCAGTAAAGGCAGCCTGCTGGCAACGCTGAAGCTGGATGAAATAGCCGCCGGGGAAGACCAGGCAAAACTGGGGCTTGAAAAATCTGCCCGGGATATGCAAAGAATCACCAATCTCTACAATGACAGTGTCGCTACCCTGGAACAGCTGCAGAATACCCAAACTGCTTATGATATTGCCAGAAAACAACTGGAGGCACTTACTTTCAATAAGCAGTATGCCTACATCTATGCTGCCCATGACGGCTTTGTTGTACAACAAATGGCCAACGAAGGGGAAATTGCCGGTGCAGGAATGCCGGTGCTGGCGATCAACGAAAACGGCGTCCATCACTGGGTTCTGAAAATTGGCATGTCGGATAAAGACTGGGCCTTGGTAGAAGTCAACGACCCTGCTAGGGTTGTTATAGATGCTTACCCCAACCACAGTATCTCAGGGCAGGTATTCCGTAAAGCACAGGCCGCCAGTCCGGGTTCTGGTTCATTTCAGATAGACATTAAGCTGGATCTCGCCGATCTCAAGCCTGCCCTGGGTATGTTTGGAAAAGCCACCATTGAGACAAAAACTATCCGGCAGTATCAGTCCATTCCATACGATGCACTGGTAGAGGCTGATGGAAAAAAGGCTTTTGTTTTTGTGCCAACCCAAGACGGAAAAGTAAAGCGCATGGCTATAGAAATAGCGGGCTTTGATAATACCGAAGTACAAATAAGCTCGGGCTTAGAAACTGCCAGGGAAGTGATACACACCAACACTGCATTTCTGAATGAAAATTCTATCATCACAGTCATAAAATAAGTAGCAAAATGAACCTGACGAATTTCTCCGTAAAGAACTATCAGTTTACACTGGTGGTATTTATCATGGTGGTGGTGGTAGGTCTGGTGACCATGCTTACTATGCCCAGAGCAGAAGATCCACAGATCAACCCTCCTACCTACCCTATTGTGGTGGTGTATCCCGGCACCAGCCCGCAGGATATGGAAGAACTGGTGGTCAAGCCTATCG
>CAZFFW010000449.1:0-2660 GCA_964518125.1 uncultured Porifericola sp.
CAAGTAGAGGATTTATGATTGAGTTAGATCAGGGCTCAGCAACATTTATAAAAAGAGAAACCTAAGTCTGGCACTAACAAACCATTGGCTGCAAGCAGAAAAAAGAAACATTCAAATTACAAAATTGATGGGTAAAAAAGGATCAGTCTCCCAGACCTCCGGTCACCCGAAGCGCCCCTGCGGCTTGCTCATAGGCCACCTTGGAACGGCTTCGCCTGGGCGGCATTCCGCAACTCGCCTATGAAAGACCGCGCCACGGCGGCTTTCACTCTCTGGAATAAAATGGTATATTGAATACCATATGCCCATGCTGGGCACACATTATGCACCAGCCAGGCCTCTTTGAAACTTACTTGGAAGCTTATTTCCCCAAGTACCAAAAACGAATTACGAACGAAAAACGCAAATAATATCGACCCGGCTGGTACATCTAATTAAAAATTCAATGTCAATTCATAGAAGCCCTCATAAGTAAAGTAGAAGATGAGCAACCATCTGTCCATACCATCTTCCAATAAGTCCATTGCGGTTCTCCCTTTCGTTAATATGAGTGCCGACCCTGAGAACGAATACTTCAGCGATGGCATTACTGAAGAAATAATCAATGCACTAACCACCGTGAAGGGCTTGAAAGTTATTGCCCGCACATCCTCATTTGCATTTAAGAACAAAAATATAGACGTGCGAACCATTGGTGATCAGTTAGGGGTGAGTACAGTTTTGGAGGGGAGCGTCCGGAAAGCCAAAAACAGGGTTCGTATTACAGCGCAGTTGATCAGTACTGATGACGGCACTCACTTCTGGTCAAAAAATTTCAATCGGGATTTAGATGACATATTCGCAGTACAAGATGAAATAAGCTTACAAATTGCTGACCAGATCCGGGAAAATTTTGGTCACCTCAACATTCAAGAACATTTAATTAAAGCACCAACTAAAAATATAGAGGCCTATGACCTTTATCTCAAAGGTCGTCATCAGCATTTAATGTGGGACGGACAAGGAATGGTAAATTCAATAGCTCTCTATGAACAATGTGTAACAACAGATCCCTTATTTGCTTTACCTTACTTTGGTTTGGTGTATAGTTATGCCATGTACGGATCATGGACAACTAATAAAGGCTTATTAGAGTCGTCAGAAGAGAATCTTGGCAAAGGTTTTAAGCTGGACAAACAATCCTATACAGGGTATTTTGGTAAAGCGACATTGTCCTTTTGGGGTCATTGGGATTTCATCAATGGGCATAAGTTTTTTCAAAAAGCAATAGAGCTTAATCCGTCCTACACAGAAGCAGAAGAAGGTTTATGCGAATTGTATACAGCAGTAGGCTATTTCGAAAAAGCACTTTGGCATGCCGATAATATTTTAAAAATAAACCCTCTATCCCCCAATCATTATTTCACTAAAGCGAATATTTATTATTTAAGCGGGGACTACACGAAAGCCCTAGAATGTATAGAGACCTCATTGAGCGTCAATCCGGATTTTACTCATCCTATTGGACTAAAACAACTGTGCTTAATTCTGACAAAGGATTACGAAAAACTAAATGACTTTTTAGATAGAACCCCTTTGGCAGAGAGACCAGAAGAATGCCGAGTATTATACAAATTGGTAAATCCGGAAGATAAGATCGATATAGATATCAGCAGGGTTAGCTTCATGATAAAAAAAGAGATTGGGGAAGCGCTTTTTCCCTGGCCACTGTTTTTGATGGTCTATTTGGGGAAACACGAAATGGCATTGGACTTTTTGGAAGAAAACATCAAAATGCGTACCGGTCAAATCATAAACTTTATGAATATTCCGTTGCTTAAACCTTTACACCCTTATCAGAGATTTCAAGATTTACAGCAAGCTGTTTTCCGTTTAGAACTATTGCCACCTAATCCCGAAATACGAATACAAATCACCCCTACTAAAGCCTTAATGTCAGATACTGAAATCGACCTGGTTTTAGAAATTTTTGAAAAAGGAATGAAGGAAGAAAAGTGGTTTCTAAACTCATCTTTATCTTTACGTTCGCTTGCCAAAAACGTGAATATTAGCAGTAACAAGCTTTCTTGGTTGATGAATGAAAAGCTGGGCAAAAACTTCAATGAGTTTGTCAACCACTACCGGTTATCACATTTCAAACAGCTGGCACTGGATGATGCCAACCACCACATCTCTCTGCTGGGCCTGGCCTATGAAAGCGGCTTCAACTCCAAAACTGTGTTCAATACTTTCTTCAAAAAAGAAACCGGCATGACGCCCAGCGCCTTCGTCAGAAGCAAATCCTGATCTTTTCTGGTTCGTATTTATAATCCGGAACCCCTTCCCTGCTTTTCAGAACAGCTCGATCCCCGGCTTTGACTTACTTTGAAACATCAATCAGAAGTCAAACCAAAAATCGCATCAATATGAAAACCATACAAATGAAAGCTGTTCTCGCCACCGCTTACGGAAGTGCCGAAGTACTGAAACTCAGCCATGTAAGCAGACCTGAACCCAAGCCCGATGAAATACTGGTGAAAGTCTACGCCAGTTCAGCCACCAGAGCCGACAGCATGATGCTCAGCGGCAAGCCCTATATCGGCCGCCTCTTTAACGGACTAAAAAGGCCCAGGAATCCCATTCCCGGAACCGGCTTTGCCGGAGTGGTGGAATCAGTCGGT
>CAZFFW010000450.1:0-2640 GCA_964518125.1 uncultured Porifericola sp.
CACCCTCCACTTCGTCCAGCAGTTCCGCACGGCAGTACCAGCGCAGAAAGCGGCGTGGCAGGCGAGGGGGTGTATTTTTCTTTACTGGCATATTGTTCATTGTTCACTGCCTACTGTACATTGTCAATATCATTCACTTCTCAAAGAATCTACCGGGTTGGCGATTGCTGCTTTGATAGACTGCCAGCTTACGGTAAGCACAGCCAGCAGGATGGTGCAAATTCCGGCGGCAATTAGCGCTGCAGGACTCACTTCAATCCGGTAGGCGTAGCCTTTGAGCCATTCGCTCATCGCCAGGTAGGTCAAAGGGACGGCAATGACGATGGCAATTAGGATCAGGCGGGTAAAGTCTTTGGTAAGCAGCAAAGTGATGTTGGCCACAGAGGCTCCCAGCACTTTGCGGACGCCAATTTCTTTAGTGCGCTGCTGGGTGGTGAAGGCAGAAAGTCCCAGCAAGCCTAACCCGCCAATGAAGAGGGCAAGTAGGGCGAAGACACTGATGAGTTTGCTAAATCGCTGATCTGACTGGTACTGGCGATTGTAAAAATCATCCAGGAAGAAGTAGGACATTGGATTGCCGGGAAAAATAGCTTCCCAATGACCTTTAATGTAGGAGAGCGTTTCGTCCAGATCAACAGTATTGACCTTGAGGGCAATATACTCTGTACTTACATCGGCCAGATAAAGTACCATCGGTTCTACAGCTTCTTTGAGAGAATTCTGGTGATAGTCCGCTACTACACCGATAACGTTTACTTCACCCTGATCTTCGCCTACCGTAATTTTCTCACCGATGGCTTTTTCAGGGCTTTCAAACCCGAGTAGTTCGGCAGCAGATCGAGTAATTACAACGGCTGAGTCGGTATCGGTAACAAAGTCCCGGGAATAATTTCTGCCCGCTATTACTTCCATATTGAACACATTAATAAAATCATAATCAACGCCATTGAGCCTGATAGCGACCGCTTCTTCTACCGGGGCTCCATATCTGCGGTGCAGGTAATAAAATTTTCTCTTTTTGCCGGGAACTATATCTACTCCTGCTACCTGCTCTATAGAGGAATGCTCCAATAGTTCATTTTTAAATTGCACATTATTACTTTGTATGGCTTCCCAGTCCTGGGGAACTATACTTGGGCGTTCCAGAATCAGGGTTTGTTTCATATCAAAACCCAGGTCCTGGTTGAGCATGTACTGCATTTGCTGATAGACAATGAACGTGCCCGCTACCAGGGCAATGGCCGCGGCGAACTGAAAAACTACTAGTGCTTTACGCAGCAGCATGCCGTGCTGGGAGTTGCGAAATGTGCCCTTCAGTACTGCGGCCGGGCGGAAAGATGATAGTATAAAAGACGGGTATAGTCCGGAAAGCAACGTGCCGAAAATCAGAAGTCCAGCAATTGTTAACCAAATCCAGCTTTGACTCCAAAACTCAACCACACTGAAGCTCAGGCCGGTCAGCTCGTTGAAGGTAGGCAGTAAGAGTACGACAAGAGTTGCTGCTACCAGGATGGCTACGGCATTGACGAGCAGTGCTTCGGTCAGAAACTGCCGTACCAGTTGCTGATGAAATGCCCCCAGGGCTTTCCTGACACCTACCTCTCGGCTGCGCTCAGTAGCACGGGCCGTAGCCAGGTTTACATAATTGATCCAGGCAATGACCAGGATAAAGGCGGCAATGATCAGCAGGCTGTAAACTACCCTCGCATCACCGTTTACTTCCGCTTCGTTTTCCAGATTGGAATACAGGTGAATACTTTCCAGCGGTTGTAGCTGTAATACTTCCCGGCGGTTGTTTTCAGCCATTCCGGGCAGGTATTTATCTACTATGCTGGTCATGCGGGATTCCAGGGATGATGCGCTTGTATTTTCATCTACCAAAATGTAAGTATAGAAATCACTGCGCTCCCAGGTGAGGTCATACCTCTCTTTGGCCCAGTCTCCCCGCTGATACAGTGTGCTGTAAGAAATGAGTACATCAAACTGAAGATGAGCGTTGGCCGGAAGGTCTTCCAGTACACCGGTCACCACGCAACTTTCGTCATTGAAGTCATCATCCTGTAGGCGAAGCGTTTTGCCGATAGGGTCAGCATCGCCAAAATACTTCTTGGCCATGGTTTCAGACAGTACTGCAGTAAATGGCTGGGCCAGGGCAGTCTGGGAATTACCCTGAATGAGCTCAAACGAGAAAATGTCAAAAATTGCAGCATCAGCGTACATCAGCTTATTTTGCTTCATCTGGATAGGGCCGTTGGGTGCCGTTTCGTAGCTCAGCACGATGTTGTTTTTATAGCCCATATTATAGAGACGGGTGTAGTTGACGACTTCGGGTAATTCTTCTACCAAAGCAGGCCCCACTCCTGGAAAGTTCTCAGCGTTTTGGGTAACCAATTCGCCGTCCAGGTATGAATTCAGCTGCACACGATAAATTTGTTCTTTTTGTGCATGAAAGTCATCATAGCTCTGCTCAAAGATCACATACTGTACAATCATTAGGAAAGCAGCCATGCCTACGGCTAAACCCAGGATATTCAGAACAGAGTAAAACTTCTTGGCAAGCACATTACGAATGGCGATTTTGAGGTAGTTACTAAACATAGCGGTATGGTTTGTAGGGTAATGTTGTCTCTTTCGGATATA
>CAZFFW010000451.1:0-2639 GCA_964518125.1 uncultured Porifericola sp.
TAACCCTAATTTTATAGCATAAACTATATAAAAATGCCCTAACTTTATAGCATGTTTCAGAGGAGTATCCATCAAGTCTTAGTACAATGGCGAAATAGTAAAACTCGTAAGCCCATGGTAATAAGAGGAGCTCGCCAGGTAGGAAAAACAACTGCTATCCATGCTTTTGCAAAAGAGTTTGATCAGTACCTGTACTTTAACCTTGAACTTGCTGAAGATAAAGAGCTTTTCCAGGGATTTCGGGATATAGATACGCTTTTACAAGGATTATTCTTCCTGAGGAATAAGAAGCTGGACAAACTAAAACAGACCCTCCTGTTTATAGATGAAATTCAGGAAATGCCGGAGGCGATGAACATTCTGCGGTATTTTTATGAGCAGGTGCCTGAGTTGGCTGTTATAGCAGCAGGTTCATTATTAGAAATACTTTTTAATCCTAAGGCGAGTTTTCCGGTAGGTCGCGTAGAATACCGGGTTATCAGGCCGGTTAGCTTTCCCGAGTTTTTAGAGGCAACGGGAGAAGAAGCCGCCCTGCATCAGCTTCAGCAAGTACCGATCAATGACTTTGCTCATGAAAAGCTGCTACGATTATTTCATACATACGCATTACTGGGCGGAATGCCAGAAGTGATACAGCATTATGCCCAGTATAGGGACCTGGCTGCGTTGGCACCAATTTACGAATCATTGATTGCAGCTTACCTGGACGATGTAGAAAAGTACGCTGGCAATACCTCTCAAATACAATATATCCGACATGCCATACGCTCGGTTTTTAAAGAGGCCGGTCGCCGCATTAAGTTTCAGGGCTTTGGCCGGTCTGATTACGGGTCCAGAGAAATGGGTGAAGCACTGCGAACCGTAGAAAAAGCACTGCTTATACATCTGGTTTTTCCCCAGACCCATGCCACATTACCTTTGATGCCCGATCATCGTAAATCGCCCCGACTGCAGGTGTTAGATTCCGGGCTTATGAATTTTGCTTTAGGCATACAAAAGGAAATCATCAAAACTGACAATTTAGACCAGATATATCAGGGTACGCTGATCGAGCACCTCGTAGGACAGGAAATACTGGCAAGTCAAAGTAATGTATTGAGTGGGTTGGGCTTCTGGGTACGGGAGAAGAAAACTTCGCAGGCAGAAGTGGATTTCTTATACCCTTATGAACAGCAACTCATTCCGGTAGAAGTAAAATCCGGAGCTGAAGGGAAGTTACGCTCTTTGCATTTATTTATGGAAATGGCCCCTCATGACAGGGCAGTACGCTTCTATGCAGGAAAAATCAGGATCAGTAAAGCTAATACGCCGAATGGTAAAACCTATCAACTTCTTAATTTGCCTTACTATCTGGTATCTCAACTCAAAAAATATCTGGATTGGTTTAAAGAAGGGCAAAATGCGGGATGAGTAAGTCTGAATGAGGTGAATCAATTATACTTAAAAATTGAGACCTTATTTGGAAAAGACAAAGTTGCTAAGGCCATTCTCTTGGGAATTTTACCGATGCTGTTAGCCAGAACTTCTAATTTGGCCAGCGATATGCTTGATGAAGTATACAGTACCCGGCGGGCGATAGTTCAATGATTTTACGCCGGATAGCCAAGCCAAAATCTATATTCCGGCGACATTTTAGAGGGGACTTTGACTGCTAAACATAGGGTTGTATATTTACATCCATGCAGGCGTAAAAATACAATCATGGGTAGAATTAAAACATCGGGAGAGGTCAGGAAAAGAGGAGAAGGTAAGCGGTCAGTTGTTGCCGGGAAAGAACCCAAAATTCCACGCATGGCTAAATTTTCTCCGACTTGGGTGGTGGTTCATGCTAAGGATGCGCCTGCTTATCAGTTAGAGTTAATTGATCGTATACGCCAAGGGGTAAAAAAAGCCGACTGGAAGCATTTAATTGCTTACTTAGGTTCAACTGAAAAAGAGTTTGCCGATATACTACCTGTTTCCATCAGCAGTATGCAGAAGAAGGAAGTATATGATCAGGAGACTTCAGAGCGGATCTATGAATTAGCACGGCTGTTTGGTCTGGGTTATGATGTTTTTGACACTAAACAGGATTTCAAAAATTGGCTGGTTACGCCATCCCGGGCGCTGGGAAATAAGCAACCCTTTGCGTTGCTCGATAGTAGTTTTGGTTTTGAGATGGTCACAAATGAGATCGTTAGAATTCAGTACAATGTTTACAGCTAATGATCGTCTACAGGGTCGCCAATGTAAAATATAAAGACTTTACTTTATCCGGAATAGGGGCTGAAAAGGTTGGCGGTAGATGGAATGAAAAAGGAACAAGGGCGGTCTATTGCTCGGAAAACATTTCGTTGGCGTTGCTGGAGTATTACGTGCATTCTGAAAATATCGCCAACTTGCCGAGCGAAATTTTGGTAGCTAAAATTGAGTTCCCGGATGCTTTTGCAATTGAAGATTTGAAAGAGTTGCCGGAACGATGGAATCAATATCCCTATTCTTCGGAAACAACCTCTATTTTCACAGGCCTGGCTAAAAACCGGGAGTTTTTCGCACTTCGGGTACCATCAACCATTGTGGGTTTAGAGTCAAACATCATACTTAACCCGCTCTATAAAGAATTCGGCCAAGTTGAGATTATTGAGTTTATAAAACTACCC
>CAZFFW010000452.1:0-2594 GCA_964518125.1 uncultured Porifericola sp.
CCACATTGATCCACTCGGGCACATCAGCGATACCTTCAGGAGCAGCACCAGTCGCTTTAATCGTTTTCAGGCCAGTAGGCTTTACAGACATCCATACTACATCGGCAATATGGCACCAGAAATCCTGGAACATGCCACCGGAATAATCCAGGAAATAGCGGAAATTAAAATGACAGCGCTCCGGCATATAATCTACTTTGGGTGCAGGGCCGAGCCACATATCCCAGTTGAGCGTAGCAGGTACCGGCTGTGGTGTGGGATGGCCCAGTCCGGGCGACTTACCGGTTTTCCAGAGCCGAACGGTCTTCACCTCGCCAATCACCCCGGATTGCAACAGCTCCGCCACCCGATGATAATTATCGGTTGCGTGTATCTGTGTACCCAGCTGAAAAATACGATTATGCTTTTCCATTGATTTCAGCATATCCTGGCCTTCTTTTACGCTGTAGGATAGCGGCTTTTCGCCATACACATCTTTCCCGGCTTCAAAGGCCAGCATGGCTACCTGCGCATGCCAGTGGTCGGGTGTAGCGCAGGTGATAGCATCAATATCCTGCTGCTCCAGCACCCGGCGGAAGTCGTTATAGCCAGTTATTTTTACACCGGGCTGTAGTTTTCGGGCTTTTTCCAGTGACTCACTCAGGTGCAGTTCGTCCACGTCGCAGAGAGCGACCACATCCACTTCGGGCAACTGAGCAAACCAGTTAAGGTGCGCATTACCCATGCCTCCCACACCAATGTGTGCAACCCTAAGTTTATCGCTGGGCGCTACTTTTTTGGGCAGATAAGGTAAAAAGGAAAGGCCCAGAGTACCGAGGCCACTCTGCCGGATGAATTCTCTTCTTTTGATGGGTTTTTGCATGCTGATGATTGGTTGATTTACAGATTGACTTGCAGCAGGTAAGCACTGATGTCAGCAACTTCCTGCTCGCTGAGCGCAAAGTCTACAGGCGCAGGCATGGGGCTGAAACTGAGCCGCTTTTTACGTTCCACAAATTCCCGCTCCATCATATAGCGCCGGCCATACATGTCCATGACCGTCACTACCGGGCCATCGGAGAGCATAAGGCCGTAAATAATACCTCCATCTTTGGTGCTGACGATCCAGGGTTCGTAGCCGAATGCTACCGCAGCATCCGGGTTCACCAGGGCTTCCAGCATCCCCAACTGATCGTACTTACGGTGGATGGAGGTCAGTTCGGGCCCGACTCCCAGACCGACTTCTCCCATCTTGTGGCAGGTGATGCAGTTTTGCTGAAAGAGCGTTTGGCCGTTATCAGCACTGGCCTGCAAGCTCAGGAGCTGTTGCGTAACGTATTTTTCGGGTTTCTCGGGAAGAGATTGACGGGCAGCAACTTTCAGATAAGTATCTTCATGCTGCATGATTTTCGGCACTACGGCTATTTTGAATGTATCCTCAAGCTGGTCAAGGCTCTGCAGCAAATGCCAGCTTCCGGCTACGTCAGCAGCCATTTCACCGGCGATACTCAGCCGAGTTACCAGGTTTTGGGCAGTATCAAGTAGTTGCTGCTTCTTGGCTAACAGCCCTGGATGAGCTTCAGGCAGATTTCCGGCAGGAGCTTTCCAGTCTTTCAGAAAAGCCTGCCAGTCGTTGGTTTTGCGAAACTGCAGCCAATACTGCACCTGTTGCTTTTCAGCCCCGGGCACTTCTTTTTCCAGGGACAACATCGCCTGCGCTGCTTCAGCGGTAAGAGTAAAGGCAATTGCCGTCAAAGCCTGCTGTCGCTCCTCCGTACTCAGCTGAGCCGATTTTGCCCTCTTTTGTAAATCCTTCACCGCCTGCCGGGGGTGCATACGCCACACCAGTTTTGCCCAGGCCGGGCTCCACTGCTCAGGATCAGCATCCCCATAAATTTGTGCCAGTTCCGGATAAAGCTGCCCTTCTTTACCATCCATCGCGATGCCCAGTGCTTCCAGGTACCAAGGATCTTTTCCGTCATAGCCTTCTACCAGTTCCATGATCAGGTCTTTGCTTTCTGCCAGTGGAATATCGCGTAGAGAAAGGGCTATTTCACGGCGTACTGCCGGAGAACTGTCCATGACCAGTGATTCGGCGTACTGCAGCCAGTCATCAGGATGCACAGATTTGAGGGCACGAAAAGCCACCAGGCGCAGGCGGCTGTCATCATCTTTGAGTAGCTGTTCTACCGAATTTATTCCTTCCTCGCCTAGTTGGGCCAGCAGCCATACTGCCCGGGCACGATGGTAGGGATTATCGGCATCCAGCAGGGATTTTACATCTTCCAGTACGGCACTGCCCTGTGCCTGGAGCAGCACAAAGCCCTGGTTACGTACGTTAATGGCGGGGCTGAGCAATGCCTGCAACTGTCCTTCAGTAGTGCTTAGGTCAATATTGGGTACGCTGAGTTGCTTGTCTTTGGGAGCGATCCGGTAAATTCTGCCGTAGCCTGCCGTATCGTACATCTGATGCCCGCCTACGATGGGATCGTACCAGTCGGCGACATAAATCGCGCCGTCAGGGCCGGCGGCCACATCACTGGGGCGAAACCACTTACGCTGGTTTTCATCCACCTCGTACCAGCGGTAGCCTTCGGTAGATTCATTGACTGAGG
>CAZFFW010000453.1:0-2589 GCA_964518125.1 uncultured Porifericola sp.
TACTTCCGTCACGGTTACCAAACCAGGCATTGTAGCGGTGTATACCACCCATAAAGCCATAGCTCGGCATACCTCTGCCCCCGCCAAATTCTATATGGTAACCACGGGGAAAATCCAGTTTTGCTTTCTGGTTATCAATCCACCAGGGCATATACATGTGCATGCCACCTACTCCGTCCTCATTGTAGGGAATTCCGTCCAGCATCTGGGGAAATACGCCGGCCATCGAAGCGCCGGTAGAATCCATCAGGTACTTACCGACCATGCCGCTGGAGTTGCCCAGCCCCGCGGGATGCCGCGCAGATGTAGAGTTGAGCATGATACGGGCGGTTTCGCAGGCACTTGCTGCCAGCACCACTGCCTTGGCTTTGACGAAATACTCCATATTATCATCCTTACTGACGTAGGATACGCCGGTAGCCAGTCCCTCGTCATTGGTCTGCACCTCCCGGGCCATGGCATTGGTGATCAGTGTCACATTGCCTGTTTCCATGGCCGGAGGTATCAGCACTGAGGGGGATGAAAAATTGGAGTGGGTAGAGCAGCCACGGTTGCACTGTGAGCAGTAATGACAGGGTGGACGATTGCCCAGAGGACGGGTAAGAATGGACAAGCGAGCCGGTACAACGGGTATATCCAGTTGGTCGCAGGCCTTTTTGACCATTAATTCATAAGCACGGGGCTTAGGCGGCGGCATAAAGTAGCCGTCAGGTTCATTGACCAGCCCCAGGCTTCGGTCGTGGTTGACTCCGAAGACACCTACCAGTTTATCCACCCGGTCATAGTAGGGCTTGATATCGTCATAGCTGATAGGCCAGTCGTCACCCAGGCCATCAAGGCTTCTTCTCTTAAAATCTTTGGGGCCAAAGCGAAGGGAAATCCTGCCCCAGTGGTTGGTGCGTCCACCCAGCATGCGGGAACGAAACCAGTCAAATTCAGTACCGGACACACGGGTATAAGGCTCACCTTCAATCTCCCAGCCGCCAAAGGCTGCATCAAACTCACCAAAAGGACGGTGGGTTCCGGCACCTCTTCGCGGAGATTGGTAAGGCCATTTGAACATATCTCCTTCGGAAGAATCAAACATAGGCCCGGCTTCCAGCAGTGCTACTTTAGCGCCTGCTTCTGAGAGAACCTTAGCGGCCATACCGCCGCCAGCACCTGATCCCACGATACACACATCGTAGACTGTAGAACTTTCAATGATTTGCATGAAGGTCGTATTTTTGCCCCATAAATTATGTAAGCCTTGGCTAGTCTGCAATAGCAAAGGCAGGAGAATTTCTGTTTAGAATTAAAATGAATAGGATCAGCCGCACAATTTTGCTGAGCCCGCTCTTGTAAACTGCTAACCGCCTGCTGCCTTACTGATGAATTGTAAAGAATTAAGGCATTTTCATTGGTCGGAGGTGTTTAATACCTTCTCCATTTATTTTTTGAGCCGAAAGCAATTGTCCGTATGCAGGTTAATTTTTCCGAGCCTGTAAATTCGCATATTGTCCAGTTGCAGCGAAAACTTCAGGCATTTCACCAGATTATTGATATATTTTTGGAAATCAACCAACCTATAAATATGCGCAGTCTTATCATATTTTTATGCTTTTGCTCCAGCATGCAAAGCTATGCTCAGAAGATCAGCATCAGCGAGGCCAACCCACGTTTCTGGTCACTGGATGGAAAACCGACCCTTTTGCTGGGCGGCAGCGTAGAAGATAATCTGTTTCAGATAGCGGATCTGGAAAAGCAACTCGCACTTCTTTCGGCAGCCGGTGGCAATTATGTGCGTTGCACCATGTCCAGCCGGGATGCAGGAAATGAATGGCCTTTTGCCAAAAACCAGGATGGCCTATACGATCTCAGGCAATTTAATGAAGCTTACTGGGCACGCTTTGAAAATTTTCTGAAGCTGACCGCTGAGAAGAATATCGTAGTGCAGATTGAAGTGTGGGCTACTTTTGACTTTTATCGTGATATCTGGGATATCAATCCCTTCAACCCCAAAAATAATGTTAGTTACGACAGCCGACGCAGTAAACTGAGCGAAACAGTAGATTCTCACCCTATTTATACCGAAAACAATTTTTTCCGCTCAGTGCCATCCCAGATGAGCCTTTTTGTGGTGCTGGAATACCAGCAAAAATTTGTGGATAAACTCCTGGAGCACAGCCTGCAATATGATCATGTGCTCTACTGCATGGACAACGAGACTTCAGTCACCGCTGACTGGGGGGCATTTTGGTCGGATTATATCAAAAAGGTGGCTGCGGAAAAATATGGTAAACAAGTCTATACCACTGAAATGTGGGACCCCTGGGACCTGGACCATATCGCCCACCGCTCTACCATTGATCATCCGGAAATGTATGACTTTGTGGATATCTCGCAGAATAACCATCACAAAGGGCAGGTTCACTGGGACAATGGCCTGCGACAGATCAGGCGTATCCACCAGTCGGCAGTTCCTCGCCCGGTCAATAATGTAAAGGTCTATGGAGCCGATGGCAACAAATTCGGTCACGACAACCAGGATGGCATTGAGCGTTTTGTCAGAAATGTACTGCTCGGCGCTGCTTCCACGCGTTTTCACCG
>CAZFFW010000454.1:0-2337 GCA_964518125.1 uncultured Porifericola sp.
CTGCTGGGATACTAATCCTGAATAAGGCAATTCAATACGGTAATTCAATACGGTAATTCAACAATTCAACACAGCAGAAAGCTGTCACAAAAAGAGTAAAAAAAGACCATGGAATTAACAAAAGGACAAGCATTTATAGCCAAGCATGCCAGCAAACTGGACCCTACCACCAGGGACCTGATTGCCAAAAGAGAGGTGCGCTATACCGATGGCGACTTCTACGTGCGCCGCAAGATCACCGGTTCTTCCAACATTGAGAACCTCATTGATGAAACCAACGAAAAGAAAGTTGGCGTCACCAATATTGACAAAAATACGCTGCCCAACCAGCAGCACCTGGCCCTGGAGAAAATAGCGGTACGCTACGCCGAAACGGCTGCCAGCACGCCTATCCAGGGGGTATCGGGATTCTCTACGGTAAAGGCCAATGTGCCTGCCGCGCTCATCAATGCGGAGCTGAGAATCATCCAGGACGGTAAGACACTGGTACAGCTGCCGATGGCCCGCTTCTTTTCAGAAGCCGCCAGCCAGAAGACCAACGGTGTGGAAGACATCGTCTCGCTGAACAGCATACAGCTGCTCAAGGCCAATGTGCCCTTCACCATCCAGGTAGAATATGCCGATGGACAGAGCGTGACCCCTGGTGCTGGCAATGACGCCTACCTGGAAATCCGCCTGATGGGGGACAAGACCACTACCAAGTAGGTCTGAAAGATCAGAAATAAGTAAACAGGCAAAGAAGCACCAGGACCGGTCAGTAAAAAAGAGTGGTTTGCCGGCTGGCACCTGGTGCGACTTGTCAAGCAAAACAAAGTAAATCATGAGCCAGAGAGGTTATAAATATCAATCTACTACTTTCTCCATTCCGGCGGCCACGCCGGCAGGAACGGTGAGAAAAGTAGTCATCATTGATGATGTGGCAGAAAAGGTCATAGGCGTATGCCTGAGGACCATCAAAGACGGCGGAGTAGGCTATGTGGGCATTGGTATCCAGGATGAAAATGAAGTCTACATTGATATCCAATCGGCCAAAAACTTTGAACCGGGGACCGGGGCAGGCCTGGCGATGGTAGACCAGTTCAAGCAGGTAGATATTCCCGGCAGCGGAAACAGGGTAAGCTTTTCCATCAAAACCCTGGAAGCAGTACCTGCTGGACAGGAGCTTTTACTGGAAGCTACTTTCCTGTTGCAGCGTAAACCTATGAACCCGTAATGGCAGGCCCTACGGTAAGACTGGACTTTGTGACCCCGACCCGATCAGGGGAGCGCTTCCAGTTGGAGAGGTGCATCAAGTGGACCGTAGAAAACCAGGGGCCCAGTGTAGCCTATGTGGGCTATCCCGGACAGGGCTTTCTGATGGACCTGCAGCCCGGCACCTACCGGGAGTTTGAAATATCCTGGGGCCACACCTTTGAGGATGAAATGGAGGTAGACTTTAGCGGCGGTACCGGTAAGCTGTTGATCATCCGCTACGTCACCAAGAACACAGAAATGATATAGGAATTAAGATAAGAATTAAGATAAGACCTTGGGCAAAGTACGAAACAGCAGCAAAGACAATTTAACTAGTCCACACTACTGTATTCGTACTTGCCTTCCACAAACAAGCGGCACAGATGGGAGCAAAAAAGTTTTTGGTAGATGCAAAGCCATACCTTCCGGACGGAAGCGGGCAGTTTTCAGCAGACGATCTGATTGATATTTACGACAATGAGCAGAAGCGATGGGTTCAGATCCCGGTGAGCCTGCTGACTCCCCAGCTGAAGGCAGATGTGTATGCTACCAAAAATGTAGGCGGTATCGCAAGCGGGCAGACGTTACTGGCAGGCACTAAGCTGGAGCAGATCTTCCAGATGATGCTCACCGTGGAAGAGCCGCCTACCTATCTTGCCCCGAGTGCGAGTCTTTCTGCCAACTACAGCAATTTACAAAGAGTAGAAGCAGGCAGTATATTATCCATCAATATGGCGGTCAGTTATAGTCCAAGAGACGGAGGCGCTGCCACAGGGGCCAGGTTCTACCGGAATGGCATTGAAGTAGGCAGTGCCACAGCTGACCAGGCTAGTCTTAATACCTTCTCTCTCACTGGGATCCCCGCAAACCTCACCGATGCGGATGTAGTGCTGCTCTCGCAGATAGATTATCTGCAGGGACCGGTAAAAAATACCAATTTAGGTAATCCCTATCCAGCTGGACAGATACCGGCAGGAACGGTGAGCAGCAACAGCATCCGCATTGATGCGGTAAGAAAGCTGTTTTACGGTGTATCATCACCGGCGACAACGAGTGCCGAGATCCGGGCCTTACAGAACCAGATAATGGGCCCTACGCAAAATA
>CAZFFW010000454.1:2404-2561 GCA_964518125.1 uncultured Porifericola sp.
TTTTTCACCCATGGCCTACCGCGTGTATGAATATGTACCGGCGAGTCCCTTTTCGAGTGCGGCAACCTATAACGTGACCATCTGATGAGCAGCACCCTGGACTTTCCCCTGCAGTTTAGAAGGCAGTACGCCGGTCCCCTGGATGCAGATGCGGTAT
>CAZFFW010000455.1:0-2557 GCA_964518125.1 uncultured Porifericola sp.
CGTTTTATCCGTATTAACTGGCTACATTGAACATCTTCAAACTATTTCTCCTGAATCTGGTAAAAAGAAGTAATGATCCGATACTGGAAATTCACCTCCAACTAACTGCCTGAGTTTGTCCACTAAAAATGCACCTTCTGTCGCTGTAGACAGCAATGCCGGGCGATGGGTACTGGCGGCCACCATCCTGGCATCCGCCATGGCCTTTATTGACAGCACAGCGCTTAATGTCATTCTGCCCTCACTGCAGGAAAAACTAGGTGCAGAAGGTCCTGATCTTTTCTGGATACTAAATGCCTATCTGCTGATGCTGGCCTCCTGCATACTGGTCAGTGGTGCGCTGGGTGATAAACTGGGAAGAAAGAAAGTGTACATGAGCGGAATAGTGTTGTTTATGCTGGCCTCATCTGCCTGCGGTTTATCGCCTTCGGTAGAGTGGCTGATCGCTTTTCGCGCCCTGCAGGGAATCGGTGGAGCACTGATGATTCCTGGTAGCCTGTCTATCATTTCTGCTACTTTCAGCAAAAAGGAAAAAGGTAAAGCAATAGGCACCTGGTCGGCAGCTACTACCATCGTAACCGTTGGTGGGCCGATACTGGGAGGAGCGCTGGCAGATGCTGGGTTGTGGAGACTGATCTTTTTTATTAACGTACCTATTGGCATCATTTCCTTGCTGGCTTTACACTACAAAGTGCCTGAGAGCAAAGACCCCGGTATTACGCACCGCCTTGATTATGAAGGAGCACTGGCTACAGTACTCAGCCTGGCACTGCTCACCTTCGGCTTCCTGAGAGCTCCCGAACTTGGCTGGGGTCACTGGCAGTCGTGGCTGTCATTGAGCCTGGGTGCAATGCTCTTTCTGGCCTTTATACAGATTGAAAAACGGAAAGCACACCCGATGGTCAATCTTGACCTGTTCAGGAAAAGGAACTTCAGCGGGGCAAACCTGCTCACATTTCTGCTCTATGCCGGCCTAAGTGCCGGAATGCTTTTTCTTACGCTTAACCTCATCCAGGTACAGGGCTACAGTCAGTTGCAGGCTGGGCTCACGTTGATTCCTTTCACCCTGCTGATGGCAACAATAGCCCGCTGGGCGGGTAGCCTGGTGGATAAATATGGTCCCCGCTGGCTGCTGGTCGGTGGTCCTGCGGTAGCGGGCCTGGGCTTTTGGCTGCTTTCGGAGGTTGGCCTGACCGAAGGGCCTGCAGTCTTCTGGACTACTTTCCTGCCGGGAATCGCCGTCTTCGGTCTGGGCATGTCATTTACCGTAGCCCCGCTCACGACTACTGTCATGTCATCGGTAGAAGATGAACATGCGGGAACAGCTTCGGGTGTCAATAATTCCATGACCCGCATTGCCAATGTCTTTGCCAATGCGATAGTCGGAGCCCTGGCTATTTTTCTATTCTCCGCTGAACTTCATGATGTATTTGGAGATTTCGGACTATCGGAGGAAAACCTTAATGCCATCTACCGGCAGGCATCGGAACTGGGAAATGCGAAAGTCCCAGATACCGTCAGCAGCGATCAGCAGGAAGCGGTAGGGGAGGCTCTTAAGCTTGCTTTTGTAGATACATTCTCCATCATCCAGAAGATCTGTGCCATACTTGCCTGGCTGGCATCCCTGATCGCATTCGTGCTGATCCGAAATCCTCAGGAGTCGGAAAATGAATCCTGATCCCGGGGGAGAATTTGCAGGTAATGTTGCCACTTTTCCTTCGCAAACAGCCCCATGAGCAGGTGGTAGAGTGCGAAAAGTTCCAGCGCAAAAGGAAGATAACCCAGATATCCCAGTAGGGGCATTTCAAAGACATACCAGAAATCCACGTAGGGAACTGTATAATACCACTTGGGGCTGGAATAATAGTTCCACATCTCCCAGAAGAAACCACAAATGAGGCATCCTAGCCAGAGTGCCACAACTTCACGCCAGTCTCTCTGGGCAGTTTGCTGCATTAGCGTCCGTTTTCCCAGCCAGAGATTGACAGGATCCAGTATCAGGTAAAGTGACATCCAGATAAATGCTGCTGAATATTCAGGAAACAAGAAAACTGTAATAAATAGTAGTACACCCAGTGCGAAAAGGAGGCGTACACTTGTTTTTGACCGGCCAATTCTTGGGCCTTTGCCTAATTTTTGCAGCCAGCCAAAAGTGCCTATCAGTTCGCTGGTACCAAATACCGCCGGGATTACGGTAGAAAAACTCAGACTGGCAAAAAAGAAATACTCCAGGTCGGAAAACTGTTCCCTCTCAGTATAATGCCAGTACTGGGCACGTTCGTTGATCAGTTCAAACAACCACCAGGCTGGTGCCGATATGACAAAAAGGAAGAAAAACCCAATAAAGCTGCGGCTGAGCAGCGAATTTCCCTTTCTCAGATAAACAAGCGCATCTACCAGCAGGCAATACCCTAACCAGAGGGGAAAAAAGCCCACATGGGTTCTGAGGCCCACAAAATGCCAGTTGATATACCAGAAGACCCCAATCAGTAGCAGGCCCAGCCAGCCCCGCATGGGTAAAATCTTGTGTTTTTTTGATGGTACAGGCATATTCATT
>CAZFFW010000456.1:0-2543 GCA_964518125.1 uncultured Porifericola sp.
AGTGAGCAAAACTTTTTCATCGGCTACGCCCTCTCACTTTTCTGAATCGTGCGTCACAGTAATTTCTTCTAAAAATTTTGTCCGCCAGCGGATACCACTGTCCACTGACGAACATTTATACCCTGCCCCTCATTTTTCTTAGCAACTGATTTTCAGATACTTACAAAAAAGGCACATGAATAGAGAATTCCGGTCTAGTAGCCTATGGCTGCTACAGTCAAACACAATACCCGGAAAAGATGCATATCTTCATTATTTCAATTTTCAGCCTGTTACTTTTTCAAATGCACCAGCTCATGGCTCAGGCCACTATTGTGGTCAGGCACGATTATGCTCCTGAAGAAATTGAAGCCCAGGCTCGCTACTATGCCGATTTGTTCGGATTCAAGGATGATGTACATATCATCATAGGATTCAGCCACAGTGTATCACGGGATGTGGGAGGCTACACCCGTTACCAGAATGCCCTTAAGTATCAAGGCGGCCATCAGATTTACATCACCATCAACCGCAAGGCGGGGCGATCCCATCAGATGCATACCCTGGCGCATGAAATGGTACACGCCCGGCAGTTTGTAGAAGGCAGGCTGATTCAATGTGACCATCAGCATTTTAGCTGGGATGAAGGTCTTTGCGTTGACGTTGGGCAAACTGCCTACCACGATCGTCCCTGGGAAAAAGAGGCTCAGACTGTAGGTGCACAGATCTACGATGCTTATCGCCAGCAGTCTGTCGCCTGGTCCGGTCATTGACTGTAACGCTCTCTGAGAAGGTGCATCATGTGGCTATTGGTAGCCCACTGGTTGGCCAGCGGCTGCTTCACATAAGGCAGGCTGGGCATGTAGGGAAAAGGCCCAAACTCAGGGGTAAAGGTCATCCGTTTTCTGCCGGCAAGGCTGTTCTGCTCCACGATCATATCCCACCACTGCAGGTGGCGGTTGAGGGCTTCCTCAAACTCCGGAGCCCGCGGATCGGAAACCTGGGCGCCCTGTTGCCAGCCAACTCGGGCATGCACATGATCTACCCTACCCATGATCGTGCGTAGGATGGTTTCCTGCTCAGGCCACTCCAGCAATGACTCGGAAACGGCACACCAGTGAGAAAAGTCCGCACAAAGCCGCAACTCGGGTAAGCGATCCAGGTAAGGCAGCATGACACTGATGGCGTAGGAAAATTTGCCCCGGTGGGTTTCGTGTACGATGGGGATACCGGTCTCATCCGCAATCTGATCAGCGATGTGGATAATGTTGACATTACGCTCAATAGAGAAGTAGTCCTTACCGCTCTGAGAATTGATAAAGATAGGCTTTGCTTCCGCCAGGTTGCGCAGGTACTTCTCGTAATCGGCCTCGTAGGTGTCACCTCCGGAAAGGGTACACTCCCAGTGCTGCCCGATCAGCAGGAGATCGTTTTTCTGAATGTGGCTGAGTATCTCCTCCCGCTCTTTCTGGTCCAGCGGCAGGGGCATTTCCACGCCTTCATATCCGGCCTGTTTTACCTTGTCAAAAAATTGGTTGTAAGGAACATCTTCACTTCCCCAGCGGGGGCAAAAAAACTGGATTTTCATGAATGGTTAAAAGTTTCTGGTTGAAAGTTCAAAGTTGAGTGATGTAGACGTAGTAGCCGCCATATTCATTGCCTTCCGCATCTTTGTACCAGTTCGTCAGTTCAGTTGGACCAGCAGCTAGGTTTACATTGAAAATGATGGCAGCCTGTTCGTCTGCTACGGGAGCAGTCATCTCCTGCCCATTCAGGCGGATTCCGGCCTCAATAACAGGCAGTATTTTTCCTTCCGAATAAGCATCGCCTCCGCTTACCGGCTCACCAGCAGGCACACTGCCGGCAATAGGCGCTTCGGCTTCCCGGGGCCAGCGGCGCACTTCAATGCGGTAGTCTCCAGCCTCGGCTACCTCCAGCGTCCAGAAGCCTTGTGCATTGTTAGCCTTACGGATGAGTTCCTGGTTCCAGGCCGGGTAGCCGGGTTCGGTCGGGTGAAAGTCATGGCAGGTCAGGATGACAGGGTTTTCCGCTTCGCTGCCAATCACAATCCTGGGATATTCATCAGCTCCCTGGCTCACTTCCTGCCACCAGTTTTCGTAGTCCTGCTGCAATTGTTGGACAACTTCCGGGTACTGAGCAGCCACATTGGTCGTTTGTCCGGGATCGTTCTGCATATCGTATAACTCCTCGCCAAAGACCAGCCGCCAGCGGTCGGTCATGACGGAAGCCGCCTTGCCTTTGATGAGGTTTTCTTCCCGCTGCGTGTCGGTGATGAGGGTGCGTTCCGGCCAGGCAGAATTTGCCTCCATGATGAGCGGCTGAAGGCTTGTCCCGTGAAAAGCAGCCGTATCGGGTGCATCTATTCGGCAGAGGTCCAGCAAAGTGGGAAGCACGTCGGTATAAGCGCTAAGAGTATTGACATCTTTGGCCGCCGGGACCTTTCCCCCTGGCCAGCGGACAAAGAGCGGTACGCGATGCCCCCCTTCGTAGGGAGATCCCTTTTTGCCCCGCATCCCGGCATTGAAGCCTTTTTCTACAAAACC
>CAZFFW010000457.1:0-2534 GCA_964518125.1 uncultured Porifericola sp.
TTGGCGTAGCCGCCTTCCCACTGCAGCGTATGTTGGTATGCTCTTTCAAAGCTCATAGGTTTATCAGTTAGTTGTCAGTCAATTAAAAAAGGCTACAATTTTACTCTGCACGCTCTGCGGCTTTCTGAGGATAGTGCCTGACTGGAACTGAAAGTCAAACTGCTGACCAGGCAGCATATCTACTTCGCTGGCCCTGGTCCAGAAGCGGTAGGTCCTGCCGTTGATCTCGGTTTCCATCAGCAGGAAGTCTCCCACGATGGACTTCATATACCTGCCTACTGCAGTGTTGCTGGGAAGGGTGGCAATCAGGCCATCCCCTACATACTGGCCCAACAGGTTCTTTTTCAGGCTGCGAAAAATGCTCGCCTGCCCGCTCCCTTTGGTTTTGGCTTTTTGCTCGGCACTGCTGGCCGCACTGCGGCCCAGGTCCTGGAGCATGCGCTGGTAGAGCGCGTAGTCTATGACGACAGGAAAGCCTGCTGCCCGGATCGCGGCTTCCGTTCCGGGGCCGTAATTACCGTCAATGCCTCCGGATTTTTTGATGTAGTATTCTGATATGCCGCCTGCTTTGACCAGTGCGTGCTGCAGGTTCCTGACCAGCTCACCGGTACTGCCCCTTTTGATCGGGAAGCCGTTGGGAATAACAGGATTTGGCGATACCGCTGGCTGTGTGGGGGGAAGACTGCTGCTTTTATTTCCGCTTACGGCCATGGCTGCGGCCAGGCCAGCACCTGCCAGCAGGATCACTCCAAAGCCGCCACTGCTGGTTTTACTTTTTCTGTTTACTCTTCTATTCATGCGCTTCTTCATGCTAATACGCTGTTTTGTTTTTTCGTCCTTTCATGTACCAGGACTTGTTATGCAGCTACCTGCTTTTGCCTGACATCAGCGGCATTGACAAAAAGCTGCCTGCCCTTCCGGTGGATACTGATATAGTTTTTTCCGCTGGGCGTGACCAGGATCTCGCTCATATTGCCGATGATGGTGCCGGGGCGAAGTTGTCCTACCGGTTGTAGCTTATCATTAAGCAATGGTGTGCTGCGGTAGGCCCACACCTTACGGTTGAAGGTCAGTCCGTTTAAACTCCCTCCCTGCAGGATGTCGTAGAACCTGGCCAGCTCGTCGGCATTGAGCTCCCGCTGTAGATCGGTTAGCAGGTCATTTTCCGGGTTCATCGCCTTGTAGGAGCGGCTGACTTCGGCCATGCTGATGCCGTATTTGTGCATCATGGCCGCTGCCTGGTAGACGGTTTCCTCATCAGTACCATCCCAGAAGATACTGCCCCATTTAGGCTCACCGTAAGGGAAGAAGCCTTTCCTGAACAGTTGGGCTGCCAGGTTGATCTTTCCCGCCCGGTCAGCGCTTCCTACGTTGTTGGTTTCCTTTTTCAGGCGGCGGTCATTGACGACTTTCTTGACCAGCGTGCGGATCAGGTAATAGCTGCCGATGACCACAACTCCCAATATGCCCAGACGGATAAGGAAGTTTATCACGGGGTTTGCCCTGGCTATCTGGATAGCTTTAATGCCTGCAGTGACGGGTAGCATTACAGAAAGGATTTGTAGGTACTGATCTTTTTATTGGTGCCCGGACCTGCCTTGCTGGCCAGGGTTTTCAATGACTCTACTGATAAGTAAGGCATCATCTTCTCGATGTATTTGGCCTTCAGGTTGGCTTCTATACTGTCTTTTGCCTCAATCTGGATGTTGATGATATGTTTCATGCTGCTTCGTGTTTTCTGTTGACTGCTCTTTCTATGGTCTGGTAGATCTTCTGGCGTACCTGCTGGCTGGCGCGGCTCATGAATACCACCACATTGTAGATGTACTGGTCCTGCAGGTCTTCCATCTCAATGCCTTCCGGTAGGTTGGCATTGGTCACATCTACGGCCTGGGGGCCTCTCATTTCACGAATGGCCGATGCCAGTCCTGCCAGTGCCTGGATCGTCTCGGGCTCCTTCAGGCTGCTGACAAAGCCGTTCAGGCTGTTCTTCTGCTCCCCGTCCTTCTCTTTGATCGCCAGTTCAAACTCCTTGTCCTTGAAGGCGACGTTTTTCTCCAGTTCGGCCTTTTCCTCTTTGAGCCTTTCGAGCTTCTTTTCCTGCTCATCGGTCTTGCGCTCGGCACGGTGCAGTTTTTCCTGCAGGTCGCGGATGATAAAATCCTTATAGCTCTCATAGCCGCTATTTGCCGGGGCTGCCGCTGTAGCCGGTGAAGTAGTCGGCTGGGCAAAGCCATTCAATCCGGATACTTTCTGGTTGGGGCTATCGGGAAGTTCAATCTCAATCGGCGCGGTCTTTTTGCTCACAGTGCCGTTTTGCTTGCGGGGGACCAGGAACAATCTTTCCGGGGTGAAGATGTCTATGGTCTGCTCTAGGAGTTCATCGGCTGGTTTACGACTCGGCTGCTGGCGGGTATAGGCCACATACATTTCGCCGGCTTTCATATACTGGATGTCGTACTCGGGGAAGCCCTGCTCCAGCAGGTAATCATTGGCTTTTTCTAGGTTCATTGCTGCTGCGCTTAAATGGCGGG
>CAZFFW010000458.1:0-2491 GCA_964518125.1 uncultured Porifericola sp.
CATTCGTGCTGCTTCCAGGGCAAATATGCGAGTGCTTACTGACAAGGCCAGGCGCAGGGTACAGGAAAACCATACCTTTGCCACATGTCTCAGCTATGATATCATTGCTATCGGTGCGTCTACAGGTGGGCCCAGGGCAGTAGAAGCCATACTCGAGCGGCTGCCTTCCAATCTTAGTATACCGGTCGTCATCGCTCAGCATATGCCTGAAAATTTTGTGCGAAACTTTGCTCTTAGGCTGGATGATATTAGTCCACTCAGGGTAAAGGTAGCAGAGGAAGGTGAACAGCTTAGAGGAGGATACGTCTACCTGGCTGCAGGCAAGAAAAACACCTACATCAAAAGAGATATAGCTACCCAGAGAATATCCTTCTCCCTAACCAACAGAAAATACGAAGAATTTAACGACCCGTCTATTGACTGCCTCTTTGATTCTGTTGCCGAAATCTACCGCAGCCGCTCTATTGCTGCCGTGCTTACTGGCATGGGCAGAGATGGCACAATGGGAATGAAAAAAATATACCAGGCCGGAGGACTTACCATCGCGCAGGATGAAGCAAGCTCTGTGGTTTTCGGTATGCCTAAGTCAGTCATAGAAACGGGCGTGGCCAGACATACCATTTCACTTCAAGATATTCCATTATTTATAATCAGCTGTTTATGAGCGTGAATTTTAACGAAAGCGAATACTTTGATCTCTTTAATGAAGAAGCATCCATTCAGCTTGAAGAGCTCAACCGATATATGACGGCACTGGAAAAGCAGCCCGATGACACTAAAGTGATTAATGCGTTATTCCGCATTACCCATACCCTAAAAGGTAATGCATCCGGGCTGGGGCTGGCGCCTGTGGCGGAACTATCTCACGTGCTGGAGGACCTTTTTGCAGAGCTACGTGAGGGAAAATTTGAAAAGGACGAAGATTTTTTCTCATCACTCTTCCGGGCTATTGATGTACTGGAAAAACTGATCAAAAACGTAAAAAGCGGCAAAAAAGTCAGCTATAAAGGCATAAGAACCAAGCTTCAGGTAATGGTACACCGAGCCCGTGTAGACAACAAAGAAGAGAACACCACAAATAATTCACCCAAACCTAGTGCTGCCAGGAAGCCTTTACCTGAAAAACTCAGGGGTAACCTTGATAATGAAAATTTCAAATCTACCCAGGAAACTCATCTGCTGACCAGTACCTCCTCCGAAAATGTTACTGAACAAAGTGAGCCACCCTTAAGGAGTGAAAATATACAGATTGAAGAAGCTAAAGAGGTAACAGAAGAACAGGCAAGTGATGAGGTAAGCATGCCTGAAGCTGTCGTTACTGATCTTCCCGAACCTGTAACTGAAGAAAGCGCTGAAATTGAAGAAGTCGTAGCAGAAACTTCTGAAAGTATTAGTTTTTCAGAGAGTATACAGGTACCTGTTAAAAAACTGGATAACCTACTCAATCTGGTTGGCGAACTGGTGATTGAGAAAGACCGTATTCTGACAATGGCCCAGGGCAACCACATTAGCAACGAATTTAAACGTCTGCAGCGGATTTCTTCAGATCTGCAGTACTCTATGATGGATGTGAGGCTGGTGGAAGTAGGCTTTCTTTTTAACAAATTTCACCGTGTAGTGAGGGATGCTGCCAAATCTGATGGCAAAAGCGTAAGGCTGTTACTTGAAGGTAGCAAAACAGAACTGGATCGTAATATTCTGCAAACGATATCAGACTCGCTTATCCACTTGACACGTAACGCTATCGCTCATGGGATAGAAACTCCTGAGTTAAGAAAGCAACAGGGTAAGCCTGAGGAAGGTACTATTACTTTGAGGGCTTTCAGCGAAAGTGATTCAGTCACGATAGAAATTGAAGACGACGGTGCGGGTATCAATGCCGCTGCAATCAGTAAGAAAGCTGTGCAGAAAGGCCTCGTTTCAGAAAAAGAGGCAGCCCTGTTGACGGAGGATGAACTTATCATGTTTATTTTCCAGCCGGGGTTCTCAAGTGTAGAGCAGGTAAATGGGCTATCAGGGAGAGGCGTAGGCATGGATGTAGTCAAAGAAGCGATGGATGCAGTGGGAGGTTCTGTTGCTGTCAAAACTGAGACAGGTAAAGGAACAACCGTTATCCTTACCATGCCTTCTTCTATGGCTGTGAAGTCTACCCTGCTCTTTGAACTAAACACTGTAGAGTATGCCATTCCGCTAAACTACACCGAAGCAGTAACCACCATCGTGACGGAGGATATTCATAAGGTAAGCGCCGGACTTATTACAAATTTCCAGGGGCAAACCATCTCGATTGTTTTTCTGAATGACATCTTCGGAAAGCAGGGACAGCCAAGCAAGCGTTTGCTGCATAATACGTTTGATCAGTTAGAGCCGGGCCATAAGCTTAATGCCATCATTGTAAATTACAACCAGAGAATGGTAGGGCTGGTGGTAGACCGGCTGTTACAGCAAAAGGAGATCGTAGAGAAGCCATTGCTCAAACCAGTAGATAAAA
>CAZFFW010000459.1:0-2446 GCA_964518125.1 uncultured Porifericola sp.
TACTTTTCAAAAGGGCTTTTGGCAGTCATATTACCCAGGGTATTGAGCGTAAAAAGGGCAAACAGCAGCCACATACCTCCCTGTAAGATGATGGGATTGTCCACCCAATCCAGGTAGCCCATTCTCATCAAAACCAGTAAGACCGCCAGCGTCAGGATGACCAGGGAGGCAGATTCCATCCGAAGCAGTTGCTGCCGGTTCTGGATTTTACCGGCCCACACGATGCCGTAGGGGACAATACCGGTGATGACCAGCAGGTGAAAACCAAAGAGCAGGCCCAGCAGCGTGAGCAGAATATTTCCGATAATATCAGGATTCAGAAGCGATTGCATATTGATGTTCGTTTATGGGTTGAAATTTTTTTTTTTAGCAGGTTCGGGAAGAAGGTGCGTGAATTTATTCGCGAGCTTATAAATATTTTACTTCTTATGACTTTCAGCAGTAAAATTAGAAGATTGCTTCTTGTGATGCTTGACCTTTTCGGCCAATCTAATGACTGTTCAGGCCAGAAATGTAAAATAATTGTTAATGACAGGCTTTGTCACCAGCAGGTATACCCCATTCTGGCTGTTTTTTGGGTATGCATGATAAACGTTTTTTGGGCGAATGATACTATTCCAAAAAGTTGGTTTCACAGAGCACTTTTAAGGGTAAGCAAAATATCAGCAATCAACGTATGGCAGTCGCGGTAAAAATCTGTCTGGTTGAAAGAGCCGATCAGGTAAGTATCCAACTCGGGACAATAGTACATAAAAGCGCTGCTGGTACCGGAGTGTCCGATCAGGCTGAGGCCGGAAAGTGCAGGGTACAGTTCTCCTAGTTCAAACTTCCGCAAGCCGTAGCCGTAGTAAGTGCCCAGGCTTTCGTCTTTCCACTTTTGCATGCTTTGCAGCCTTGTCGCACTGTACAGTTTTTCACTGAGCAGGGCGCTGAAAAAGCGGTACAGGTCCTGGGCTGTACAAAGCAGGCCACCCCCACCCCAGTCGGCACTCAGGCTGCGGTAGCCGCTGATTTCATAAGAGCCGGCATAGAGTTCGGCTGGCTGCAGACTTGCTTTGTCTGGCTCAGCCCGCAGGTACATGCTGCTATTTTGCATCTGAAGTGGGGTAAAGATACGATCCTTCAACACGGTATCTAGCGGCTGCCCACACAGTCTTTCTATGATCAGGCCCAGCAGTACGTAATTGGTATCGCTGTAATGGAAACCAGTGCCGGGCACAAAATGCACCTGAAAGTGCTTTTTTGTAAAAGTAATGATCTCTTCTGCTGTCCAGAATTTTTCCGGTTCAGTCAAAATCCGGCCCAGCATATTTTCCCCATCCCGTGGCGAATCGCCAAAATAATCAGGCAGGCCGGAGCGGTGCTGCAGCAGTTGACTGACGGTGATCTGCGGTCCATAGTCTACACCCTCCAGTACATGCAGCCCTTTCATCATATCCGGGGGCAGGTAGTCGGCAGCCGGAGCGTCTAAAGTGAGCTTTCCTTCCTCAGCCAGCATCATCACCAGGGTAGCGGTGAAGGTTTTGGCAATACTCGTCGTAAGAAAAGGAGTACTGGTGCTGACCGGCTTGCCGTCGGAATATTTCCCTTTTGCCAGGTTCATGCGTAGGTTCAGACTGTCCGAATGAATGAGCAGAAAGCCATTGTGGATATCTTTCCGGGCCAGTGTCTTGTCAAAAAGATGCTCCAGGTTTTGTTTAGATTGTGCCACTGACAGCAGGCAAACGATAAAAGCAAGTAAGAAAGTGAAAAGCATTTTCATAGCGGTTTAAATTAGGATCATGCTGCTAAGGTCGCTTTCGTCAGGCTGCCAAACGTCCTGATACATTTTTTCGGACTTTTTTAGACAATGAAATAGCTTCACAAATCACTATCTTTGAAAAAAAGATAGTGAATGTCTGAATTTGTATTTGAAGATAGCCTCAAATCATACAGAGACTTAAAAAACTCTCTCGATACTGCATATGCAGAAGGCATAGAAAAAGGTATGGAAAAGGGCATAGAAAAAGTAGCCATTAACGGGATCAGGCAAGGCAAAAGTGATGAAGTCATTATGGAGATTACCGGCCTGAACCTGGATCAACTGGCATTTTTAAAGGATAAGCTCAGAAAAGATGGTGAAGGATAAGTTGGGCAATAAAGATGAGGTTTTGAATTTTCGGATTTTCATTTACACACGTTTCATCCACTGTCAAGACAAAAATTCCCCGAGTCCACAGGCTGAATAGTCCGTATTTGCTTTTCAAGTAGATCATTTGGTTGATGGCAGGCGTTGTGCTGATTGTACTGGGTTCATTCATTTTCAGCCTGTTTTTTTGAGCCGGAAAACTGTTTATTCCCTTTTTATCCTGAGGCTTTCGTACCCAACGAAAGTTACATAAAGCTCACTGGTTGATGGGGCGCTTACTTTGAAAGTGCCGTCCAGATCGGATACAGTTCCGGTAGT
>CAZFFW010000460.1:0-2436 GCA_964518125.1 uncultured Porifericola sp.
ATGAAGTCTGTAACATCGTTGACCTTTATAATAACACTTTGCAATACCCTTGCATTGCATTTATCCGTATATTTGTATTCAATGGAAATCGCATGCTACATATTAAGTTTTTACTTCATGGCCCTTACAGGGGTAGCATGTGCTGACACATTACCTTTAGACAATACAAAGGATAATGTTTCAGTTATTAGCAGCACTGATGGGAATCATAACCACGAGCACCAAAGCGATTGGGACGGATGTTCCCCGTTATGCGTTTGCCATTGCTGTCATGTACACTTCGTGTCAGCAGCCGGAGTTGATTTCACACACCTCGTGAAATTACCTGCGGTTTACACTTCTTATTTTCAGGATTTCAGCAACGCTGATATCTCTGGTTTTCTTAAACCTCCAATGTCATAATTTCCCGCGTTTAGAAGGATCAGTATGTCTGACCGATAAAGTCTTTTATCAAGATGCGAGGTCTTTAATCATCCTGATAGCTAGCTAAACATCCCTTCATGTGCCTTTTTTCAAAGGCATCCCTTTATTCATGTTCAATTCTATTTGTACAGCTTGAAAAAACTGAATAAACACAAAAAGAAAAAAAGGAAAAGGAGAAGGAAGAAAATCACACTGAAACTGGTGCTGAAGTGGCTTTTCATTGCGCTTATTAGTGCAATTCTATTGGTAGCCATCATTCTAAGGTTTCTTCACTTCTTCTCCGTCCATGTGAAATAATTTAATAAATGGTATGATCAATAAAATCATTTCTTTTTCTATAAAGAATAAATTCATTGTGGGCTTGCTTACGTTGGCCCTCATCGGGGTAGGTTTTTACTCTATGTCTACGGTTAATCTTGGATCCGTGCCGGACATTACCAACAACCAGGTGCAGGTAATCACTGTCTCTCCCAACCTGGCCACCGAGGATATAGAGCAGTTTGTTACCTATCCTGTAGAGCTTGCAATGGGCAACCTACCGGGGGTAGATGAAATCCGGTCTATTTCCAGGTTTGGCCTATCGGTAGTGACCATTGTGTTTGAAGACGATATGGGTACCTATCTGCCTCGGCAACTGGTGCAGGAAAAACTGAACGAATTAAAAGAAACCATTCCAGAGAAATTCGGAAGCCCATCAATGGGTCCTATTTCTACTGGTTTAGGCCAAATCTACGAATACACCATTCAACCGCAAGAGGGTTTTGACTCACTGTATTCTCCTATGGAGTTACGGACCATTCAGGATTGGATTGTCAAGCGCCAATTGACATTGCTGGATGGAGTAGTTGAAGTCAATTCATTCGGGGGCTATATCAAGCAATATGAAGTGGCCATCAACCCGGAAAAACTCAATGCACAGAATGTGAGCATCTCTCAAGTGTATGAGGCACTGGCCAGAAACAATGTAAATACAGGTGGGGCTTACATTGAGAAGAACAGAATGTCCAATTTTATACGTGGAGAAGGCTTGGTGCGATCTCTGGATGATATCAGAAAAATCGTTATTAAAAATGAAAACGGTATTCCTGTAACCATAGGGGGCGTGGCTGAAAAAGTTCATTTTGGGAGTCAGGTACGTTACGGAGCTTTCACACAGGATGGAAAAGAAGCTGTCGGGGGCATTATTATGATGCTGAAAGGCTCTAATCCCAATGCGGTGATCCAAAATGTAAAAGAGCGAATGGTTGAGGTAGAAAAGTCACTTCCCGAAGGGCTAGCGATTAACTCAATCATAGACCGAAGTGACCTTATTTCCAGAACTACAGATACCGTAAAAACCAACCTATTGGAAGGCGCATTAATTGTGATTTTTGCTCTGGTAATACTTTTGGGTAGCGTCCGTGGTGGCATTATCACCGCCACCACTATTCCGCTTTCCTTGCTTTTTGCTTTTATCCTGATGAAACAGTTTAATGTCTGGGCCAACCTCATGAGCCTGGGGGCTATTGACTTTGGGATTATCATAGATGGGGCGGTGATCATTATTGAAGGTACGGTATACGAAATCCAGAAGCGCATCCGCTCCGGTAAAATCAAATTCAATCAGGGTGTGATGGATGAAGTGGCTTATGATGCAGGAAGTACCATGATGAGTTCGGCTTTCTTCGGACAGATTATCATTCTTATTGTATTTGCCCCTATTTTATTCCTCACCGGTGTGGAGGGTAAAATGTTCCAGCCCATGGCCTACACCTTTGGGTTTGCCATGATTGGTGCAATTATCCTGTGCCTGACTTATGTGCCTATGATGTCGGCTTTATTCATGAAGCCCATTCAAAATAAAAAGAACTGGTTTGGCCGGTTTGAACGCTGGCTGGAAAGGGTAAGTGATAAAATCATTGGTGGTATTCAAAAAGCCTACCTGCCCCTGCTAAAAAGTGCCCTGCGTTTTAAAGCAATAGTGATTATCGTAGCTATAGTTCTGCTGGGAATAGCCGGATTCATTTTTTCACG
>CAZFFW010000461.1:0-2395 GCA_964518125.1 uncultured Porifericola sp.
GTCATTTCTGACAAAGAAGGCCACATTTTAGGAGCCCACATCGTTGGCCCTCATGCAGAGGAAATGATTAATCTTTTCGCGATGGCCATTCGTGGAAAGCTTACGGTTTCTGACATACGAAACATGGTTTATTCATACCCATCAATGGGATCTGATATTGGGTCGATGGTTTAGAATTATATAACTCTTTCAGAAAATTCTGTAACAGCGGTATAGTCGCATGCGTGTATATTTGCTCCATTACCGTAAAAGAGTTATTTTTAAACTATCGCGAAGAAAATTGCGTTAATCAGCACAGTGAAAAAAGCCATTTCCATATTTCTCCTATTCATAATGCTAGCTAGTAGCAGTGGAGCAACTATGGCTACACACCTTTGCGGTGGGCATGTAGCCGAAATGGCAATTACTTTCGGTCAAACTGATTTGGATTGTGGCATGGACCAAATGGAAATGGACTGTACCAATGAAAACAGCCATACCGGACATCAGCTTCAAAGAAAAGGCTGTTGCGAAAATCAATATGCCTCGATAGAATCTGATGATGCTACTACAACGAAAATTGTACTAAAGTCCATCCAACTAGATTTTATTGTAGCGTTTGCTTATGCCTATTTTGGTATAGACTCTTTTGCTGTTGACACAAATACACAATATTTAAGCTATTCCCCTCCTAAGCTGAGGCAGGACATTCCCGTCTTGCATCAAGTATTCCTTATATAAGATCGCATAATATGAATTTCTAAACCCTGCTTTACAGCTGGGTAATTAGGCTATTTGCCTTTTTGAACAAGTTCATTTTGTTCCACGCGGGTTCCATCCCAATCATTCATATTATGCTGAATCGAATAATAAAGTACTTCTTAGAGAACAAGCTGGTCACGGTTCTCATCCTCATTGGCTTCATCGCCTGGGGCATTGTGACCGCCCCCTTCGGATGGCAAGTCGGGGCTTTGCCCTCTGATCCTGTCCCTGTTGACGCCATACCAGATATTGGTGAAAACCAGCAAATCGTATTCACTCAATGGACAGGACGTTCACCACAGGATATTGAAGATCAGATTTCTTACCCATTAACCACCTACCTCCTGGGAATTCCAGGAGTAAAATCTATCCGTAGTTCGTCTATTTTCGGATTTTCCAATATCTACATCATCTTCAGCGAGGAGATTGAATTCTATTGGTCACGTTCCCGAATCCTGGAAAAACTCAACTCTCTTCCCTCCGGATTATTGCCGGATGGAGTGCAATCGGCACTTGGGCCAGATGCTACTGCTTTGGGTCAGGTGTATTGGTACACCATCGAGGGACGAGACAAAAAAGGAAACCCTACCGGAGGATGGGATCTCCACGAAATCCGTACCGTACAAGACTTCTACGTCAAATATGGATTAAACGCGACAGAAGGCGTTTCGGAAGTGGCTTCCATTGGTGGCTTTGTACAGGAATATCAGATTGATGTTAACCCTGATGCCCTTAAAGCCTATGATATCCCTTTGCATAAAGTAATGCAGGCGGTACAGAAATCAAATAAAGACGTAGGGGCTAAAACCATTGAGATCAACCAGGCAGAATACCTGGTGCGTGGTTTGGGTTACATCAAAAAAGTAGAAGACATTGAAAAGGCCGTGGTGGCCGTTCAGGAAAATGTTCCCGTCCGTATTAAAGACATAGGTGTAGTTACCCTGGGGCCATCCACCCGTAGAGGCCTGCTGGATAAAGATGGTGCTGAAGTGGTAGGTGGCGTAGTGGTGGCCCGCTATGGTGCCAATCCCTTGCAGGTCATTAACAACGTCAAGGATAAGATCAAAGAAATAGCCCCGGGACTGCCTAAAAAAACGTTGTCAGATGGAAGGGAAAGCCAGTTAACCATCGTTCCGTTTTATGACCGCTCCGAGCTTATTTATGAAACATTGGGAACCCTGGAAGAAGCCATTTCGCTTCAAGTGCTCATTACCATTTTGGTAGTGATCGTGATGGTGTATAATCTCAGGGCTTCATTTCTCATTTCAAGTATCCTGCCCATTGCAGTATTGATGGTATTTATCGCCATGCGCTATTTTGGTGTAGATGCCAATATAGTGGCCTTGTCAGGAATTGCTATTGCCATTGGTACCATGGTGGACTTGGGCGTTATACTTTCCGAAAACATTATTAAACATATAGATGAGGCTCCTCCTGGTCAAAAACTGATAGATACCATTTACAATGGAGCTTCGGAAGTGGGTACCGCTATTCTCACTGCGGTCTCTACCACCATTGTCAGCTTCATTCCGGTATTTACCATGCAAGCTGCCGAAGGAAAGTTATTTGGACCTTTGGCATTCACCAAGACCTTTGCCCTGGTAGCTGCGCTGTTGGTGAGTCTATTGATCATGCCTACCTTGGCACATTGGTT
>CAZFFW010000462.1:0-1168 GCA_964518125.1 uncultured Porifericola sp.
ACCAGTTTGATGTAAACCTGCGGGGAATTTACCGCGGCCGCTGGGGCATAGGTGACTTCAATGGAAATTCCGTTTTAGACGCCGATAATGAATATGCAGACGGCTATTGGCTGTTCAACCTGGCTGCCCGCAAGCACTTCGGAGAGTGGTTGTCGCTGGAGACTGGAGTAAATAATCTCTTTGGACAGACGACTGTCAACGAACCTGCTCTTGCAGGCAGGGTCTTCTTTGCCGGACTTCAATTCAATTTAACCAATAACTAATTCCAAATTTTGTCAAACATGAAATATTTACGCCCATTTACCTACCTGATGTTTTTTGGCGCATTACTGGTTTTTAGCAGTTGTGAAGAAAGTGACCAAGCCCAGACAAATGTGCAGGCTAATCTGGAAGTACAACTTGCCGAGGATATTCCTGCTGATCCCAATGTGACTCGTGGCCCTGATGGTTCAACACCTCCGCCCAGTTTTACTTTCTTCAGCCTGACAGATGGTGAAATCATAGATAAGGCAGATTCAGCCTCTCGCCGCTGGGATATTGCACTGGCCGGTACCACCATCCTGGTAAACGGCGGTACTTCAGGCCCGGGACAGGGAGCCGCGCAAATTGTCAATGGTACTTTTGATGATCTTTCTGAAGCTCCGGAGACCGGATACGCTACGGATCAGGGTTCCGAACTGGCCATCCCTACTGGTTCGGGTAACGGCTGGTACACATACACCGGAGAAGGCAATCCTCCTCAAGCCATCCTCACCATACCGGGCCGGATCATCGTTTTGCAAACAGCCGATGGTAACTATGCCAAGATGGAAATACTCAGCTACTACGAGGGTAACCCGGATACATCAGCACCGGAGTTTTCAAGCTTTCAAACCCGTCCGGCAGGCAGACATTACACCTTCCAGTACGTGGTACAGCCCAACGGAAGCCGGAATTTCTAAACACATATGAATCTGCAAAATTTGCAGAGCTGAAGTCCCCGGGGCTGGATAGATTCCCTATCAATCCGGTTCTCCGGGGCACCAGTGTTTACAAAAAGGGATTGATGATGCGTAACTTTCCATTGACCAGCAGTTCATGCTGCATATCTTCTGAGTACAAAATGGTACAGCGAGCTTCCAGCGCTGCGGCGACGATGATGCCGTCAAACAGTTGGAAGTCGTATCGT
>CAZFFW010000462.1:1268-2391 GCA_964518125.1 uncultured Porifericola sp.
CTTCGGGAAGTTCCAGCACCAGCTTACGTTCACGGGGGATAAATATTTTTCTGATCATACCGCACTTGTTTGTAATAAAAGTAATCAAAATTTTCCAGCCTCGCATCAGGCTGTGACCTTAGCTATTTAAACCTAATTTCTATGAAAAAGATCATTCTCCTATTATTCGTTTTCTCCGTGCAGGTGGCAGTGGCCCAGAACCGCATTGTGACGGCTGGCAGTTCTTCCTCCGAAATCGTCTGCGCCTTGGGTTACTGTGACAAAATCGTTTCCACCGATCGTACCAGTGTATATCCCGCCGAACTACAAAAGCTGCCCTCTATCGGCTACCGCAACAGCATCGGGGCTGAGGGTATCATTGCACAGCGGCCCGACCTGGTGATTCTGGAAGAAGAATACGTAAAAGAGGCGCTCATTGAGCAACTGGAATCTACCGGTATCCGCACACTGGTAGTAGTGCAGGAATATTCGTGGGAAAGTACACAGGAGCGCATCCGGGCCATCGCTGAGGCTCTAGGAGATACCAAAGCCGGAGAGGATTTGATTGATAAGATAGCTGTTGAATTATCGGAACTTGAGAAAATGGTCGCCTCAACAGAAACCAGTCCTACCGTACTGCCGGTTTATGCCCGGGGAGCAGGCAACCTGCAGGTAGGCGGGTCTAATTCTGCTTTCTCCTTGCTGCATCTGGCCGGTACGCAAAATGCCGTTCCCGAAATAGAAGGATTCAAGCCACTCAATACCGAGTCGCTGATCAAGGCCAATCCTGACTACATCCTGTTTTTCACTTCCGGACTGGAAAGTATCGGAGGCGTAGATGGTGCCATGGAAATTACCGGCGTTGCGCAGACCACTGCCGGCAAAAAACGGCAGATCATCGCCATGGACGGTGTGAAGCTGACCAACTGGGGACCGAGAGTAGCTGAAGCGGCACGCGAGCTGTTTTTCCTTACTCATCCCGAATCTCATGTACTACAATCTGACGATAAACCATATTGATTCAGGATGGAATAAAGCCTCATTATCTTACTTAAAACTTTTCTAAAAAATCAGCCGCACGCATGATAGGTACACTACGGAAGGGATGGAGCACTAACAAATCCGAATCACCTGAGATTAGGCA
>CAZFFW010000463.1:0-2357 GCA_964518125.1 uncultured Porifericola sp.
TCACGCTACTCACTGGTGGAAATAAAACCTAAAACCGGACGAATGCACCAGATCCGAAAACATATGGCCCATATTTTTCATCCTATTATTGGAGACCGTCCGCATGGCTGTAACAAACAAAACCGCCTGTTCAAGGCACGCTGGCAGATGGAAACCATGCTGCTGCATGCTAGCCAGCTATCATTCAACCATCCGCTGAGTAAGCAAAGAATCAGCATAAGGGCAGATATACAGCAGGAATTTAGCCGAATGGTGCTTTTGATGGGCTTCAGTGTGCCTGATGCCCGTTTGTAACACAAATATTTACCAACTTAAACCAGTATCCATGGGAAAAAAGGGAAAAAATAAGCGAGAAGGCATTGTTTATTCTACCAGCGATGATTTTGAATACCAGGACAATGAGCAGCAGGAGGCTGAAACACTGCCGCCTGCCCAGCAGGATCTGCGGGTGATGCTGGACAAAAAAGCCCGTAAGGGAAAGCAGGTAACGCTCGTGACCGGCTTTATCGGCAGTGAGGATGACCTGAAGGAACTGGGCAAAACGCTCAAATCTAAATGTGGAGCAGGGGGCACTGCCAAAGATGGCGAAATCATGGTTCAGGGAGATTTCAGAGATAAAGTCATGGAAGTACTGGCTAGTGAAGGCTATAAGGCCAAAAAATCAGGTGGCTGAAAAGTAAGACAACTGTATTTGTGTTTCTTATACCTTTGCTCAGGATAGCTTGATCTGTAAAACTTTATGTTGTTTGTACCGTTGTTGTATATACAATAATTATACAGACTATGGATACTTTACAGACAATAGACCACTTACTGAACAAAAGATTCAGCCCCAGAGGTTTTTCGGGAAAAGAGATTGATAAGGCTACGTTTGAACAGATTTTATTGGCAGCCACAGTAGCTCCCTCCAGTTTTAATGAGCAGCCCTGGCGTTTTATTTATGCTTTCCGACACGATAGCGAAAATTTCCAGCGACTGTTTTCAGTACTGAACGAGAAAAACCAGTCGTGGGCAGGTGATGCAGCAGTTCTGATGCTGAGCGTGGCCAAAACCGCATTTTCAATCAATGGTAAGCAGAATCGCTTTGCCTGGTACGATACCGGCGCGGCGGTCAGTCAGATGACGCTGAAGGCTACTTCCCTGGATGTGTATGTGCATCAGATGGGAGGCTATGATCCTGTAAAAGCCCGTGATTTATTGCATATCCCTGAAGACTACGAACCGGCAGCGATGATGGCAATGGGTTACCTCAACGGGCAGCAAAAATCTGAGAAACCCAGGCTTCCCCTGGACGAAATTAGCTTTGTAGGGAAATGGGCCTGATACATTTAGTTGACAGCTTTTAATTTTAATCTATCTTTACTCCATGAGAAAGATAATCCTGTTCTTTTTGCTTTTTAGCCTGTGTATGCCGAAAAATATGAGCGCACAAAATAAGCCCAGTGTCAAAATCGGTGTAGCCGGACTGGTACATGACCACGTGCATGCCATTTTACGACAGGCACAGGAAGGTAAGGTGAAGATGGTGGGTATAGCGGAAAGTAATACTGCACTGGCCCGAAAATATGCTGACCGATACGGCTATTCCATGGATATTGTGTTTCCTACAGTAGCGGAGATGATCGCGGCAGCTAAGCCCGAGGCCGTAACTGCCTTTACCTCCATCAAAGACCACCTGGAGGTGGTGCAGGCCTGTGCGCCACAAGGCATTCATGTGATGGTTGAGAAACCTCTGGCGGTAGACATGGCTGATGCCCGGGAAATTGACCGGCTGGCCCGGCAGCATAATATTGAGGTATTGACCAATTATGAGACTACCTGGTACCCTTCTAACCATAAGGCCTATGCGATAGCCCATGACGAAAACAGCATAGGTGAGCTTAGAAAGATTGTGGTTAGGGATGGACATGAGGGACCCAAGGAAATTGGTGTCAGCACCGAATTTCTGGACTGGCTTACTGATCCAGTAGAAAACGGGGGAGGCGCTTTGATTGATTTTGGTTGCTATGGAGCCAACCTGATCACCTGGCTGATGAAAGGAGAGCGTCCGGAGAGCATCACTGCCATTGTACAGCAAATGAAGCCCGATGTGTATCCCAAAGTGGATGATGAAACAACCATCATCGTCACCTACCCCAAAACCCAGGGGATTATTCAGGCTTCCTGGAACTGGCCTTTCAGCCGAAAAGATATGTCAGTCTACGGCAAGACCGGGTATGTGTATGCCGTTGATGCTGATGATATGAAGATCAGAAAACCCGCTCAGCAGGAAGAAGCCATGAAAGTAGAATCACTGGAGGCGCCTTACAATGATCCTTTTGCCTATCTCTCAGCGGTGGTCAGAAAAGAAATACTGG
>CAZFFW010000464.1:0-2346 GCA_964518125.1 uncultured Porifericola sp.
TTTGGGGCTTATAAATCAGCACAGTAAAATAGTAAGTTGACACAACTTGTAGAGATTTCAATAGGAATAATCCTTTGGTAGTCCTACACAATGGCGTCCAGGACAAAATTTACTATCCTTCAAAAAAAAGGCATTATCGTTTGCTTAGTTTGCCTAATTTTCATTAATATGGGCAAAACTCGTCTATGTTTCATTTTTCAAGCATAATTTTTTTCTAAGTGGTATGCATTCCAGTGATCATGAGCATGAAAAACTTTTAATTCACCGCCTTCAAAAGGGGGATGAGAAAGCTTTTGAATCACTCTACAATCTGTATTGGGAAAAATTGGTTGTTATTGCATATCACCGAGTGGGCTCCCTGGAAACTGCCAAAGAGCTAGTGCAGGATGTATTTACCAATCTCTGGAGGCGCAGAGAACATCTAGAGGTCAGAACTACTTTTGCTGCTTACATCCAAACAGCTCTGAAGTATACTATCCTGGATCATATACGCTCCCTTAAGGTAAAAGACAAATATGTTGAATCCATCAAAAATTCTAAGACGGATAGTGACAATGCTACCCTGGAGCTAATCGCCTATCATGAACTTGATCGTTTTCTTGAACACGAAATATCCAAGCTCCCCGAAAAATGCCAACAAATCTTCAGGCTAAGTCGAGTAGATCAGCTTTCAATAAGAGAAATAGCTGAACAGCTTCAAATCTCTCCCAAGACTGTTGAAAATCAGATCTCAAAGGCACTCAAAGTACTCCGCTCCAGCATTCAGGAGTTTACCACCTGTTTGCTGTTAATCATCTTTTCCTACTAATAGGCATCAATCTATATTTATCTGCTTTTCTTTTATTTTTTTTAAAGGGGACGTAGGGGTAAGAACCGCTTTGTACGGCTATATATGTAGAAAGCCAAAATAAGTCCATGAGTCAAAAAGATAAAGAACAGATTATCAGGGATTTTCTTTCAGGAAAGTATTCTGAAGAAGGAGAGGCCCTGTTCAATACCTGGTACAAAGGAGTGGAAGATAGTTCTTCCCCCCTGGATGACCTTAGTCCCTCTGAAAAAGAAAAGATCCGGCTTGAAATGTTGCATAAGGTCAAGCAGGATATATATCAGCCTATAGATCATTCTACCTCAGTAGAAACTAAAAGTAGTAGGATCTTTCAGAACAGAATCTACCGATATGCAGCTGTCTGGATTGGGCTGCTTCTACTGGGTTTTGGCTACCTCACTTTTAATTCTTACGACATAGAATTAGTAAAAGTGCGGACTGCTTTTGGAGAACTAAAAACAGTCACCCTGCCCGATGGCTCAACGGTAACTTTGAATGCCAACTCGAGCCTAGAGTATGCAGAAACCTGGAATGATCATGAGGACAGGCAGGTTTGGCTGGACGGAGAGGCTTACTTTTCAGTGGTGCATACCGCTCATGATCAGCGCTTTCAGGTAATGACACCAGCTATGGAAATAGAAGTGCTGGGCACTGAATTTAATGTCAACAACCGGCAGCAAAATACTGAAGTAGTGCTGGTAAGTGGCAAGGTAAAACTGGGAATCAAGTACCCTGAGCAGGAAAAAGAATTGTATATGGCCCCTGGTGATTTAGTAGCCTACTCAGCTGCTGACACTAAAATTTATCAAAAAACCGTAAATCCGGATCAATACTCCGCATGGCGAAATCATGATCTACTGGTCGACAAAATATCTTTAGCGGAAATAGCACAAGCCCTGGAAAGTTTCTATGGATTTGACATCATCATCATAGACGATTCTCTCAAGCAGAAGAAGTTATCAGCCACTGCCAGGTTATCTCTGGAAGATACTACAGTACTCTTTTCAGCCATATCAGAGATCTATGACATAGAGATCAAACAGGCAGAAAACAAAATTATATTTAGCAGTCCATAAAAAAAGTCCTGCTATCAGGTGTTAGCAGCACCATTCAAGCAGGACTAACCTATATAAAAATCACCTAAAACTACGTAATTATGGTTTATTCATTACAAAAATTTATACGGTTTTTGATGATTGCATTGATATGCTGTTATCAGGGACAGGTACTAGCCCAGGATCTTGCATCTATGTCGAGACGGCAGGTAGAAACTTCAGGCCCCGAACTTTCTCAATCAGATCAGAAACACCAGTCACTTAAAACTGCATTAGAAAAAGTAGGCTTGCATTACAAGGTCAATTTTATGTTTGATCAGGCTCTCATAGAACAGAAATCAGTCAGGAGCGAAAGTATTTATTACGACAGCTTTGATAAGCTGCTTAACAGAATTCTTAAACCCCTCGGCCTGACGCACAAACAGATTAACAAAGACCTGTACATCATTAAAGCTAAGGATTTTG
>CAZFFW010000465.1:0-2327 GCA_964518125.1 uncultured Porifericola sp.
TTTGATCTATTTTAAAAACCATACACCTGAAATTATATACTTATCATATAAGGTGTAAACACTAATATACTCTACGAATATGTATAAAATTATTTGGATACTATCAGCTCTGTGTGTGTTCACCTTTTCATCTTATGGTCAGTCAAACCTGCATTTGAAGTTGGGCCTGGGAGGGGCTAGTCTGGGAAGTGGCGGAAAGCAGGTATTGAAGATGGAGGTTGAAGGCGAAAGATATCTTTCTAAGCATTTTAGTGCTTCGCTTTTGTTGGGCTTAGGCTATGGTGACTTGCGTCCTCTGGATGCTGCCCCTCCGCCTGGCAATACACCTATGCCTGGCGGATCTGGCGGTACTGCGGAAAGATATCCGGCTTTTATCGCGCAAGTGGACGGTAATATTTTCTACTCGCCTTTGGGTAATGACAAACTGTATAACCTAAAAATAGGCACAGGGCCTTCGCTACTCTACATTGACGGCGACGTAAAGGACGCGACCGAATACTACGCCAATGAGCCGGAAAGGCTTAGCCTGGGTGTTAGCATGATACTGGAAAATGAGTTTAAAATTGGTAAGCACTACACAGTAGGGATAAAAGGTATGTTACAACCCTACTTAAGCGGCGATACCAACATTGGCCTCATGCTGAAGGCCGGGAGAAGATTTTAGATGAGTGTGTAACAAAGGAGGGGAGTCCCGATAGGGACATCATGTCGGTAGCTATACAATTGGAGACAGAATTTTTTGTGCCGTCAGGTACAAGATGTAGGCAATTGGATGCAGCTGTATCTATCAAATTACATGGCGTACCTACGGCACGCAGATATTTCTTCAACGTTTTTTCTACCCACATATAGTCCCTGAAGGGACTAGCTGCCTATTAAAAAGGATACATGACAAATGTACAAATCACCACTTGTATGTTTTCCACTCATTTTAGATGAACAACTACATTCCATATACCCCTATGCCAATAAAATCCCATAGGGGCTTTTTCTTCAAATGGTAAGAACCACAAGCTTTAGGTAAGATGTCAGTTTTGTCAAAGATCAAGCTCAGCTTTCTAACTGCCTAACTATCTGCTCGTAATCTTCATCCCCAAGTTTTTCCCGGCTGCCGTACTGGTTCATCACCTCCTCCATAATTTTGTCCTGCTTTTGGCCGATACTGAGCGCTTCGGAGTAGCGGCGGTGTGAGAAAGTGACCATGCTGTAAAGCGGCACCCATTTTTCGGGAAAACGGCGGTGTAGTTCGGCTTCAATCTTTTTGCGTTCCACAAAACGATCGTCAGCTACCAGGTCGCGCATCTCCACAAAATTTCGTAGCGCCAGGTCAGCGATGGCATCAGCATCCGGCTTGCGCTGCTGCTGGAAACGATGAACAGTTTCTTCAAAACCTGCCTCTTCTTCCAGCATTTCGCTCAGGATACGGCAATCCTCAAAGGCCGCATTCATGCCCTGTCCGTAGAAAGGCACAATGGCATGGGCCGCATCCCCGATCAACACCTGCCGGCCATTGTAAGTCCAGGGGTAAGCCCGAACGGTCACCAGGTCGGAAAGTGGATTTTGGAAAAACTCAGTGGTCAGCTCCGGCATCAGGGGGATGGTATCCGGAAAGTTTTTCTGGAAGAACTGTAATACTTGTTCTTCGTCGGTCAGTCTGGCGAAGGACTTTTCTCCTTCATACGACAGGAAAAGCGTGCAGGTGAAGCTTTTGTCCGGATTAGGCAGGGCAATCAGCATGAAGCCGCCTCTGGGCCAGATGTGCAGGGCATTCGGCTCCATTGCGAAGTCTCCTTTGGCCGTAGGTGGTATGGTCAGTTCTTTGTAGCCATGTTCTATAAAATGCTGGCTGTAGTTGAAGCGGGGTGTCTTCTGCAGGGCTGATCGCAGTACCGAAAAAGCGCCGTCAGCCCCGATGAGCAGGTCTGCCTGTACTTCCTTTTTTCCTGCCGAAGTCTGAAAATGCAACGAATTTTTATCCATGTTTACCTCACGGCAAACATGCTGGAAGTAAAAGTTCACTCCTGTTTCTTCTGACTGACTAATCAGCAACTTATTTAATTCAGCCCGGGAAACGGAATAAATGGCCTGTCCTTCCTTTCCGTAGGGCTGCAGCTGGGCAGTGCCTTCCAGGCTATGGACCATGCGGCCTTTCATCGGTATTGCCTGCTGTTGGATCAGTTTGTCTATACCGGCCCGGCTTAGTGCTTCCCAGCCTCTCAGGCTCAGGGCCAGGTTGATAGAGCGTCCTTCGGTAGCTGCAGCCTTACGGGGGTCATCTCTTTTTTCGTATACTGAGACCTGGTATCCCTGCCGGGCCAATAATGAGG
>CAZFFW010000466.1:0-81 GCA_964518125.1 uncultured Porifericola sp.
TTTTTACGCTCAATACCCTGGGTAATATGACTGCCAAAAGCCCTTTTGAAAAGTACGGCTTCGGCAGCCTGACCATCCTCA
>CAZFFW010000466.1:91-2324 GCA_964518125.1 uncultured Porifericola sp.
TCTTACAGGGAGGTATGTGGCTGTTGTTTGCCTTTTTTACGCTCAATACCCTGGGTAATATGACTGCCAAAAGCCCATTTGAAAAGTACGGCTTCGGCAGCCTGACCATCCTCATGGCCGGATGCTGCCTGGTGCTGGCGCTTTATTGATTTTTTAATTTTTGTACAGATGAAAACGGCATATCTACAAGTCACAGATCAACTGGATTTCCGCAATAATCGCCGGCAACTGCTGGGCTCGTACCTGCTCCGCTTGGCAGGGGTATTCCTGTTCGGTTTTCTTTTTCAGTATCTGCTGAATACACTCAGAGGTGAGTTTAGTATGGCTACATTGCTCAATATTGAAATTGAGGGAGTAGGGGCGGTATGGAGTATTTTACTTTTGATACTCAACGTCCTGCTGGTACTTTACCTGCACGAACTCATACATGCGGCGGTATACTATTTCGGTAGCGGACAATCGCCCCGTATTGGCATGCGGGGGCTGGTGATTTTTGCTGCAGCCCCGGATAAGCTGATCTCGCGCAATGTCATGCTCATCAATGCATGGGCACCGTTTGCAGTGATCAGCCTCATGGGTTTGGTGCTGATGCAGAGCGTGCCGGAACAGGCGCTTTCCTGGGTATTCATGCCCACCCTGGTCAATGCAGCGGCGGCTGGAGGTGACTTTATGGTGGTTTACTTTGTCCTGAAACATTCCCGGCAAACGCAGTACCGGGATGTGGGTGATATCATTGATGCGCTGGAAAAACGACCTGTGGTTGAGCAGAAGGCTGGGTGACGTTGTATCGTTTTGGGGATGCCATCAGCACGAAAAAAGCCACTGAGTAGTTTACTACTTCAATGGCTTTTTTCATATTATTCGGGTCTTTTAAGACCATCATACCGAACTTTTCTGCTTTTCTTTTCCAGGACTTAAAGCATCCACTTCTTCCTGAAAAAACGTCTTCAGCCGATAGATACCGTAGCGGGGCGCGATATTATCCTGTGCCATCATACTCAGGAAAAATTCATAAGGGCCATAAGTACGGGAAGATGTAAATGTCCGCAACAGGCTGATCATAGCGCGTCTGATCCAATCGGGAAGGTGCATGACTTTGACCGACTTACCCAGCGCTTTCAGTGCCAGTTCGGCAATTTCATTCTGGGTAAGGATGTCCGGGCCTCCTACCTCAATCTCTTTCTGAGAGCTGCGGATGCTCTCCACGATCATTTCGGCCAAATCCGCGCCGTGGATGGGATTTAGCTTGTAGTTTCCATCTCCGAAGAGGTACACCCGGCCGCTTTTGGCCATGACCAGGAAGTCCTTCAGGTCTGAAAAGAAACCATTGGGCCGTATGATGGTGTAGTCCATTCCGGATGCTTTGAGGGCATCCACAAACTTCTCTTTGGCCTCCATGATTTTTAGGTGCCGCATCTGGTCTCCGTTCACCGCAGAGATGTAGATGAATTTTCTGACACCCGCCCTTTGCGCCTCGGCCAGCAGGTGCATATTGGCCTGGTAGTCTACGTCCATGTAGGTCAGGCCATCCTTTTGGCGGGTGATGCCGACGGTAGAGATGAGGACCTCCGCTCCGGTAATTTTATCCCGAAGTGAGCTTGGCTGGGTGACTTTGGCCATGATAATCTGTCTTTTTTCCAGGCCCATCGCCTGTAGCTTTTTTACATTTCTGGCAATCGCCTTGAAGTGATGTCCCTGCTCCAGAAGTTTACCGACCAGGTAACTGCCCAGGTAGCCGGTAGCGCCGGCCACTATCACCTGTTGCTGCTGACTCTCTGCTGATGTTGTTGGATTTCCAGATTGTTTTACGATTTTGTTTTCCATGATCTTAAAAATTAATAGTTGATAATAGAACAAATCTCAGTATTCAGGGCGCAGCGATCGTCCGGAAAGGATATTCCGGACATGTAATGAGAGACTAGCAGGTCATTTGTTTAGGTAAAATCCTTTAGGTTGGTGATAGTCAGGAAGATCCTTTTATCAGTCACATTTTATAAGTATGAATTATTCGGCCCGTGAACTTTTCAACTAGTTTTTGACCAATGTATTTACTTTGGCGGTTTCTCAGTTTTGAAGCAATAATTTATATAGCCGGTTGACTGGATGCTCCAGTAATCTTTCCTTAATGTCATGGAAATAGCGATAAGAATTGATATCCTGTAACTTTCAACTTGTCAGTAGGCTATTATCATTGCTGCCTTTACTGCTTGTCAAGCATCGGTATTGACCCCAT
>CAZFFW010000467.1:0-2285 GCA_964518125.1 uncultured Porifericola sp.
GATTCGAACCCAGGACCCACGCCTTAAAAGGGCGTTGCTCTACCAGCTGAGCTACGGATTCTTTTTTTTGATTTTTTGGGGCGTTTCCCCGTAATTGCGTTGCAAAGGTAAGAGGCTTAAAATGAAAATCCAAAACCAATTCAGAAAAATTATCCTTCTTTTTGTACTGTGCATTTTCAGTGTCCTATCTGCAGGAAAGGTGCTTGCCCAGCCAGAGGTAGTACAGCATCTTCAGCAGGCAGATTCCCTTTTTGCTGAAAAACAATACACTGAATCTATAAAGCTCTACGAACAGCTTTACCTGGAAGCAGAAATGGCCTCACCTGCTATGCTATTAAAGATGGCCTTTATCCAGGAAGGTTTGGGAGAATTTAGTGAAGCACTTTACTATCTCAGCCAGTACTATCTGCTGACTTCAGATGAAACGGTAGTACAGAAAATTAAGGATTTGTCAGAAGAACATAACCTAAGAGGCTATGACTTTACTGATCTGGATTACATACAAGTGTATCTGAAAAAATATCAGTATCTGTTTATTTATGTATTGCTGGCAATTGCATTGAGTGGGCTGGCTTTTTTTATCCTTAAAGGCAGAAAACAGTCCGATAAACCCTACGGCTTCGGAGTGGCATACCTGGTTTTGTTAGCCCTGTTGTTCTACCTGACAAACTTTTCGCTATCTCCGGCTCATGCCGTAATTGTCGACAGCAACACCTATATCATGACAGCCCCTTCAGCCGGCGCAGAAGTGGTTAAAATCAGCGAAAAGGGCCATAAGGTAAAGGTAGCAGGGCAGCAGGATGTGTGGATGCAGATAGAATGGAACGGAGAAATTGCATTTGTACGCCAGGATAATCTTCGCCTGCTCAGGTAGAAGAGATCGATAGGCTGACTTATTTTTTTGCTTTAAGGGTAGTATTTGAACTTTATTTTATGTAATATTTTTTTATACAATAGACTTCAATTTTTTACTAATTACATCTGAATGATAGAACCCTTTTCAACCAAGAAGAGAAAGGAAACGGCTGTACTGGTCGCATTGATCAGCCAGGGGCAGCCTGCTTATAAAGTAGAAGAGTATCTGGACGAACTGGCCTTTCTAGCCGAAACCTCCGGAGCAATTACCAAGAAAAAGTTTACCCAAAAACTGGATAAGCCTGACGTGGCCTTCTTTGTAGGTAAAGGTAAACTGGAAGAAATCCAAGAATATGTACAGTCCCATGAGATCGATATGGTCATTTTTGATGATGACCTTTCGCCGTCTCAGGTACGTAACATTGAAAATAAACTAAAATGTAAAATTCTGGATCGCAGTCTGCTGATCCTGAATATTTTCTCTATCAGAGCCAAAACCGCTCAGGCTAAGTCGCAGGTAGAACTGGCTCAGTATCAGTATATTCTACCCCGATTGACCAAAATGTGGTCTCACCTTTCCAAACAAAAGGGAGGTATCGGAATGAGAGGTCCCGGGGAAAAAGAACTGGAGACTGACCGCCGTATCGTTCGTGACAAGATTGCGCTATTTAACCAGAAACTGGAAAAAATTGACAAACAGAACGCTACGCGACGCAAATCAAGGCAACAGGTGGTACGTGTGGCACTGGTGGGCTATACCAACGTTGGTAAATCTACACTGATGCGCCTGCTGGCTAAATCCGATGTATTTGCGGAGAACAAACTATTTGCTACGGTAGACTCTACTGTGCGTAAGGTGGTTATCGGCAGAATTCCCTTCCTGCTTACCGATACTGTTGGCTTTATCAGAAAGCTACCCCATACCCTGATTGAGTGTTTTAAATCGACGCTTGATGAGATCCGTGAGGCAGATGTTTTGTTGCATGTGGTAGATGCTTCGCACCCATCTTTTGAAGAACAGATCAGCGTGGTTAATAATACACTCGCTGAACTGGGAGCCAGCGATAAGCCTACTTTACTGGTTTTCAATAAAGTAGACAAACTGATGAAAACCGCTGACCTGCCATCTGATGGAGATAACGGTCATGATGGTGATTTTGAGATAGTGGATGAGGAAGAGGAAACAGATTACCAACTACCCCTAACCCTGGAGCAACTGGAAGCCACTTATATGGGCAATAACGACCAGGATGCGATCTTTATATCAGCAGAAGATAAAATTAATATTGATAAGCTGAGACAAGCTATATATGATAAAGTAGCAGATAAATACTTTACGATTTATCCCAATTTTGTCAATAATGGTATGTACTCTTAAATGAACATTAAAAGATCATCACTGAAAGACTCCCTGTTGCCAGGGGGTCTTT
>CAZFFW010000468.1:0-2274 GCA_964518125.1 uncultured Porifericola sp.
GATCCCCCAGATCCACTACTGTTGCCGCCGTGGCCCGGTGAGATACAGCCATCCCTCTAATGTTTTGATGTAGCGGGGCGGCCCGTGCCGTAATGCCAGATACCCAGGCTACTCCAGTTTGTTCTGGTGTAAAATTTCTATTTATACTTATGACCTGATAAAAAGTCCAGTTGAGAGTTTGAAAAAAAGAAGAAGTAGAGAATTTGGGAAGTAAGCAAACGACTCAAATTATGTCTACTTCTTCACAACTAAGCGATGCTCAATTGCAAGAGCTAAGATACGAATTAAAGATGATATGTAAGTATCAAATTGCTCGGCGGATATTGACTATTCTGCTGTGTAAGCTTCTTGGGCTTAGCCATGCTGATATAGGGTTAGTTTTAGGCATCTGCTCTAAGACGGTAAGCCGTTACATTACAGCCTATGAATCGGGTGGTTTATCGTTGCTCATCCGAACAAATTATCGTAAAAACAAGAGTGCACTTGATAGGTATTCGGAAGCAATTTTATCTGATCTGGATACCTTTCCTGCTAAAAGTATCAACGAGGCCCGTAAGAGAATATCTTTGCTGGTTGGCATCACTCGTAGCCCTACCAGGATCAAAGCATTCATGGCCCGCCACGGGTTAAAGTTTCGCAAAGTAGGATATGTGCCGGGAAAAGCAGACCCCGATAAGCAAAAACAATGGCTAGAAGATATTTTGACCCCTTGTTATGAGCAGGCTAAGGCAGGTTTACGTCACCTTTTTTTCATGGATGCCGTTCACTTTACCCTCGGTGCTTTTGTTTGTAAAGTATGGTCAAAGGATAGGAAGTTCATCCGATCATGAGCAGGCGCTCCACGCTGGACAGAAACAGGATCAACGTACTCGGGGCAATCAACCCCCTGACACAAGAACTTTTTCATATTCACAACACCGATAAAATCAATGCAGAAGTTGTCATGGATTTCCTTAGACGACTTCGTCGGCGGTATACGGAATTACCTATTTCTATTGTCCTGGACAATGCCAGGTACCAACATTGCAAAGCAGTCCAAGAATTGGCTCAGGAACTTGATATTGATTTACTTTTTCTACCTCCATATTCCCCCAATCTCAATCTCATAGAACGGCTTTGGAAACTTGTCAAAAAGCAGGTATTATATGCGAGATATTTTGAAAACCCTATGCTTTTTCATCAGGCTATCATCACCTTTTGTGAACAGATCAACGGCAAGCAAAAACACAAGCCGAAAACATTGTTGAACTTTAAATTCCAAATGTTTGATAAACCGACAATCTATCAGGTGTAATGTATAATATAAATGAGTCTTGATACTTAAGTAGTGCGACGAAATTATTTAGCCAATAGTTTTGTCTACTAAGCATGAGTAGGAGAAAAAGATTTGTACAGGGATTAACAGATACAGAGCAATTGACCCTAGAGCAAGGCTTGAAATACGGTTCAGCGGTTGATTTTCGTCAGCGTTGCCAGACCTTGCTTTTGAGTCACAAGGGCTATGAAGTCAAGCAGATTACGAACATGTTGGATGTATCTTCGCAGACAGTATACAGTACGATGAAATCCTGGCGAGAAGATGGCATTGGTGGCCTGATCAGAAAAAAGGGACAAGGCAGAAAAGCTACTTTGCAGGCAGATAATGCCCATCATGTTGAAGCTACACGAAAGGCAGTAGAGAAACACGCTCAAAACAGCAGGCAGATTTTAGAAGAATTATATGCTGAGTTGGATATAGCACCCATGAGCAAGCGGAGCCTACAGCGGTTTTTAAAAAAAGTGGCTACACGTGGAAGAGGTTCAGAAAATGGATTAAAAAGAAGCCACCAGAGTCTGAAAAGCAGCGAAAAACAGCAGAAATAAAGGCATTACTTATGCTGGCAGAAAAGGAATTAGTAGATGTATATTTTGCGGACGAAGCGGGGTTCAGTCTTACTCCATATGTACCCTATGGTTGGCAGAAGATAGGTGAGCAGGTTGGAATACCCACAAAAAAGAAACAGGTAGCCAATGTGCTGGGCCACCGTGGCGCGGATTACTTAATCCGCTCAACAAACACCTGATTACCTATACTGCTAAAGACAAAGAGATGATCAATACTGAATTTATGATCAAAAGACTTGATGATCTTGCAGAAAAAACAGACAAAGAAACAATGATTGTACTTGATAACGCCCCCTGGCATAAGAGCAAAAAATTCTTTGGAAAATTGTCCCAGTGGCAGCAGCAAGGCCTATATATTTTTCATTTGCCTGCTTACAGCCCTCATATGAA
>CAZFFW010000469.1:0-2246 GCA_964518125.1 uncultured Porifericola sp.
GGGATCGCCGGATGGTTTTTTTGCAGGATCAGCTCACTTTTTTTCTGCGCAGCCCTTCTTTTCAGCTCCCGGAAGAGCAGAAAAGCCAGCAGAAGCCACAGCAGCAGGGCTACAACTAGCAGGGGAGCGTTCATCAGGTTTGATAGACTTTGTGTCATTTTGAATAAGTGCAATTGGGTGCAATTTCAGATCAGTTATCAATTACTATCATCTAAGCGCAAATGGTATGATGCCTTATATTTTAAATAACTGATTATCATTGCATTATAGCCTATTTAGAAGATCAAAAGCAATAGGGTAGCTTTCGTTTTTCTCTGCTCAGTCTCCAATATTGGAAGCTAAAAAATTAGATAAGTGCAATTTTTATATATCAATGAATCTCTTTTCTTTCTAATTGATGATATCAGTAAACCTTGCCGGGTATTTTGTATATTTAGCATCAAATCTCTTGTCTATGGAAGCAGTCAATTTTTATGATCGCCTGCCCCGGCACAGCATAGAACTCATACAGGGGAGCTGCCTGATCAGTAGCAGCCAGCAGATTAGCCGTATGGTACTAGCTACCATACTGCAGGGCTATGGCGCTTCTTATATCAAAGAATTGATAGACCCGTCACTACTCCAGGATGCACTAATTGAAGCCTACGGAAGAGATTCCGGGCAGGCCTGGCTGGCCTGGCTGGGATCCTCATCTATTCACTTCTCAAGTAAACAAGTCATGAATCAACCTGCATATTATCAGCCACAAAGCAGAACAGAGAAAGAAAGATTACGTGCTTTGGATTTTGAAGAGGAATTCAAAATAAAAGCCTACACCAAATCAGAATTAGCAGATATGTATGGGGTGCATCTCAATACCCTGGCAGTCTGGATCAACCGGCATTTTGATAAGTTTGCCGAACTGGGTTACCACCGCAGGCTCAAAATGCTGGACCCTGCCATGGTGAAGCTCTTCATCTCCATCTTCAGCACTCCTTAAGATTTAAGAGTTCATATTTGTCTTGAAAGACCCGCTGCGCTGTGGCAGGTTTTTTAGCATAAGAATGATCCACAGAAATTCTATATTTGCAGCATGATCATAGGCGACAAATATATAAACCCCTTTACAGACTTTGGCTTTAAGAAACTTTTTGGCACTGAGTTCAACAAAGAACTGCTGATTGATTTTCTGAACCAGGTACTAGGAGACCGGGAAAATATCAAAGACCTCACCTACCTCAATACTGAAAATCTGGGAAAAACAGAGTCAGATCGTAAAGCTATTTTTGATCTTTACTGTGAAAATGAAAAGGGGGAGAAGTTTATCATTGAACTACAAAACGCAAAGCAGGAATTTTTTAAGGACAGAAGCATCTACTATGCTACCTTTCCAATACAGGGCCAAGCCCCCAAAGGCAAAGATTGGGATTACTACCTAAAAGCAGTTTATACAATTGGCATCCTGAACTTTAGTTTTCCGGATCAAAGCCAGCATGACCGCTTCATGCGAGAAATCCAGTTAATTGATAAGCAGACATTTGAAGTCTTTTATAAAAAATTAACGTTTATATACCTAGAGGTACCCAGGTTTAGGAAAGAGGAGAATGAATTGGTTACCCATTTTGACAAATGGATGTATGTATTAAAAAATTTGCCTAAGTTTCAGGAAAGGCCCAAGAAACTACAGGAAAAAGTTTTTGAGAAATTGTTCAACGAGGCAGAAATTGCCAAATTAAAACCGGAAGATATGAAAGCTTATGAAGAAAGTCTGAAAGTGTACCGTGACAACTACAGCATTTTAGAAACCGCGAAAAATGAAGGCAAGGTTGAAGGCATAGAAGAGGGCAAACTAGAGGTAGCTAAAAAAATGCTCAAAGAAGGACTGTCATTTGACCTCATTGCTAAAGTAACAGGACTTTCTAAAGAGCAGTTGGAAAATCTTTGATTATTTCTTAAGTATTACGAATACCGGACCATGACCCGGAATTTTTTGGCTTTTCTGTTTGTATAAAAACCTCCGTTATTTTACAAAGCAACCGGTTGAGCAAACCACCGTCAGATTGTTGATCCAGCTAATTTCTCTCACCACTGGTGAGAGTTTTGGAAAGTCTTTATAAGTCAGAACTGCTTCATCCGCCACAGGTTTTTATCTGAAAAACCCTTCAGCTCAGGCTCGTTCTTTTGAAGGTATTCTGCCAGTTGACTAACCACTGCATCTCCCCACTCCGCATTGATCCTGCGGCTGATGTACTCGCCCACCTGCCAGT
>CAZFFW010000470.1:0-2238 GCA_964518125.1 uncultured Porifericola sp.
ATGGAGCACAGTTCGGATATGGTAACAGAGGGCAGGCTCATCCACGAGACTAGCTACCCGCAGCGGGCCGCCAAGTACACTGAGCTGGAGCTACCCGGTGCCAAGATTGACTTTTATGATGCCAAAACCCGTACGGTACATGAGGTCAAGAAGTCGGACAAGGTAGAAGAAGCCCACATTGCCCAGGTGCTGTATTATCTGTATCTGCTGGAAGAGGCCGGTATTGAAAATCCCCAGGGCCTGATAGAATATCCCAAGCTTCGGCAGACACAACAGGTGGTGCTGGATGAGGAAGGCAGAACAAATATCAGAAAATGGCTCGCCGACATAGAACGTATTACGGCCCTGGCCAAGTGTCCGCCGGTGATCAACAGCAGGATTTGCAAAAAATGCAGCTACTATGATTTCTGTTATGTGACAGAAAGTGCAGAGTGAATGTGTGGCACTGCTTTTTCGTTTGTATATTGTACAACCAAAGAAAACAGAGATGACTAAGATTACCATAGAAGTACACAATGAAGAGGATAAAAGGCTTTTGATTGACCTGATTCACAGGATGAATCTTAGCTATGAGGCTGTTGAAAAAGAAAATGATGACCTGATTAGCATCATTGACAGAGGGGGGGATGGAAAAAGTATTAAAGATCCTGTGGCCTGGCAGAGAAAGGAGCGTAAAGATCGTAAACTTCCTTTTAGAGAGTAAAAATGTTATTGGATAGCAATATTATCATTTACTCTGCAGAAGAGCAATACGCTTACTTAAGGACCTATGTCAAGGGCCGAGAGAATATGGTTTCAGCTATCTCTAAAATAGAGGTATTGGGATTTACCGGTTTGACGCGTCTGGATAGGGAATATTTTGAAGCGGTTTTTCAATTAATGAAACTGCTCCCGGTCAGCAGTGAAATTATTGATCTGGCAACAGCTTTGAGGCAAAAAAATAAGCTGTCATTGGGTGATAGCATCATTGCTGCATCATCCTTATTTTATGAGCAGCCCCTCGTCACCAGAAACATCAAGGATTTTAAAGTTGTCCAAGGGCTTCACTGTATCAACCCAATCAATAGCTAAAACAGGCATTGAAAAAAACCTACTACCTCTTCAATCCCGGCAGACTGAGCCGTAAGGACAATACCCTGAAGTTTGTACCGGTAGATGAAAACGGCAAAGAGGGCACGGCTCGTTACCTTCCGGTAGAAACGGTAGGCCAGCTTTTTGTGTTCGGGAGCCTGGATGCCAACAGTGCTTTATACAACTTCCTGGGTAAGGAGCAGGTCAGTGTTCATTTCTTTGATTACTATGAGCATTATACCGGCTCTTTTTATCCCAAAGAATACCTGCAGGCCGGCAAGATGCAGGTGAACCAGACGCTGCACTATGCAGATCCCTACAAGCGGCAGCGGATCGCCAGGAGGTTGATTGACGGTGCAGCGCATAATATGTTGCGCAACCTGAAGTACTACCACAGCCGGGGCAAGGTACTGGATGCTCAGATCAGCGAGATCACTTTTTTCCAGGAAAAAATTGAGGCCACCGAAGATATTCCCGGCCTGATGGGTATAGAAGGCAACATTCGGCAGGTGTATTATACGGCTTTTGATGAAATACTCAATGATTTTGAGATGGGTGGCAGAAGTAAGCAGCCTCCCAAAAATGAGGTCAACGCGCTAATGTCTTTTGGCAATATGCTGTGCTATACCGCCTGCCTGGACCAGATCTACCATACGCAGCTCAACCCCACCATCAGCTTTCTGCATGAGCCGGGCTACCGACGTTTTTCGCTGGCCCTGGATCTGGCGGAAATCTTTAAACCTATTCTGGTGGACAGGACTATTTTCAAGCTGTTGAACAAAAAAGTATTGCAGGCCAGCGACTTTGACGATAAACTCAATAGGATTATACTGAAAGAGGGAGCGCGGAAAAAGTTTGTAGAAGCCTGGGAAGAAAGACTGAAGGAAACCATTAAACACCGAAGCCTGAAGCGAAATGTCAGTTATAAGCACCTCATCAAGCTGGAGTGCCACAAACTGGCCAAGCATATGATAGATGATGAGAGTTATGCACCTTTCAAAGCCTGGTGGTAAGAATAGTTAAATGTTGCAGGTTGAAGGTTCTGGAGAAAGCTTAAATTTGGTTAGCTTTAAAATGAAGCGTTTGGTGGAAAACGTTCTTTGACGTATTGGCATTTTAAAATTTTCAAAAGTTAAAAAACCTTTAACTTTCAACATTTAACCTGTA
>CAZFFW010000471.1:0-2234 GCA_964518125.1 uncultured Porifericola sp.
CCCTACCTACCAGTCTTCCGGCACCTGCCTCGGCAGTAATGGGAAACAAAGGAACCGTGGTAGAGGCATTACGAATAGATTTAGCGTCTCCCTCAGCTGGGGAAATGTCGGCGGTATAGAAAGCCGTGGTGTGGTCGGCAGCACTTACCGTTACATTCACCTGTCCGATACGCATATCGTCAAAGACCACCAGTCCGTTGGCATCAGCCGTTTCGGTGATGGCCACACCGTTCTGTACTACCGTCACTTCGGCACCTTCGGCCACAGCCTCAGCATTTGTCCGGGCATTCGTAGCATTTACATTTCCACCCGCCATGACGCGCACAGAGTACACAATTACACCGCCGATACGCTCCAGGGAATCCTGCGCGGCCAGATAGGCCAGTCGCTGCTCCTGCGTCAGGTTTTCCAGCGCAACCGCGTTTTCCAGTTCTTTGTCAAGCAGGTCCTGCTCCTGCTGGTTCTGTTTGTCCAGGAGTTCTTCCTGACGTCGCAGCGCGTCATCTTCCGTAAATTCATCTTCACAGGAAGTGAGCATACCCATGCTGAAGAACATACCAATCCCCAGCAAACCTAAAAGAGATTTTTTCATGATTTGAGATGTTAAGAAATAATTGAGTTATAGAAATTGATTAATTGATCTGATAGCCGATGGTCAGCATCCAGGAGTGGGTGCTAAAGTCGCTTACACTACCCAGGCGGTTAAAAGGGTCAATGCCGTTGTTGATGGGGTTCAGGCCGTATCGGTAGCGAATATCTACCGAAAGCATTTTGCTGCCTGCCGGAAACATACTGCCCAGCCCCAGGTACAATCCATATTGCAGCGATCGGAAATCGGAGCGCACCTGCTCGGAGCCGCTGCCGGTATAGCTGAAACCGCCATACTCATAAGTGATATCCTGCTGCTGCACCGCTGTGATGTTGTATCCCAGGCCGGGACCTAGCAGGAAGTAAGGCCTAAGCGGGTCTGCAAAGCCGGGCAGACTGAGCCGTGCCAGTACGTTGAATTCCAGGTTATGCAGGCGTGTAAAAGCTGTCGTGGTCACCGGCGAATCATCCACCAGTGAGTTGATCATTGCCATCCGGCTACCACCCTGCTGCAGGTAGAGCAGTTCAGCCGACACGTCCAGGAAATCCAGGATATCGTAGCTGGCAAAACCTCCCAGCGTAAAACCGCTAATATCGCCTGTGTGGGTAATTCGGGAAAAGTCCTGCTGGTAAAAACCGCTGGAAACCAGTCCTGCCCGCACCCCATAGTGGAAGCTTCCGCTGCCTCCGGTATCATCCTGGGATCTGAGGTCGAGAGAAACGCCAAGCATGAGCAACAACATGCAGCTGAAGGCAGCAATACCCCTGTGCTTCAGAGAGAAGCAAATAGCAAATTTTCTCATTTTTTGTTGAATGGGTTATTAGATTTTTGATTTCAAATGAAGCATTAGTCAAGCAATATTTTCTTTGTATTGAGTAAGTATTTTGACAGGGGCAAAGCAATTATATAGAGGCATAAATCAATAATAGTATGGGGTAAATAAATTACACAGGTTTCGGAAGAAACATAAACCACCTTCTCTATTCTTCTTTTTTCACCCTCGCTATGTTATAATCAGCTACTCATTTGTTGATTTTAGGATGGATGAAAATTAAAGTTTCAACCTTATGTCTATCCGCTGGATCATTGCTCAGATCTTCGTTTTTCCTCCTTTACACCATAGAATTAGCCTGGTAGATAAGCCGGTTAATCATTTTAATCAGACTTTTTGTCCTCATGAGTTGAGAAGATCGTTTTTGATGAAGAGATTATGTCTTTTCTATCTTGGATTGAACAGAAATGCGATATACTTAAAAAAACCTTACTCAACTTTTAGTAAATGAAACTGATGAGGTAAAAAGTCCTTATTTAAGGATATAGCCTCCCGGGCTTCAAAAGAGAAAGAAAAATGGACATCAGCTGGTTAGCCAGCAGTTCAAGAAGCTAACTTATCTGTCAGTTTCTGCTGGAAGCCCTGGCTATGAATGCATTTGGCACTATACTGACAATCACAATTTACCAGTTAGGTCTGTCTTACTACAGCGATCTGCTTAAAAAAAAGCTGAAGGCGGTAAGTTTACTTTTGTTTAAAACACCATCCTTTCTGGTATCGTACCCGCCACTGACTATAATTACTGGACACAGGCATCTCAACCAAATGACGACTGGCAGCAGGCCAGAAGCTTTACTGTCATGCTGGCCGAAG
>CAZFFW010000472.1:0-2219 GCA_964518125.1 uncultured Porifericola sp.
TTGTTTATCTGTTGATTTGTTGGGCCAGGTTGGGCTATGCTGTAATTGTTGGTTCAGGCTGCTCTTTAGTGAGGTGTGGCCACACTTTTTAAAGTGTGACACACCTTCCATAAGAGCAGAATGCCCTTTCAACCTACTCCTGTAAAGCTTCCGCCCAGCAGAATGACCCTTTCAGCACCATATATCTCCTTATTTCTTATTTCCACCTTATTTCATTCACAAGCAGCCGGCTACTCTCAAGAATTTTGCATCTATCCTCTATCTTCTATTTTTCTACTTTATTTCCTTTCAAAGCAGCCCGCTACTCCCAAGAAGAATGCTGTCATTCCCTGAAATAGGTTGACCGTTTTTAAGCCAAAAAAAGATGCTAAAAACGGGAAAAAGGATCCAATCGCAGCGAAGATTTTCGGAAGAATTTAAGCGTAAATTAGTGGAAGATTTTGAGAGGGGTGAGATGTCAGTTCCTCAGATGGAACGCCATTATGGAGTTTCCAACGTACTGATCTATAAATGGATCTACAAATTCTCTATTTACAATGAAAAAAACATCAGGATAGTTGAGATGAAAGACAGCCAAACCAACCGGGTCAGGGAACTCGAAGAAAAGGTCAAGGAACTGGAGCGTACCGTGGGTCAGAAGCAGATCATGATTGATTATCTGGAAAAAATGATTGATCTGGCTAAAGAAACCTATTCGATCGATATTAAAAAAAACTCCAACACCCCACCCTCTGGTGGTTCCAAACCAACCGGAAAATGATCAATTATTCACTCAATGAGCTCTATCGTACGATAGGGGTGAGCAAACAGTCAGTTCAGCAAGCCAGGAAGCGGCAGGATGCTTTTGACCGGGAACTTGCCGAACTGGTTGTATTAGCAGACCAACTCAAAGAAGAGCATCCAGGGTGTGGGGTTGAAAAGATGTATTATACCCTTAAGCCTCAGACGATGGGCAGGGATAAGTTTTGTGAGGTATTCTTAGGTCTGGGCTATGGGGTAAAGCGGATCAGAAATTGCCATCGGACTACTTTCAGCGGGGATTTTTATTATCCTAACCTGATCGAGGGAATGGCGGTAAACAGGCCTTTTCAGGTTATTCAGAGTGATATTACCTATTTCAGGCTGGGTGAGGAGCATTATTATTTATTGTTCATCATCGATGTGTACACCCGCCTGATCGTTGGTTATGCGGTCAGTAATCACTTACGGGCCGAAGCCAACGTAAAAGCCCTGAAGATGGCCCTCTTGGCAATGAAATACCAGCCCTGGGGTTTAATCCATCATTCAGACAAGGGCTCCCAGTATAGCAGCAACGTTTACACCAAGCTGTTGGAAAACAGTCATATTCACATCAGTATGGGAGAGGTAGCCTGGGAAAACCCCTATGCCGAACGTATCAACGGAATCATCAAAAACGAATACCTGAAAAGATGGGTAATCAGAGACTTCAAAGGCTTGAAAACCAAAGTTAAGAAAGCAGTCAACCACTACAACGAGAAAAGGCTTCACAGGAGCTTAAATATGATGTATAGTCCGATGAAATTTTATCAGAAATTGTTAGATTTAACTGCCCAAGAAAGACCGACGGTGAATATTTATACCGAAGGAAGGAAAAACTTCATAGGGGCATCGAGCCCCTACGAAGTTAGCCCAAGAGAAGAACCTCTGGCTCATAATTGCCCGATGGAAAAAGTAAATGAATGTTGAACCAAACGGTCAACGCTATTTAGGGAAGTACATGCATCTGCTTCTAGCCTCTATCTTCCAGCTTCTAACTTCTCTGCCCAGCAGGATGCTGCAACTAATGCACTATAACCCCTTTCAACACGTATCTTATCCATCCCGATCCACTTCAGCAACCACCGCATAACCCTGATTGGTGCCACCGACCATAATCAGCCGGTCAGGCTTATCGATATAAATTACATGATCAAACCAGTCCACGGGTACCCCAGGATTCACCTGCCCTATGTTATTCCAGGTTTTTCCATAATCCACACTGATGTACATGTTTTTCTGTCCACGGTAGGTGGTAAGTAATGCTGCCCCGGTGCCCAGTTTTACAAAATCGTCGGCAGCCTCGGTAAGTAGGCCCAGGCTGGTCCAGGTTTCGCCATAATTCTGGCTGCGAAATACTTCACCAGCTTCGGAAGCTTGCAAAGTTACATGAGCTCCCAGATACTCGGTAGCATATAAAGGGGTGTCGCAGAGGTGCTGGG
>CAZFFW010000473.1:0-2215 GCA_964518125.1 uncultured Porifericola sp.
AAACGAATAAACTGTAAACTGATATTATGAAATTTACATACCTGGCTCTTTGCCTGACTTTTCTGGCCTTGACTACATTCGCACAAAAAGGACATGACTTCATGCATGATAAATATGATGCGCTGCACGATTCGCCTATGCAGCAGAAGTTCAGGAAAATAGCACCGGTGCCAGCAGGCGTAGTCTACATACAGCGACCAGGAGAAGGGGAGGAGGAAATCCGCTGGCATTTCCGCAAAATGAAGGAACTGGGCTTTACCAATCTCAAGCAGATCATGACCATCCCCCCCTGGACACTGGAGGAGATACAACTGATCGCCCTGGAGGAAGGACTGGTACCCTGGTGGTATGGTGAAGGGGGTTGGGAGCCTATTACTGACCCACTGGTAAAAAAACTAGGCCTGCAAAAGCTTTCTGATGATGAGATTCGCCGTCATCCAAAAATGATCGCCTACCAGAATGACGTACTCAAAAACCGCATACAACGCATTATTGAATACAAAAAGGAAACTGGCAGCGAGGAGGCGCCCCGGGGCGGCAGTTCTGCTTACGATCCTACCGTAGGTGCACGGGGGCTGGACCTCAGTGAGAAAGGAGAGCAGCTGTTTGTGGAGTGGGTTAAAGATCGTTACCAGGATATTGAAACCCTTAACCATGCCTACAACCAGCACCATCACGGACTGCAGGCGGGCGGAAAGGCATTTGCCTCCTGGGAGGATTTTGCCAGTCGCTGGAAAGAATTTAACCACCGGGAGTTTCGTATCCGCCGGGATATTTTGCGCTTCAAAGCCGATTATGGCATGCAGGAACTGCAGAAGAAGGTAGAGGATTTCCATGATTTTGATCCGAATGCGCCTTTCCGTGCCGGGGGCGAACTGGGGCTTTTCCGTCCGCATGCCTACTTTGGGGTGGATTTTCCCGGCATCGCCGATATGATGCAGGATGCCGGTTCTTTTTATCCATCCATCCACTTTACCTGGCATTTTGACCAGGTGAAGGACGAACTGGGGCCTACCGTTTACATGCAGGCCAGCTATATCAACGACATGTTCAAAGGTGGCTGGAGCGGCGGCTGGGAGACTACCGGCGGTCCGCAGCAGTTTGGCGGCGAAAAATTCGGGCAAAATAACAAAGGCTTTACCGTAGATGCCCCTGAAATGCAGCAGTTCACCCTGAGCATGCTGGCTTCCGGCTTCAAGGGTTGGGGCCTCTGGAGCTGGAGTGTACGCACCGCCGGGGGCGAGGTTGGCGAATATGCCCTGCTGGATCACAATAACGAAGTGACGGAGCGGGCGGTGGAGGTAGGCAAGATCGCCCGGGCTATGCAGAAGTACCGTGAAGAACTCTGGGCTGCCCATAAAGAGCCGATGGTGGGTGTCTTCTTTGACTGGGACAATGATGCCATGTGGACTTCGCTTTCCTTCAAGGGGCAGGACAGCCTGATGTTCAGGCCCATGCAGGCCAGGGTGGGGGCCATGCGTGCGCTCATCAATGCCGATATACCTTTTGAGTACCTCAATCCCGATGATCTGAGGGCCGGGCTGGCGGCTCGCTATCCCATCATCTACCTGCCAGGTATCATTGCCCTCAACAAAGAGCTGATCCCCATCCTGACGGATTATGTAAAGCAGGGCGGCCGCCTGGTGATGGACATGCCCGGTGCCTGGATGGATACTTATTCTGCACTTTTGCCCCGAGGCTCAGACTCTGAGTTTAAAGATCTTTTTGGTGCGGTATTGCGCGAGTACCAGTTTTCCGGCATCAACCGTGACTGGGAACTGGAAGGTGAAAAACTCATTGGCTCTATCGGATCTTTGCGTCCGGAAGGGGCAGAGGTGCTGGCTACCTTCAGCAATGGCAAGCCGGCCATTACCGAATACCAGCTGGGTAAAGGGACTGCCGTCATCCTGGGCTATGAAGCCGCCCGCTCCAGTTTCAGACCGGGCAATGAGGAAATGGAAAAAATGATGCTCAAATACACTTTGGGAGAGATGAAAGTACCTTTTTCTTCTGAAGATGCTATTGTCTACCGTTTGGCAGGGCCTGAGGCTGATCATTACTTCCTGCTCAATGAGGGTGAGGAAAAAGAAGTAGACCTGAGTTTTGACTACTACCAGTACAGCAGTGCCAGCGATGCGGTAAGCGGAGAGAATGTATCTGTAGGCCAGAAGATCAGCCTGCCAGCACATGGGGCCAGGTGGCTCAGGTTTGAGAA
>CAZFFW010000474.1:0-2202 GCA_964518125.1 uncultured Porifericola sp.
ACGGCAGGTGCGGTTTGAGAAAACCTGCCGCCAGGAAGAAAGGTTTATCCTGCTTCGCCAGTCTTTTCAGGTCATCAATGGTTTTTTGGGCAGTTTTCCCATCAAAATAGGCTGCGTCAGCTACATCAGCAATTTCATAAGAAGGGCCATTGCCTCTTTCACCTTGCGCTGAAATTTTGATGTTTTCTTCCAGCACATAATCCCGCCAGTTAGTACCGCTTTCGTTAGGATGCCAGGGCGTTTCACTCCAGCTATCAGCCATATCATTTAGATGATGAAATATCTTGCCATTAGAAATGGTGTGGTAGCCGTGGTCTTTGAAATGCTGCGGTAGGGTAAGTGCACCCGGTGCATCTTCACTGACCCGGGTGGCATATCCCAGAAAGCGGTCGCGGGTAGGGCGGAGGCCGGTGAGTAGGCTGGCCCGGGAAGCACCACAGACCGGCACCTGGCAGTAGGCCCGGTCAAACACCAGACTTTCACCAGCCAGCTTGTCCAGATTAGGAGAAATGATGTGTGATTTGCCGTAGAAGTTCAGCTCCGGACGAAGGTCATCCACCGCGATAAACAGCACATTGGGTTTTTGTTGCTCCATCAGGATTTCAGAGCGGCTGGCTTCCGAGCGGCAGCCAAAAAAGAAAATGACGAAAAGGGCGGCAACAATCGTCCACAGGCTCAACTTATTTCTCATCACAGGGTCAGGTTTAAAAACTAATTGTCAGGGAAGGCACATCTGTCCATGATAAACTATAAATTTGTGCCTCATCTGTAAAAATAGAAAAATGTCAGCAGCATTTTACCAAAATTTTAAACTCGGTGTGTTGGGAGGTGGCCAGTTGGGGCGTATGCTGATTCAGTCGGCGATTGACTTCAACCTGGATGTGTGGATATTGGATCCGGACGAGAACGCTCCCTGTAAACATATCGCCACCCATTTTCAGCAAGGCTCCCTGAAAGATTTTGATACAGTCTATAATTTCGGAAAACAGTGCGACCTTGTGACCATAGAAATTGAAAGCGTCAACACCGCCGCACTCAAGAAATTGCAGGAAGAAGGAGTAAAGGTATATCCCGAACCGCAGGTGGTTGAGCTGATCCAGGACAAGCGGGCGCAGAAGACGTTTTACAAGGAGCAAGATATTCCTACGGCTGATTTTGTGCTGACCAATAACCGGGAAGATGTTCGCAAATATATCACTATGCTGCCGGCAGTGCACAAGCTGGGCCGGGAGGGCTACGACGGCCGGGGCGTACAGAAGATTACTACCTCCGACGAACTGGAAAAAGCCTTTGACGCACCCGGTCTGCTGGAAAAGCTAATAGATTTTGACAAAGAACTGGCGGTCATTGTAGCCCGGAATGAGCGGGGAGAAATGAAGACTTTTCCACCTACCGAAATGGTTTTTCATCCGGAGCATAATCTGGTAGAGTACCTTTTTGCCCCCGCTGATATCAGCGAGCAAGTCTCCCGGGATGCGGATAAACTCGCCAAAAAAGTGATAGCCCAACTGGATATGACCGGGCTGCTGGCGGTAGAGATGTTTTTGACCAAAGAGGGTAAACTCCTGGTCAACGAAATCGCCCCACGTACCCACAACAGTGGCCACCACAGCATAGAGGCCAATGTGACTTCACAGTTTGAGCAGCATCTGCGGGCTATTCTCAACATGCCGCTGGGAGATACCGCAACCAAAGTGCCTGCTGCCATGGTCAATCTGCTGGGCGAGGATGGGTTTACCGGTCTGGCCCGCCTGGAAGGGCTGGAAGAAACCCTGGCGATAGAAGGGGCCAAGGTGCACCTTTACGGAAAAAAACTCACCAAGCCTTTCCGCAAGATGGGACATGTTACCATCGTTGACCAGGACATCAGCCGGCTCAAAGAAAAAGTACAGCAAGTAAAACAAACCTTAAAAATTAAAGCATGAGCAAGCCTGTCGTAGGTGTCATTATGGGTAGCAAATCAGACCTGCCGGTGATGATAGAAGCCGCCAACATACTGGAAGAACTTGAAGTGGCCTTTGAGGTCACCATCGTATCGGCCCACCGTACGCCTCAGCGTATGATGGACTATGCCGCCTCTGCACGCGACAAAGGCCTGCAGGTGATTATCGCCGGAGCAGGAGGCGCCGCCCACCTGCCGGGTATGGTCGCTTCCGTGACCACGCTACCGGTCATCGGGGTACCGGTGAAATCCAGCAACTC
>CAZFFW010000475.1:0-2154 GCA_964518125.1 uncultured Porifericola sp.
AGACCCAATTTACCATGCGGTAAACATGATCATTCATAATAATGGTATGATTAAAATTAAAGATTTAGCCCATCACTTTTGCATGAGTGAGCGTACGCTGAACCGCCAGTTTCTGCTCAAAGTGGGGCTTTCTCCCAAAGCATATGCTAAGATATGGCAGTGGGATTATGTGACGAGGCTTCTTCAGAGAAGCCCTTATATCAGCATCCAGGAGCTTGCTTTTAAAGCAGGGTATTATGACGAAGCACATCTGTCTCACGACTTCAGGAACAAAATGTTACAGACGACTACTGAATTCCGACAGGAGCTCAATCCATTGATCATAGATTATCTGAATTTTCCCGATTCATTTAAATAATGACCGATTTTTACAATGGAAAGCAGCCGTAGAGAGCTATCTTTACTGATGATCCCTGCTGCATCGGATCACCCAAACCACATGACCATGATGAACACTACCGGCTACATACGTAAATTACTGCAGCATTTTCTTAACCTGATGCCCCAGGACAGGCCAGCCCCCACCTCCCCTCCTCCTGATCAGTTATTCCGTGGTGCGCAACGTACGGAAGCACAGCATCTGCTGTTTGACTTATCAAAACCTGCCAGGAGAGCGAAGACTGCTTTTACGGTTTTGAGGGCGGATACCCGACAGCCATTTTATCAGGTACAGTTTGTGCGTAAGCTGCAAGATATACTGGAAAAGCACCTCTCCGAACCGGATTTTCAGGTAGAAAAGCTGAGTAAAGAAATGGGCATGAGCCGTGTACATCTGTACCGCAGGCTCAAAACAGTGAGCGGACAATCGCCTTCTGCATATATGCGAAACTTCAGGCTGCATCATGCCGCCCGGCTGCTGTCAGTGGATGCATGTAACGTATCAGAAGCCGCGTATCAATCCGGATTTAATGACCTTTCGCACTTCAGCAAGTGCTTCAAAAAGACTTTCGGAATTTGTCCTTCGCATTATCAGAGGTACATGGATAAAGAAAAATATCATAGGGCAGAAAAGCCGAAGCGTAGTAATACACATAGTATGCTTCATATAAACTGACATGAAGATACCGATCAGCAGGGACTTCTTCCAGTCGGGAATGAAAGACCCTGTTGATTTTATTGATTTCCCACAACCCGAGGATACCTGAAGACCGGGAAGGTATAGTCATCAGTATTTTTTGAACCTGTAACCTATGCACCAGCATTGGTAACCTCTGTACCAGTGAAAAGCTAACTATAGTGGTAAATTGACCCAACGGCAAATTCGGTCTTTCACAATAATAATCCATTCATGCTCATGTTCATCTACTTTTCCAAGATAAGATATCATTGTCTCATCGCCTTGTTTATAGGTAGCGCCTATGCTGCCTGCGCTCAGTCTACCATCAACGGCTATGTCAAAGACGCGCAGGGCCAGCCGATGGTGTCGGCCAATGTGCTGCTGTTGCAGCCAGCAGACTCTTCCCTGGTAAAAGGTAGTATCTCGGAGATAGACGGTAGCTATCGCATCGCTGATATCAGTCCGGGTACTTACCTTGTTTCAGCTTCCATGATTGGCTATCAGACGGTTTTTTCACAGCCTGTAAAGCTTAGCGGCAAGGCCCTGCCAATGGATGAATTTATTTTGGAAGAGGATGTGTCAGAACTTTCGGAGGTAGTGGTCAGAACCAGCAAACCTCCCTTTGAGCAGCACCTGGATAAACTGGTGGTGAACGTAGAAAACAGCATTTTAGCTGCCGGCGGCACCGCCATGGATGTACTGGCACGATCACCGGGAGTCAGTATCAACCAGCAGAGCAACAACATTTCCCTGGCCGGCAAACAGAATGTACTGGTGATGATCAACGGCAAGCTCAGTCCACTACCCCTGGAAGCCATCATGCAGCAACTGTCCGGTATGTCGGCGGATAATATTGAGAAGATAGAACTGATCACCAGCCCTTCGGCCAAATACGATGCGCAGGGAGATGCAGGCATCATCAACATCATCCTGAAAAAAAACCAGGAATACGGTACCAACGGCTCCTATACCCTCACCGCAGGCTACGGCAGATTTGAAAAGGGAATGGGCGCTATCAACCTGAACCACCGATCCGGCAAGGTAAATCTCTATGCAGACTATTCATATAACCATGATCATATCTGGCAGCTTTTCAG
>CAZFFW010000476.1:0-2152 GCA_964518125.1 uncultured Porifericola sp.
AGTCTCAGCAGAAAAAAGTGAAGCAAACGGCAACTTCGGTTATATCATTGCCGGTACTTTCGGCCTGGAATGTGAGCAGGACGGCGAGCGCCTCAACATTTACCAGGGGCGTTATGATTTTGCGGTAAGTAATCTCTTCACGCTATATGACAGCCTGGCGGCAGATGATCAGTAGCCGATCATGATTCCACCTTGCTAAATCCCAAAGCTTCCGCCTCATCCACCTGAGAGGCAGGAACGCTGACATAGATATTATTACCACTCCAGCAGGTGCAGGCCATGCACAATGCAGTATCGGGCGGCAGTTCGTCCAGAATCTGGATATCTTCCGAACTTATTCCCTCTGCCTGCAGATAGGATTTGATATGGTTTTTATACGCATTCTGATCCCGCGAAAACTCCCAGGGATTAGCGCACTGGGTTTCCTGTATGACCATCCTAACCGTATCACCTTCTTCCAGGTTCGCTGCCTGTTCTTCACAGGAGAATATGAAAATTGTGATGCTGAGCAGTAATATAATCTTTTTCATAACCGTCGTTTTTTATACAGACAATCATCTGCTTAATTTAGTTGGAATAAATCCGTATTCTTGACATCCAAAATTACACAAGCCTGAAATGAAACAGTTTTTATTCCTCTATTCCTTCCTCTTACTTTTCACCATCAATAACGAGCTCTCTGCTCAAAAATTGAATCAGCAGCAGATAGAAAGGCTGAGCCGGAAACATTTCCCCGCAGCAGTAGGCGAACTCCGGGAAATACTCTCCATCCCCAACAACGCCAGCTACCCCGAGCATGTAGCCGCGAATGTAGCATGGTGTGAGCAGGCTTTTGACCAACGTGACTTTGAGACGCAAATACTGACCACCGACGGCCCTCCCCTCCTGCTGGCCAGCAGGATGGTCAGCCAGGAACTGCCCACCGTCCTCATTTACCTGCAGATAGACGGGCAGCCGGTAGATTCCAGCCGCTGGCATCAGCCCAGCCCCTACGAGCCGGTGCTGAAAGAAAAATCAGCTTCCTCAGATTGGCAGATCATTGACTGGAACCGGCTGGATGAAAGCTACAATCCGGATTGGCGGGTATTTGCCCGCTCCGCATCTGATGCCAAAGGGCCGGTCATCATGTTTTTGCAAGCCATGGATATTTTGCAGGAGCAGCAGCTACAGCCCGCTTTTAATGTCAAGGTCATCATGGACTTTGAGGAGGAACTGGGTTCGCCCCACCTGCCGGGAGCGGTCAAAACCTATGCCGAAGCCCTGCAGGCCGACCATATGATCATCCTGGATGGTCCACGCCATCCCTCCAACGAACCAACGCTCACCTTTGGCGCCCGGGGCATACAGACGATTACGCTGAAAATTTTCGGCCCTAAGAATCCGCAGCACAGCGGCCACTATGGCAATTATGTGCCCAATCCTGCCCTACGCATGGCGCAACTGCTGACTTCTATGAAAGATGAGCAAGGCAGGGTGACTATTCCTGGCTATTATGATGGTATCGAACTGGATGCAGCAACCATCGCGCTGCTCAGAAGCGTGCCCGATGATGAAGCGGCCATCAAACAGATGATCGGCGTAGCCGGGCAGGACAGCGTAGCGGACTTTCTGCAGGCGGCCCGGCAGTACCCTTCGCTCAATATTCGTGGCTTAAGGTCCGGCTGGGTAGAGGAAGCGGTGCGGACCATCGTGCCCGACTTTGCCATTGCCGAGATAGATATGCGCCTGGTCAAAGAATCTGATCCGGACTACCTGCTGAAGCTCGTCAGAGAGCACATAGCCGAACAGGGCTATCACTATGTAGATGGTGAGCCCACTGATGCCGAGCGGCAGCAGTACGACAAACTGATCAGCATGGAGCATGAGTTTTCGTACGGCGCTTTCCGCACCGAGATCAACTCCCCTACCGGTAACTGGCTGACGGCTGCCCTGGAACGCACCTTTGGCCAAACGCCCATCCGCATCCGCACCTCTGGTGGCTCCATTCCCATATCCCCCTTTGTCATCACCCTGGGCGTGCCGGCAGTGACGGTGCCCACTGTTAACTCGGACAACAACCAGCACAGCCCCAACGAAAACCTGCGCCTGGGCAACTTTGAAGAAGGCATTCGTACGGTAGTGGGAATTCTGACCGAGCCGGTGGGGGAGTGAT
>CAZFFW010000477.1:0-2114 GCA_964518125.1 uncultured Porifericola sp.
ATTACACTGAGCCTGAGATAAAAGCCATTGCCTTTCTGCTGCCCAATAAGGGTTCGGACAAAGATGTGTACGATTTTGCTGTGGCCATTGACAGCGTGGAGGCTGTTACGAATATTGATTTCTTTCCTGCCCTGCCCGACCTGGAAGAGGATATGCTGGAAAGTACCTTTGATGTATCCCCCTGGATAGGAGGACTTTAGTATATTTTATCCCCTTCAGCGGGCTCAAGTTCCTCCTCAGTATCCATGTCCAGTTCGGTTTCCAGCCAGAGATTGTATTCATCTGGTTCTGCCGTACCATTACCATCCTGGTCCAGGAGGTTAAACATGGCATTGGATACCTCTACATGGTTCAGGCGGCCATTATCATTGTCATCCAGGTAGCCGAAGTAGCCTTTTTCCTGCAGAGGATTCTGCAGTTCTGCCGGGGAAATCAGTCCATCATCGTCAGCGTCCCATTTGGCAAATCCGCTAGCTAAGTCAGCTGTACGCGTATTGTTGGGTAGCTTGTCATTATGCCATTCTTCCGCCTCAATCGCTCCGCTGCTGTTACGGTCCCATAACTGAAAGTAACCATTATAAAACTCTTCCCGGCTGATGTAGGTATTGTCATCGGCATCCCAGAGGTCATAGGCTTGGCTGGCTGACAAAGCTTCGTCAAAATCATCCTGTGTCAGGGCCTTATCTTGGTAGTCTTCCCACTCTATCAACTCGGGATTCAGGTCGGGGCGGTTGCAGGCAAACAGGCTAAGTGAAAAAATAAGCAGGAGGTAAATATGTATTCTCATAATAGTTCAGTTTAAAAAATATCACACGAAATCTATGATCTTAACAGTCTGAGAGCGAATAGGTTTGCTAAAGTATATCCATTTACTGAGGTTTGTCGCTGTATAATAACTCTCCCTCTTCCTTAATTCTTCGCATCAGCGATCCCTGGGTTTGGTACCAGATGGGACTGATATCCATGCCGGCCTGCTTCAGGGCGCGGGCAGTCCAGACGTTGGAGTTTCGTGGGAAATAGTAGGCGCGTTCTCCCAGGAAAAAACGGCTTTCACCAAACAAGCCCTCTTTTCCGGGAATGAAATGTCCGCTACTATCCAGCGCGAATTCAGCTTGTATAAACTGGCAGATTTGCTGATATGATGCCTGATCCAGTTCCAGCCTGACCGTTTCGGCAGCATAATACTGCAGATTGGATAATTTGTGCAGCCCCACTACCTGCAGCCCGCTGGGGGTGGGCCATACCGCCGCTTTGACAGCATACCACAAATTGAAGCCTTCATTGCTGTAAAAGTCCAGGTCGCCCCAGCCGATCTGCAGGTAAGGATATTCATCAAAGCGATAGCCGGAAGGCCAGAGCGTATCCGGCAGACAAGCCGACGAAAGCACCAGCCCGGTATGCCAGCCCTGACTGACCACATAAACCGGGTGGGCGTTGCTGCTCTGCTCAAAGGCTGGCTGCTCCGTTTCACTACAGGCAGACAGCAGCATCAGTAGTACAAGGGAAAAGCAACACCGGAAAAACCCGGTGAAGGATCTTTGCCAGCCTTCACCTGCTAAATACCAATTGACCAGTCGACTAATTATTGACGCGTTTATTCCAGTAAATTTTGAGGTTTTGTGTAGACCTCCCGGCCGCGATGATGTCCAGGTCGCCATCGTCATCCAGGTCAGCTACTTTGAGGTCTTCGCAGGCCATACCATTATCATCAATGTAGTGGTGCATCCAGGACTCGCCCACTTCATCCATCGGGACAAAGATCTTGATGCCGACCTTACCCTCTTCATTGGGCTCCCGCCAGCCTACGATGATCTGATCTTTACCCAGTCCCAGCACATCGGCAGCGGCCAGCGCGTGACCCTGCTGCAGTTTATCAAAGAGCACTGTTTTCTGGGCGTAGTCATCGCCCCGGTACAGCATCAGTCGGTTGCCGTGCATAGGTTCTATGGTGGTGATAAAAGGCTGGCCGGCCAGCTGGCCCTGGGCAATTTCTCCGGCGGGCTGCCGCAGGGCTGTCAGTCGCTGGCTATGCCACTCCTCTCCTTCATATACAAAGCGCCTCACGCCCTCATGCCCGGCTACCAGTATGGCACCGGCATTTTCCTGTTGTTCGT
>CAZFFW010000478.1:0-2107 GCA_964518125.1 uncultured Porifericola sp.
ACCTGTCCGGAGCAGAACTGATCGCGCCACAGGCGGTAATAGAGCAACTGGGCGATATCAAATTCAAAAAAGTGCATACGCTGGCCAATGGTGAATCTGCCGACTGGCAATCCATTCAGGTGGAGGCCGTGCCGATGTACAACTTACCCGAAACCGATGATTCGCGTCACCCCAAAGGCCGGGGCAATGGCTACGTGCTGACAATGGGCGGTAAGCGCATCTACATCTCCGGCGATACCGAAGGTATTCCCGAAATGCGTGCGCTCGAGGACATTGACGTGGCTTTTGTCTGCATGAACCTGCCCTACACCATGGATGTGGACCAGGCCGCCGATGCCGTGCTGGAGTTTAAGCCCGACATCGTGTATCCTTTCCATTTTCGTGGCGGTGGTGGTCAGTTCAGTGATGTGGAAGAATTCAAGCGGCTGGTCAATGCCGGAAACCCTGATATTGAAGTAAGGCTGAGAGACTGGTACGCGGCAAATTAGACAAGGTCCGGGGCTTATCCCCGTGCAAGCCCAATAAATTAAGTAGCTGGTCAGCCGGGGAAAAATCATCCCCGGCTGTTTTTTTATCGCCTGCTGTGTACCTTTGTCTCCCCAAAAATAAGAAGCATGGAACATCAGCAGCCCTATATCGTGCAATATGTCGGTTTTCAGACCGCCCTGGATGAAGATATATTTCTCAATACCTGGAGGCCATTCGCCAGTAGTTTCAAACTTGCCGGCATCACGCAGATCGACCTGTACCGGCTGGAAAACCGGGAGATACTGACCTATATTTCCCGTAATGTGTGGCCTGCAGAGGCTTATTTTAAGAACTTTCCTGGCGGACAGCCCGGTGCTGCTCGCACCCAACTCGTAAATGTGCTCCAGTTTGGTGGTTACTGGCTGGCAGAAGACCAGCAGGAGGCGCCGGAAAGCATGACTTTACTTTTTCAGCGCAGCCTGATGGAGGTGGAAGAAGAAAATATCAGTAGGGGCAGGGTTAGCGAACAGGTGCCTTTCATCCAGGTGCTGATGTTGCAGGGATTACGCACTGACATCACTTCTACCAACGAGCAACTGGTATTTCCCTGTTCGCAAATGAAAAGTATATAAAATTAAGTTTGAGCAGATTTCTTATAGAGGCTGAAGAACAGGAATGGCAAAAAGCCAAAGGCGAATAATAGCGTGCCCACCCCAAAGAGTACTCCCGCACCCATCAGGTGCATAAGTTTGAAGGCAACTCCAATACCGGCAATGATAGCGCTGCTAAAGCCCAGGATCAGTTTCATGCGTTCGTACATCTGGCTGTCCCGGCTTTTCTGTAATTGCTCATAAGCCAGAAGAGGTACAAATACCAACACCAGTGCCAGGAAGCCATAGTTGAAGATTTCCGGGCCTACCGGCCACCGCATCAGAACCATAAAATAGCCAATGCTTACACTGATGGAAGCCAGCAGACCAATAGCATACGTGAATTTTTTCATGCGTAAAATCTTTTGAATGTTTAACAGAAAAATAGTTTCTCTTTCAATCTCACCCGGTCCATTGGGGCAGAGCCTTTCCATCGCTATTTGGCAGGCTGTTTCAAAGGAAGTTCCGCTCTCCATTTCTTCCTCCACGATACAGCAGAGATGATCCAGGAGATCGTCTCTCAGGTCAGGTAAGCGAAATCCGGAATGATCTATCCTTTCAATAATCGTATCCAGTTGTTGAGGATTGAGCATATGCCTTACTTTAGTTTGAGCTGAGGGAATACAATATGTTGAATGGTTTGCATAAAGTCTTTAAGCTCGGCAAACCGGGCTTCTTTTTCTGACTTCCCCTGCTGACTGAGCTTATAATATTTGCGTATCCTTTTACCTATGTGCACAGTTTCCACTTCCAGCAGGCCCTCATCCAGCAGCTTGTGCAGGGCCGGGTAGAGTGAGCCTTCCTTGATCAGGATCTTTTCGTCTGACATTTCTTTTACCTTTTGGGTAATTTCATAGCCATACATTTTACCGTGTTCATCCAGCAGCCGGAGAATAATGGTAGAAAGCGTTCCTTTTAGCAGTTCAGTTGCATTCATATCGCAATATACATAGATTTTCAATACATCATAATTCTATGTATTTATATTT
>CAZFFW010000479.1:0-2103 GCA_964518125.1 uncultured Porifericola sp.
TCCCGTATTCCTGCAGTTGGTCCAGCAGTTTGTCTACGTCGGCGTCCACCATACTCACCATGGCAGCGTAGGTCTTTTCCTGCTCGGTCCAATCCTCGTTTTCATAAAGCGCAAGAAAGTTTTCGGTAGCGTCAAACTCATCATGGGGCAGGGTATAGGGTAGGTACATAAAGAAAGCGGTGTCTTTGTTTTGCTGCAGGAAATCCATCGCAAACTGTGTGAACAGTTCGTGCACGTGCTGTCCTTCGGCTCCGTTCTGATTGGCTTCTATGCGAAATGTGTCACGATTATGCCAGACAAAATCAGGATAGTGGCTGTGTGCGCGCCGCTGGTTGTTGAAGCCAAACCATTCGTCAAAGCCCTTGGCATTGGGCTCACCTGTAGTATTAGCTTCTCCCAGCCCCCACTTGCCGAACATGCCGGTGACGTAGCCTTCACGCTTTAGTACTTCGGCAACAGTGGTGTCTTCTGGCCCTAGCGGGATGCGGCGGGGGTTGGGCAGTTCGGGCACTTCTATCGCTGAGAAATTACCACGCACTTTGGTATGTCCGCTATGCTGTCCGGTCATGACTACCGAGCGGGAAGGGGCGCAGACCGGCGCCCCGGCATACACCTGGGTGAAACGCAGGCCTTCGTCCGCCATACGGTCCAGACCGGGAGTTTTGATCTTTTCCTGTCCATAGCTACCCAAATCGCCATAGCCCAGGTCGTCAGCCATGATGAAAATGATGTTGGGTTTTTGGGCTTGCTCCGCGACCAGCTTTTCTTCAGACTGGGGTGTATTGCATGCGTAAAAAAAATTTGAAAAAAGTAGAAAGGCTATCCATTTCATGGGTAAAAATATATTAGGTTGTATAGTATATGGCTTTGGCCGCAGATTTTTTGACGATGACTTTATACATCCTCGTCTAACTTCCCGGAAGCTTTAAGGCCTTTATTGAGGCTTTTTAAAGGGATTCTTTCCTCATCTTTTCGTGACTGAGCTTCCAGCACATCATAAAAATATTCCCCGAGATCACCGTGCTTTTCCAGGTTAATCTGCGCCTACCTGCTGTTGTATGTTTTACCAAAGATAACGATTTTATCTCAATGCAGATTTTAAGAAAAACAATGCTTTTTCCAGTTCTCAGAACAAAGGAGGGTATTCATCCGAATTGCCCTAATCATAGCTGGCTGTGGCCCTATAACGAGAACATATTAGGTAGTTTTGAAGATAGAGATTGGTGGAATAGCTGGCACTTTTTTTTTGGGTCAGCCGGGAAAAAGAACTCCCGCTGAAATTTGGGAATTTGGACAAGAAATATTGATTACATACGGTTTAAAGGAGCAACTAACTGCTTCTTTCACCAAGAAAGCAATCCAGAACTGAGCAAGCATCCGCAGCATTTCATCCCTTTCACTGCAAAATCCCGGCACTTCCCTGCAAAAGATTTGGTAATGAAAAATGATTGGTGAATAATGAGACACATCAACCAACCATCGATCCTTTATTCAGTATCCATGATGTTCAGCAACTACTTCCGTAATGCTTTTCGCTATCTGTCAAAGCACCCTCTGACAACAGCTATCAACATCCTGGGGCTGGGGGTGGGGATTTGTGTCTGCTTTTTTGCGCTGTTGTTCGTCAATTTTGAGCTGAGCTACGATGCCTATCACCGGGATGCGGAGCGCATTTATCGCCTGGTGACCGACATACAGACTCCTACCGATACCTATTTTGAGAGTACCTCCGCACCCATGATGCCGGCGGTGCTGGAAAACTTTCCTGAAGTAGAAACAGCCACTCGCCTGCTACCCGACTACCTCATTGTGCAGAAAGAAGGCGGAAGTATTTTTGGCGAAGAAAATATTGCCTATGCCGACAGTACTTTCTTCTCCGTGTTTACCTTTCCCCTGATCAGCGGGAACGCCCGGCAGGCATTGCAGCAGCCTTTCAGCATCGTGCTCTCCGAAACAGCGGCTCAAAAATATTTCGGCACTACCGACTGCCTGGGCCAGACGTTGCTGCTGGGAGATGTGCCCGCGCAGGTAAGCGGCATCATGAAGGATATGCCCCACAATACCCATTTCAGGGTGGGAATCCTGCTTTCTATGGCCACTTTA
>CAZFFW010000480.1:0-2100 GCA_964518125.1 uncultured Porifericola sp.
ATCTGAAAGGAATAAGAGCGGCAACAGTGGAAGCTGGTCAACGAAGAATAAAACCAGCTGTGATGACGTCTGCCACAACCATCATTGCTTTGCTTCCTATACTAACCTCAACAGGACGTGGTGCTGACATCATGATCCCGATGGCTATTCCCGCATTTGGAGGTATGTTCTTCGCTGCGGTCACCTACTTTATAGTGCCGGTTTTATACTGTATGAGAGAGGAAAAAAAACTTAATAAGATACAATCATGAAGATCATTGTAAATATCATAATACTTGTTTTTCTCGGAACCAGCGTGAGTGAAGCGCAGACCCTGGATGACTATTTAAAAATAGCAGCAGAAAACAATCCCGGTCTACAGGCGAAATACCGGGAATTTGAAGCGGCTATTCAGAAAGTGGAACAGGTAAATACTTTGCCGGATCCTAATTTCTCTTTTGGCTATTTCATTTCACCGGTAGAAACGAGGGTGGGACCGCAACGGGCCAGGTTTTCTTTAACACAGATGTTTCCCTGGTTTGGTACCTTGAAAGCACAGGGTGATGCTGCGGCTTTGATGGCTGAAGCTAAATACCAGTCTTTTCTGGATGCCAGGAACCGCTTGTATTATCAGGTCGCAGCAGCATACTATCCGCTTTATGAGCTCAATCAATGGAAAGAAATTGAGCGGGAGAATATTGAAATACTGGAGTCTTATAAAACCATTACCAATAAGAAGTTTGAAAATGGAGCCGGTACTATGGTTGACTTCTTGCGTGTTGATATTATGTTGAAAGATGCCACAAGCAACCTTTCTATTCTGAACGATAAGGAAGCTCCTCTGCTGACCCGGTTTAATAAACTGCTCAACAGAGAGGAAGACGCATTGGTAATTGTAGAGGACTCTCTCTTTGCTCAAGCCTTGCCTGATAATTTTAGAAAGGACTCTTTGCTTACGAATAACCCTATGTTGGAAGAATTGGACTTAAAAATAGCCTCCAGTGAGGCCAGTGAGGAGGTAGCCTATAAGCAAGGGCTTCCAAAGTTTGGAGTAGGGCTGGATTATGTAATGGTCGGAGAACGTACAGATCTGGCTTCTGATATGGCAGCTCCCCAAGACAATGGTAAAAATGCCTTGATGCCGATGGTTTCTGTCAGCATTCCCATTTTCCGAAGCAAATACAAAGCAGCTGTAAAAGAAGCACAACTCATGCAGGAAAGCTATGCGCTCCAAAAAGAGGATTTTGCCAATACCCTTACGTCAAACTACGAAATGGCTTGGTTTGAAATTCAACAACAGCAAGAGTTGCTTGAGCTGTATGCTCAACAAATTCAGGAATCCAATCAAGCACTTAACCTGCTTTTTACTGCATATGGCAATTCGGGAAAGGAGTTTGAAGAAGTGCTGCGTATGCAGCAACAGTTACTAAAATATGAAAAGATGAAGGCAACGGCCGAAACACAGTATCAAATTGCCCTGGCCAGACTCAATTACTTAACTGCAAAAACATATTAAGATGAATACGAATAAAAAAATAATAATCATAGCACTGTCAACACTGGCAATAGGGTTATTGCTGGGTTGGTTGATTTTTGGTGGTTCATCATCTGAGAGTAAAATGGATGATGAGCACCAGCACACGACAGAAATAGCCGGAGAGACCGTATGGACCTGCTCTATGCACCCACAGATCCGTCAGAGTGAACCTGGAGACTGTCCTATTTGTGGCATGGACCTCATTCCTTTGGAGGATGATCAGGATGAAGTACTTGACCCAATGGCAGTAAGTATGTCGCCTACCGCCATGCAACTAGCTGATATTAGAACTGCTACTGTGGGTACCATGGATCCAGTGAAAACAGTTAGATTAAACGGGAAGGTACAGGAAGATGAGCGGCTTGTTTCCTCTCAATCCAGTCACATTCCAGGTAGAATTGAACGACTGAATGTTAACTTCACAGGTGAATATGTGCGCAGGGGACAGGTAATTGCCTATATCTATTCGCCTGATTTAGTTACTGCTCAGGAGGAATTGTTTGAAGCACAAAAAATCAAAGATACACAACCACAATTATTTAAATCAGCCCGGGCAAAACTCAAAAACTGGAAGCTTTCAGACA
>CAZFFW010000481.1:0-2070 GCA_964518125.1 uncultured Porifericola sp.
TGGTAGCTGCGCTGTTGGTGAGTCTATTGATCATGCCTACCTTGGCACATTGGTTTTTTGGATTCAAAATCAATAATAAGTTTCTTAAGAAATATGGCGGCTATGCATTAGTATTAGTTGGAATTATAGGGCTCTTTTCCGGTCAGATATGGGGTGGTGTATTGCTGACATTGTTTGGTGCAATCGGAATTGTAAAGCAAATCTTTGACGCTAAAAAGGAAAGCTTCCCCAAGCCCGTATTATTTCTCTTCAAGTATGCTGAGCTAATCGTTGTACTTGCTGGAGTAATCTGGCTTTTAGCCAAGTATTGGCTACCACTAGGTGCCTCCAAGTCTCTGTTGCTCAACTTTATTTTTGTGACCATATTGGTAGGCTTTATTCTTGGCTCATTTACGCTTTTAGAATATTATTATAAATCGATATTAAGATGGTGCCTGGATAATAAAATTAAGTTCCTATTAATACCTACTTTCTTGATTTTGCTTGGCGCAAATGTATGGTTGGGATTTAGTACCATTTTCGGGTTTATTCCTAAAGCATTCGACAATCTCGGCTGGGATGTCCGGACATCTACAGTTTGGTCAGGATTGACCCATACCTTCCCGGGTGTAGGAAAGGAATTTATGCCTTCCCTGGATGAAGGAAGTTTTCTGCTCATGCCAACGTCCATGCCGCATTCCGGTATTGAATTCAACCGCAAAGTAGTTGGTCAATTGGATATGCTCCTGACCAACATTCCGGAAGTAGAATTAACGGTAGGCAAACTAGGGCGGGTAGAATCTGCCCTTGATCCGGCACCTATTTCCATGTATGAAAATATCATCAATTATAAACCGGAGTACATGCTCAATGAAAAAGGGCACCGGGTAAGGTTTAAGGTTGATAAAGACGATCGCTTCATACTCAAAAGTGGTGATAGCCTTTCAAATGAAGCAGCCATTAAACGAGGGGTTGTTTTGGAGGAACTCATACCAGATAATAACGGGAATTATTTCCGCAACTGGCGGCCGCAGATAGAATCCCCGGATGATATCTGGAATGAAATTGTGAAGGTTACCAAAATACCGGGAGTAACTTCAGCACCTAAGCTGCAGCCTATTGAAACCCGGCTGGTCATGCTCCAAACAGGTATGCGTGCCCCTATGGGGATTAAAGTGTACGGCCCAGACCTGAAAACGATAGAAAATTTCGGGCTTCAACTGGAGGAAATACTCAAAAATGTCCCTTCAGTAAAGAAGGAAGCTGTGTTTGCTGATCGGATTGTGGGTAAGCCCTATCTTCATTTGAATATCAACCGAGATGAAATTTCTCGCTATGGGCTCAATGTGGAAGACGTACAGCAGACTATTGAAACAGCCATTGGAGGAATGAAAATTACTTCTACTGTGGAGGGACGTGAGCGTTTTCCAGTGAGGGTACGCTACCCGCGCGAACTCAGGGACAATCCCGAAGCATTGGGCAAAATATTGTTGCCCACGCCTACAGGCGCACAGATACCAATCAGACAGGTGGTGGACTTTGAGTATGAGAGGGGGCCACAGGCGATCAAAAGTGAGGAGACTTTTTTGGTGGGTTATGTATTATTTGACAAAAGGGACGGATACTCAGAAGTTGGAGTTGTAAATGATGCCCAGGCAGCTATTCAAGAAAGAATTGATGCAGGTGATTTAGTCGTTCCTGCCGGGGTCAGCTACAAGTTCTCAGGAAGCTATGAAAATCAGGTTAGGGCTGAAAAAAGGCTCTCCATTATTGTTCCTTTGGTATTAGGTATCGTCTTCCTCATACTTTACTTTCAATTCAAGTCTGTAGCCACTTCATTGATGGTTTTTACAGGTATTGTTATGGCATTTAGTGGGGGCTTTATCATGTTGTGGCTGTATGGCCAGCCCTGGTTTGCTGACTTCTCCCTATTCGGTACCAATTTCCGTGACCTGTTCCAAATACATACTATCAATTTAAGTGTGGCTGTTTGGGTCGGATTTATTGCCTTGTTTGGGATAGCCACAGATGATGGTGTATTAATGGCTACTTATTTAGATCAAAGTTTTGATCGTAATAAAACAGACAATC
>CAZFFW010000482.1:0-2066 GCA_964518125.1 uncultured Porifericola sp.
GATCTATTACATTTTATCTTTATACGGTTTCTTTTGTCCAAATACTTAATATGAAATGACAAAGCTATAGATATTTCTTCTTCTTTTTGCCCCACCAAATCAAAAATCCGGTAATGGGTAGTGAGGCAGCAATCAGTGAAGCGAGGCATACCAGCACTTTTCCCGTGAATCCAAATATGGTGCCCAGGTGGATATCATAAACCAGCATATTTATGGTAGTGAAAGTACTGTTCTGCGTGGACAGACCATTCTGGAAGTCTCCCATGATCCGTTTTCCACTATAACGGTCATAATAATAATGATCAACATTGTACACCATCATTTCAGGATCAATAAGCACTACACGAATGGGTTCATCTTCCTGGTGAGGGTTACTCATTCTGATATTCTTGTCGGGGAAGCGAGCCTGGTATACCTTCATTAAGCTGTCCATGAGCACAAACTTATCGGTTTCAGTCTCAGGATTTATCACTTCAGAACTGGGGGTTTCATACACCATTTCATTTTCACCTGTACCGCTCTTCAACGTTGCTCTTACCCACTCAAATCCCCAGAACAGTCCGGTGAGGATGGTAAAAATCAGTATCCATGTCGCATAAAAGCCCAATACATTATGCAGATCATAGTTGAGGCGCCTGGATGAGGCATTCCATTTGATTTTGAAAAGTCTCTTGCTTCCTTTTCGCTTCGCCGGCCACCAAAGGATTAGGCCAGTGATTAGCATTGGCAGAGCGAGTAAGGTGACCCAGTGTACAATTTCCCGCCCGAAATCACCCAACATCAGGTTTCTATGGATAAACTTGATATAATTGAGCCAGCCCTGGTTCATATCCTGCAAGTGTACCAACTCCCCTGTATAAGGATTCATTTGAGCGATGTAATAGGTGCCGGGAGCATATAGTAATACTTCAGCTGTGCTGTTTTTGTCACGATAAAAAGCAGTACGAAAATCACCTGCAGGAAATTCTCTATCCAGGGTAGCCTTAAGCTCAGATACAAGCACAAAATCTTTGTTCTGACTGGCAATATTTTGCTGATAAATGATGCTACCGATCTCAGGAGCCCAGGTATATACAGCTCCAGATAAAGCTATGATAAAAAATAGAATTCCTACACCTAGTCCGATAATGAGATGTAGCCTGGCTACTATTTTTTTCAGTGTCATATATACAGGTTGTGGTAAGTAGAAAAGCTGTTTAGGGTTACAGAGTTAATACTGTTAAGTCATTGAAAATTATTTTTGTGTCACACTTATTAAGCCTGCTTTAAAAGTAATAATATTAAGATTCTTCTGACAAGATTTTTGCTACTGGATAATGCAACTGCCCAACCTCCCAATCTAGTCCGGCGGCCCGGTCCAGGCATATGCCTGGCCGTACCGGATGCCTAAACGGATAAGGTTTTTCCTTTTCCCCTCGGGCTTCTTCCATCCTGCTTGGACCGATTATGCCAGATACGATACCTAATCCTACTCCTTAACCATACATCTAAGTACTTGTGACGAACCTGGATGTTTCCTAATCGGAAATAATTGAGCCAACCTCACTACTGTACCTCTTTTAGTTTGTCTAAGCTCTCGGATAGTGAACTTAGAATGGTTTTCTTGATGATAGCTTTCAGTTCTCTTTTGAGAGACTTTTAGGGGACGGCCCTCTGTCTTTTATCGCTTACCGTAAGCTGATACTGTCCTTTCACTCCTTTCTTTAATTCCGGTACATATTTGTATCCGAGTATCTCAAAGTTTACAGGTCTGCGTATACCACTTTTCTGTCGGTTGATAGGCAGCTTTAACTTATCCCTGATGGATAAGAAAATGCTGTTACCTACCTTCCTAGCTTCCGATTACACGGGGTCTTGAACAGGTAACTATCTTCTCGGATTAGAGGGTTGGTAGTCGCAAAGTTTGCTTTCTGATGATATGTATTTTAATATAGTTGTATGTAATTGCAAAAATATTGACAGCCAGATGAAGCAAAATACACAACTTTACAAAGGTTTGCTTATACATTTGAGTCTCATAGGACTGCTGATTATTTTCTCTTCTCAGTATGTCTTGAAAGCTGAGC
>CAZFFW010000483.1:0-2061 GCA_964518125.1 uncultured Porifericola sp.
GCTTATAAGAAGTAGCATATAAAAATTAAAAGGATGAAACTAAATACAAGAATGCCCAATTCGCTCAAACCCTACTTTGAAGAAGAGCTGAATCAGTATAGGTTTTATAAAAATCAAAACGATCTACGTACTGCATGGAAACACTTGGAAAGAGCTCATATTTTAGGCCAGGCTTATCCCTGGCATCACAGCTATGTGCACTGGAAAATGCTATTGTTCGGTATCCATATTAAAAATTATAAGGAAATTATTGGACAGATTCCTCGGCTTTTAGTTGGAGGTGTAAAATCATTTGTAGGTCATATACCGGTTGGCAATACCGGAGGGGCGAATGTTCCGCCTCTTAAGCCAATGACGATTCCCGATGAAATTATGGATATTTTTAAAAGATCCGGTGTAAAGCCGCTCGCATAAATAGAATGAAAAAAACCACCTTCCACATCAGCAAAATGGACTGCCCCTCAGAGGAGCAGATGATCCGAATGAAGCTGGAACCTTACGACCAGGTCAAGCAGCTTTCTTTTGATATCTCAAACCGTAAACTGGAGGTATATCATACGGAAGAAGTAGACAAGATCCATCAGGCCATTAGCGAACTCAAACTTAATGATAGATTGGAAGATACGGAAGAAGTAGCCGAGTTGCCATTAGCTGCTGACGATTCTCACCAGCGCAAAATCCTGTGGTGGGTGCTGGGCATCAATTTCGGGTTCTTTGTAGTAGAGATGACCACCGGATGGATATCACGCTCTATGGGCCTGATAGCCGATTCACTGGATATGCTGGCGGATTCTATCGTGTACGGCCTGAGCTTATTTGCTGTTGGTGCAGCAATGTCTCGCAAGAAAAAAGTAGCCAAAATCAGTGGCTATTTTCAAATGGGTCTGGCACTATTAGGCTTTTCAGAAGTATTGCGCAGGTTTTTCAGCGAAAGCGAAACACCGCTGTTTCAATGGATGATCATCATATCAGTACTGGCCCTTATCGGCAACCTGGTTTCGCTCTGGCTGATCAATAAAGCCAAAAGCGATGAAGCCCACATGCAGGCCAGCGCCATTTTCACCTCCAATGACATTATTGTGAATGGCGGAGTGATCCTAGCCGGTGTACTGGTTTACTGGCTGGATAGCAAATGGCCCGATTTGGCAATTGGAGGGATAGTTTTCGCCTTTGTTATGAGTGGGGCTGTAAGGATTTTAAAATTAGCTAAATGAAAATGCATGCCTGTTAAAGGAAAAATTTACCTTAAAGAAGCTGCTATTGTTGGCGAAAAAGATGGCAAGACTTTTATGAGCAATACTGAGATTCGGTGTTTTGATAAATTCTGGAAAAATAAGAAAATGAAATAATATCAAATAAATGTATATGGAGAAGCAAAGGGAAAAATACCTCAAAAAAGCTCGTAAAGTTCAGGTTTACAATATCATTTATGATACGATTGAAGTAATAGTATCTCTGATCGCAGGTTTCACTTCTGGCAGTGCTGCTTTAATCGGTTGGGGATTAGACAGTGTAATTGAAGTGGTATCGGCAAGTACATTGTGGTGGCGCTTGCACGGTGAAATAAAAGACATTAAGGAACAACAGGTGCGGAAGCGGGAAAAGATAACCTTTTTTGTTATTGCCACTTCCTTTTTACTGGTGAGTTTGTTTATTACCTACGATTCTATTTCAAAGCTATTAGCTCAGAAAACTCCTTCATGGAGTTCAACAGGAGTAATTATACTTGTCATTTCCCTTGTAGTAAATCCTATTCTTATTTGGTATAAATACCGCTATGGCAAAAAACTGGACAGCAAGGAGCTAATCGCTGATTCCAAAGATACCTTTGTGTGTTTATACCAAACCATAGCCGTATTGGGTGGCTTGCTCGCGGTACGCTACCTTGATTGGTGGTGGGCCGATCCCGTTGCGGCCTTTCTAATTGTACCCTATGCTCTTAAAGAAGGATGGGAAGCTTTCCAGAATGGAAGAAAGATTTCATATGATCCAAGCAAATAAGAAAGTTTGCGGTAAAGCAAGACAATAGAGTAGCAAGTCGGGCATTTTAAATTTGAAGTA
>CAZFFW010000484.1:0-2060 GCA_964518125.1 uncultured Porifericola sp.
GCCCCAATCAACTGATTTGTTTACACCTTGAGAAACAGTTTGTTCCGGTACAGGATATACAGAAAAGCCCACACCAGGCCCAGTGCGCCCAGCGCATTGAATACCCCATGCCAGCTTTCCTCCAAAGGTGCATACAGACCTCCGAACAGCATTTCTGCCGTTTGCGAAAAGTCAATAAAACGATAAGCCAGGTAGACGGTCAGTGAATTCATGCCGATTACTTTGAAAAAGAAAGCCCAGCTGCGGTACTGCATAACATCAATGATCCAGAAAAAAGCAGCCATAAAAACAAAGGCCATGCCTCCGGTCAGCAGGATGAATGAACTGCTCCAGAGGTGCTTGTTAATAGGAAAATGAAAATTCCAGAGCAAAGATAAAACGATGCCTGCCAGTCCGGCGGCCAGCATAAGTTGAATTTTCTGACTGTCAGTTCTAGAGGAGCGGAGTATCTCTCCGGCAAAAGCCCCCAGAATAGTCAGGCAGATGGCGGGAAACTGCGTAAGCAGGCCCAGCTCGTCGTAATTTCCCTGCAAAAGCCTTCCCGGCAGGAAAGTCCGGTCAAACCAGCCGACCAGGTTGCCCTCAATAGAGAGGTCGCCGGCTCCGTAGCTCGGCACCGGAATCAGGAAGAGCGCCGCGTAGTACAGTAGGAGGATGCCCGCCACCCACAACATTCTGCCTGTTGCAGAAAAATTCAGGTAGAGCAAAGTCGCGACAAAGCCTGCGATACCGATGCGCCCCAGCACACTGCCCAGCCGAATCTCGGAAGGCTCAAAAAAGGGTATTGGGGCGTTTTTGTAGAGTATTCCCAGCGCGATCAGGATGAGCATCCGGCGGAAGGCCTTTCTGTAAATAGTTGTTTTTTCCATTCCACTGCTGAGTCCTTTGCTGAGCGAGAAAGGCAGCGATACCCCGGCGATGAAGAGGAAGAGCGGGAAGATGAAATCATAAAAAGTGAAGCCATGCCAGGCAGGATGCTCCAGTTGGGCTGCGATCCAGTCCACCCAGGCCAGGCCGGTTTTGCCCTCCAGCCGGACCAGGAAAGTGCCGCCTCCGGCGATGAGCAGCATGTCAAAACCCCGCAAAGCGTCAATGGAGAGCAGTCGTCGTGGTTTTGCCGCTACGATCGGGGGAACAGTAGGGCTTTTTTCCGTAGTGACAGTTTTGTCGCTGCTGGTACGAGCAGTAGTCTGCCAGAGGGTACGGGCCCAGGCCGGCAGGGAGAAAGGCTTGTGTTGTGCCATGTTGGTTGTTGTATCGTAGGTTTAAATCTTCTAAAAATTAGTAAAAAAAACTAAATTAGACAGGAAGCATTGCATTGCCCTAGGCTAAAAACTATATTTCCGGGTATCTGGCAGTAATTTCTTCATCAGAAACCATCATCTATCGCGCTCTATGCTAGTTCACCAGAAAGTACCATCCCTACTTTTACCAGGTCTTTTCACCCTGCTGTTGATTTTCTGCGGAACAGTTTCCTGGTCGCAGGAGATCACCCAGACGGTGCGTGGAACAGTGGTGGACAGTGAAACCAAATTTCCGCTGCCGGGAGTCAATGTCATACTGATCACTGATCGGGAAGGGGATTTCCAGGGGACATCTTCTGACATCAACGGGCAGTTCAGGATAGAAAAGGTACCGGTAGGGAGGCAGTCGGTCAAGTTCACTTACACCGGATACAAGGATGTGCTGCTCAACAATGTGATCGTCAGCTCGGCCAAAGAAGTGGTACTGCAGGTGGAGATGGAAGAGTCCATACAGCAACTGGAAGGGATAGAGATCAAAGCTACCCGCTCCGGTGAGGTCAATAATGACATGGCAATGGTGAGCGCGCGGCAGTTTTCGGTAGATGAAACCGACCGCTATCCCGGCAGCCGTGGTGACCCCTCCCGTATGGCATCCAACTTTGCCGGTGTGCAGGGCGCCGACGATTCCCGTAACGATATCGTCATTCGGGGAAACTCTCCTTCCGGGATTCTCTGGCAGGTGGAAGGCATTCCGATTCCAAATCCCAACCACTTCAATATTCCTGGCACTGCAGGTGGCCCGGTCAATATCATCAA
>CAZFFW010000485.1:0-2050 GCA_964518125.1 uncultured Porifericola sp.
TACCGGCACCTGCAGCAGTACGCTCAGGCACTGGGCAGTCAGGTCAAAATTCCCGACTATCTGGTGCATCATCGGTAGCATATAAGCCAGGCAAAGCGACTGGTAGTAATCCAGGCGAACGGGTATTTTCCAGAAGTCGGCGATCAGTTCGTCCACGATGGCTTCAGAGAGCCCGATCAGTGATTTCTGTTCTTCTATCTCAATGGCAATCCGCTGCTGATAGAACATCTGCTCCAGCGGCAGAAAGAATTTACGGGCGCTTTTCTCTTCATTGCGGTGAATTTTGAGTTCCCGGACTGACTCCTCAGTATCGATATGCTTGGTTTTGGGAGGGCTTGTGTGAAACATCCCTTCCGGCAACATATCGTAAAGGCCTTCACGATTGATATTGAAGTATACAGCTGACTGCTCCAGCAGCTTATCTTCAATGACCTCAATTTTGGACAGGTCGGGTTGGTGACTTCGGGAAAAAGTGCCCTTTGGTTTTATATAAAGTTTTGCCGGGTCCACTTTACCCTCCGCGATGAGGGAAGCAATCACCACCTCTACATAGAGGTCCAGCTTGAGCTGTATGGGCAGCTCACGGAGATTTCCCTGCTGTATATCGGTGGTGCTTTTCATATCAAATGGCCGCAGTTGATGCTAAATTTACTTTGATCGGCAGGAAAATGGACGACCTTTGCTGCAGGTTCATCGACAATTCTTCGCAGATCTTTTCCCAGTCCTCCCCGCTCAGCTCATCATCTTCCTGGGGCGTGATCTCAACGCAGAGAATGCGGGTAAGGCCCTGCCGGGAAGAAGCTTCGTTGTTGAAACCTTTTTTGATGTCCACATGGGCTATCTTATCACCGAGTTCGGCAAAGCAGGCTGCGCGTATATCCTCCCGCGTGACGATCCTTTCCCTGGACAATAAGTTGCTGCGGAAGGTATATAGTTTTTCCTGCTCCGATGGCTTGTCTTTACCTCCAAAAGAGGTAGTCATGGAGAAACTACTGCCCGACTGTATATCAACCGCACGGGTCTTGAAGGTGCTTCCTGCCGGTATCTTATTGGCCAGCGCCCCGGTAGTATTCCAGAATGAGACGTAAATATCCTTGCTTTTGTCAGGCTTAAGCATCAGGTATTGTTCCGTATCACCAGGAGAAGCTTTTTTCGCCAGGTTATTCTCAATTCTGTTAATGTTCTGTTCCAGTTCCAGGATTTCTTTGGAGCCTATCGCACCGCTGGCGGCTGTAAAGGCGGCAGTCTCATCCCGCATGAGTTCCAGCATATAGTGAAGTATCTCTCGTGCGTTGCGGCTGTCAAATTTCGCTACCCTATCCTTGCGAATGGCATACTTGCCGGGCTTGAGCTGGCTGGTATCAAAAAAAGGAAGTGCCTGCAGCGGCTGACCATCTCCCGAAGATACTTTATGTACCGCCAGAAAATAGTCTTCGGACTGCAGCGGGATGATGTTAAGGCTATCATCCAGGCGATAGGGACGGCGATTATCAATCAGCTGACGATTACAGGCGGGAAAGCAGTTAAGCGCCAGGGTCATTTCTTCTATGGCCTCCTGCGGAATCAGCTGGGAGAGAGAAAACTGCAACCAGAGCAGGGGTTCGCTAAGCTCCTCCAGTGCTTTTTCTTCAAACCAGTCCGCAAAAACCTCCGGGTAGGCACACAGACACTCTTTAAGCTTGATGTCAGTATGGTTTAATGTCAGAAAATGCTGTTCATAGAGCTGATTGACTTTGTCTTCTATCTTCGGAAGGATATCCCATTCGTTACCCAGGGTATTTCTGAGCTTACTGACTTTCTCTTCAACTGCCAGCCCGTAGCCTGAGCGGGATGTAAGCATCAACTCACCTACGGCACACTGGCTGATCGGCACCAGGTTGATAAATTTCTGCTTGTCGGGATGATTACGCCAGTCAAAGAAGAAACTCAGGGGGGGGATATAGTCGTGCTTAGGGTTAATCCTGATACCCAGCCATACATGCTGGTTGGGTATCTGTGTCCCTTTTTTGGTATTATACAGTAATTCCCGGTTATTGACATCCAGTTGCTG
>CAZFFW010000486.1:0-2045 GCA_964518125.1 uncultured Porifericola sp.
TTGGGCCAAGACTTACCGCATCATACCCTATCGGACTTAACTGACTCTAAGCTGTACTAAAAATAAATATTATAATATTTTATTAGTATATATTCATAATTTAAATAAAAATAATTACATTTGTAGAGTTAGAAATAAGCAATAAAATTTATTGATTATGAAGAAGCCAATGCGTTTCAACATTCCTATACGTGTAATAACATTCTTTTCACTGCTGTTCATTTTCAATTCCTGTAATGAGGATGCCATAGAAAAACAGCGAGCCGACAGAGGAATCAGCATCAATACCAATGGTTCGTATCTCAATAGTAGGGTACGGGTTCCGGCCTTTGATGAAATCATGTCGGTAAATGACATAGAGATATCTACGCCAAATGGCAGAGTTGCCAGCAGCGCAGAAAGTCAGAGCAATTATGCACTGGTACTACGCGCTGAAGTAGAGCCGCCGGTAAGCTCAGGAAATACACTGAGGGCCTCTCATGTGTACATTGATGGTGACAAGGCTTTCGTAAGCTACAATACAGAGGGCCCTGTGTACCGGGGTGGTTTTGAGGTCTTTGATATAAGTAACATTAAGGAGCCCAGTCTTATCTACCAGTACATTGTAGAGGGAAGCGAATATAGTGCTGTTTACTACGAAAATGGTAAGGTATTCCTGGCTGGAGCAACAGAAAAGAATGAAGTTCATGAGCTAAATTCCAATGCAATCCTGGAAGTAATCAGCTACCCTGAAGTAGAGGGTCAGTCAAACAAGCTCATTGATGTATCAAGCTTTACTGCTACTGACGTGAAGGTACATGGTGATTATATTTATGTCACATCGGGCTCACACGGCGGACTTAGCATTTATGATAAAAACAGCTACGAAAAAGTACTATCTACCGGACTTGACGATGCTCGTTCCATCGCATTCAACGATAACTTCTATGTGCTTATGCAGGGAACTCCGGCAAGGGTCAAGATTTACAATATAGCAGATAACAGTTTTGTGAATGGCTACACATTGGGGGGAGCAGACATACCAGAATCCAAGTCCATTCTGAGCATCACCAATGATAAAATATTCGTGCCCACTGGTCGGGAAGGACTTAAAGTGATTGACTTCAGAACGGGCGAAATCCTGCACCACATGGGTCTTCCATCCATAGAAGATGTAGACAGTGAACTACTGGTAACAAACGGTGTATCTGTTAACGCTGAAAAAATCTTCTGTGCCAATGGAGCAGCAGGCATGTACCTGAGCGAACAACAGGAGGAACAGATGTCCCTGGTTGGTAATGTTGAGTTCTCAGCATCCACTAATTATGTGCAGAGTAAAGGCAACGTCATGTTCGTAGCTACTGGAGCGGGAGGACTGAAAATCATAGAAATCGTGGAATACAATCCGGGAGAAGGTGATTACATACCTATTGGTGAATGGGACGACTATGGCACACCGGAATATCTTTGCGAGAAAGCTACTCCGGTCAGCCAGGAGTTGCAGGACCTGATCAGTAATACCTTTGCTGATAAAAAAGATATTCTTTCCTTAAAGCCCCAGTATTTTGGATCTGAGGTAGTCACAGATTTAACTTTTAATGAGGATACCGACCTTAAAATCACCTTTTACAGTGAGACAGCAGGTTGGACAAATACCTTTGGATATTACCTTTATGACCCTTTAAACCCACCAAATAATGTAAACGAAATTGATAATATGACTGTGGTATACCCTAATTCCTCCGCTCAAGGTAGTAAGGGAGAGTTGGTAAAGGGCGACAAAGTATGTCTGGAAAATCTGAAAAAAGGTTCGGCTATAGGATTCTTTCTGGTTGCTAAAGGATGGAATAATGGTACGATTAGTTCAGGAATCGGTACAAATTATTCTACTCAGAAGCTTAATACCATTTGGCCCTCTCACCATCGTCAGGCAAACTTATTACTAAATGCCGGTACAGAAAATATTATCCTGCTATCATTTGAAGACAACCGCTTGCCAGGTGCAGATATGGATTTTGATGATGTTGTCTTCTTGCTGGAACCTACCAATCCGGAGAGTATAGACT
>CAZFFW010000487.1:0-2029 GCA_964518125.1 uncultured Porifericola sp.
TACACCTGGTAAGAGCAATAAAGTAAATTCTGTTACCAACAAATCATAGATCGTACTTAAGATGAAAGATTTACAGCTACCATTGACCAACACGCAACTAGAGTTGTTAAAACTCTATGCTACAGAACTCTCTGAGGAGGATTTGCAGGAACTACGAGACGTGCTGGCCGAATTTTACGCTAGGAAATCAATACAAAAAGCCGATCAGGTCTGGGACAATCAAAACTTGTCCAATGACGATATGGATCAATGGTTGAATGAAGACTAAACTTAGAGTAGTTATTGATACTAATGTGCTGCTGGTATCTATTTCCAGCAGATCAAAATATCATTGGGTTTATCAGGCTTTATTACGAAAAGAGTTTGAGCTTTTTGTAACGAACGAAATCCTCACCGAATACGAAGAGATAATCGCGAGGCGATGGCATCCGGAAGTAGCTCAATCGGTACTGAGGGTTTTACTTGAACTTAATAATGTACACCTGACTACTATTTCGTTTCAAATGAGCCTTATTGAAGAGGATGCTGATGATAACAAGTTTGCTGACTGTGCCTTTGCCAATAACGTACACTGCCTGGTGACTCACGATAGCCATTTTAACGTTTTAAAGAACCTGTCTTTTCCAAAAATCACTGTGGTGAGTATTCATGAGTTTAGAAGGCTGTTAAACTTATCATCCCAGCAATAGAATTTTGGCCTCTTATTCATTCCCCTTTTGTTTGCCAATGTAAAACGAATGGCTGAAATTGTCGGGGTTCAAATGTACTGACAACCGACACCTATGAGACTTAGCTTTTACCTCACGCTGATTACCATCAGCCTGGCTGCCTGCACTTCCGAAATTCAGCCTACTACTTTCGCTGCCGATCCTCTGGCCTACGTCAACCCGCTGATTGGCACCGCACCGAGTACTACCGAAACGGCTGTCCTGCATTCAGAGTCAGGCTCCGAACTGCGCGGGCAGACTTTTCCGGCTGTAGGCGTACCTTTTGGTATGGCGCAATGGACGCCCCAGACCCGCGCCAGCGAGCAGAAGTGCCTCTCGCCCTACTACTACATGGACGACAGCCTACAGGGCTTCCGCGGCAGCCGCTGGATGAGCGGTTCCTGTACGCAGGACTACGGCAGCGTTACCATCATGCCCATGACCGGCGAACTGAAGATTAGTCCGCAGGAAAGGGCTTCTTCTTATTCTCACGATACGGAAACGGCTACCCCCTCTTACTATGGCGTCACATTAGCCGATTACCAGATTGATGCAGAACTAACTGCTGTTAAGCGTGCCGCTATGCTCCGCTTTACCCCCCAGTCTGACGAAGCTGTGACCCTGGTCATTGAACCCAACAGTGATGAGGGAGAGGGCTATGTAGCCATCGTACCCGACCGAAACGAGGTGATCGGCTACAACCCGGTGCACCGTATTTACCAGGGTTGGGGCGAAAGTGCCGGCTTCAGCGGCTATTTTGTGATTCAGTTTGAGCAGCCGATGGCATCTTACGGTGTCTGGAACGGAAAGGAAATTATGGAAGGAACGCTGAAAACCGAAGGAGAAGGGCAATCGGTAGGCGCTTTTGTGCGCATGTCCGCCGTGCAGGGACAGCCGCTGCAGATGCGGGTGGGCCTGTCGCACACCAGCCTGGACCAGGCCCGCAAAAACCTGGAAGCTGAGATTAGCGGTTGGGATTTTGCCCAGGTACGCCAGGATTCCGAAAATGCCTGGCGTGAGCAGCTTAACAAGGTTCAGGTAAGCGGTGGCAGTGAGGACGAGAAAACCATGTTTTACACCGCCCTCTACCATGCCATGATACTGCCGCGCCTCTTCAGCGACGACGATGGGGCCTTTGTGGCTTTTGGCGCCTCCAAAGATATTTATCAGGCCGAAGGCTATGACTACTATGCCGATTTCAGCATGTGGGATACCTACCGGGCACTGCATCCGCTGCATACCATCCTGAATCCGGAAAAGACCAATGACATGATCCGCTCGCTGATCAAGAAAGGGGAGCAGGGTGGCTGGCTACCCATTTT
>CAZFFW010000488.1:0-2025 GCA_964518125.1 uncultured Porifericola sp.
GCCCATGACAGGCATAGCAACGGTCAGAAAGAATCGGCTTGACATGCAGGTTAAAGTCCACCGTTTCGGGTAATCGGGCTTCTATGTCCTCAGGGAATGACTTTTTTTCAGGGCCACAGGCCTGGAAAATAATTACCGCCAGGCAGCCTATGATCGTAAAATGATAAGTTTTTCGGTTGTTTAACGGCATAGTGTTTTGCTTTAAGCAATGATATCTTTGACCAGGTGACCATGCACATCGGTTAGCCTGAAGCGGCGTCCCTGGTGCTTAAAAGTTAGTTTTTCGTGGTCAATGCCCAATAAATATAACAAGGTAGCCTGAAAATCGTGCACATGCACCGGATTCTCCGTGATATTATAACCCAGTTCGTCAGTAGCCCCGTACACAAATCCCGGCTTGACGCCCCCGCCGGCCATCCAGACGGTAAAGCAACGGGGATGGTGATCACGTCCGTAGTCATTTTTGGTGAGCTTGCCCTGGCAGTAATTGGTACGGCCAAACTCCCCACCCCAGATCACCAGTGTGTCTTCCAGCATACCGCGTTGCTTAAGGTCCATCACCAGTGCCGCTGAGGCCTGGTCTACATCTTTGCACTGCTGCTGTATGCCGCGGGGTAGCCCTCCATGCTGATCCCAGCCCTGGTGGTATAATTGGATAAATTTTACATCGCGTTCGGCCAGTCTCCGGGCCAGCAGGCAGTTGGCGGCAAAAGTGCCGGGATCGCGGGAATCCTCACCGTAGAGTTGGTAAACCCAGTCCGGCTCATGGCCAATATCCATCGCATCAGGGACGGAGGTCTGCATGCGGTAGGCCATTTCGTACTGGGCAATGCGGGAGTTAAGTTCCGTATCCCCGGTTTCTTCCAATTTGAGATGGTGAAGTTCGGCAAGTTTATCCAGCATCTGTCGGCGGTTGCTTTTGCCTACACCAGGAGGGTCTTGTAAGTAAAGGACCGGGTCTTTGCCGGAGCGAAACTGCACGCCCTGGTGATGGGAGGGCAAAAAGCCGTTACCCCACAAACGAGAATAAAGCGGCTGTCCACCCTTGTTTTTAGAGATCAGTACGGTAAACGAAGGCAGGTTTTCGTTGCTGCTGCCCAGCCCATAGCTCAGCCAGGAGCCAATAGACGGACGCCCGGGCTGTTGGGAGCCGGTCTGGAAAAAGGTGATGGCCGGGTCATGGTTGATGGCCTCGGTATGCATGGACTTGATAACGCAGAGTTCGTCCACGATGCGGGCAGTGTGCGGCATGAGTTCACTTACCCACATGCCGCTTTTGCCGTGACGGGCAAATTTGAACATGGAACCTGCCAGAGGCAGGGAAGCCTGGTTGGATGACATACCAGTAAGCTTCTGCTCACCCCGAACTGATTCAGGCAAATCCTGCCCGTGCATTTCTTCCAGTTTGGGTTTGTAGTCAAACAACTCCATTTGCGAGGGACCGCCGCTCTGGAAAAGGTAAATCACCCGCTTGGCTTTGGGGGCAAAGTGCAGCTTACCCAGGACGCCTCCCGTGCCGGTACTGGCAAAGAGCTGGCTGGGGTTCATCAGCGAGGCCAGGGCCACGCCGCCCAGTCCCAGGCTGGTGCGGGTCAGGAAATCTCTGCGGCTGAAGCTGTTGTAGTGATTACATTCCATACCTAATATTTCAGATAAGTATCTTCAAAATTCATGATCGTACTGGCCAGCATGGTGTAAGCCGCCAGTTGCTGCGGATCATCTTTAAACTGCAGCTTCTTTTCACCTACCTCCAGAAGTTGATCGGCTTTTTTCGGGTTTTCCCGGTAGTAAGCCAGTTGTTCCTCGTAGGTTTCTTTCAATATTGTCAGTTCTTCCGCACTTGGTGTACGGCTGGTGAGGCTGCGGAAAGCGAAAGTAATTTTGTCTTCCGGCGAATCTGGGAGTTCTGTCAACAGGCGCTCGGCCAGTACCCGGGAAGCTTCCACAAATTGCGGATCGTTGAGTAGCACCAGCGATTGCAGTGGAGTCGCGGTAGCTTCACGTTTGACGATGCAGACATTTCTT
>CAZFFW010000489.1:0-2009 GCA_964518125.1 uncultured Porifericola sp.
GAAGAACATGCACACGAGGAAGAACATGCACACGAGGACGAACATGCTCATGAGGATGAGCATGAAGAAGGACATGGCACCACTTTCCGCAAGGTGCAGGTAGTGACGGGACTAAAGGATCAGGGTTTCGTACAGATCAAAGAAGTAGCGGAGCTGCCTGCCTCAGCCGAAATTGTCACCCAGGGAGCATATATGCTGCTTGCTGAAATGAAGAAAGGTGAAGGAGGACACCATCACTAAGCATTCGAAAACGGGAAAAGACTTTCTGTCTGACAATGACAGGGAGTCTTTTTTTTATCCCAATAATCAATTCATTTGGTAGTGATTTTATGCATATGCATAACCTGTGTCCATAGTATTTCCAGTTAAATTTTGTCTTATGAAATTCAATATCAACCTACCAGAAGGCCTGAAGCCTTTTTATAAGCAGGAGATAGCAAACTACCGGAATTCCCTTGCTCAGGCTGAAATGGCCCAGGCATGGCATCACCTGGAGCGGGCCCACATCCTGGGGCAGGCTTATCCCTGGGAGCATACCTATGCCCACTGGGAAATGCTCAAATTTGGTATCCGTATCAAAAGTACAAGGGAAGTGATTGGGCAAATACCCCGCTTATTAGTAGGAGGTGTCAAGTCCTTTGTTGGAAAAATACCGGTAGGAAACACCGGAGGCGCCAATGTACATCCCCTACTTCCTATGGAAATTCCGGAGGACCTGAAACAAATACTGCAGCCCTTCCAAACCTCATGATGGAAGATTTGAGGTAGTCAAAGAGTGGAGATCTAAACAAGAGGCAATTTGATAGCTTATCATAGCTAAATCATTTTTTAAACTGTATTTAACCAATTGTGGATAAGCAAAGAGATGAGTACCTGAAAAAAGGACGGAATATTGAAATATTTGCTGTTTCCTATAATTTTTTGGAAGTGGTATTTTCACTGATCGGAGGTATTGCTTCAGGCAGTGCTGCTTTAATCGGCTGGGGATTAGACAGCATTATAGAAGGCATGTCAGGAGGAACCCTTTGGTGGCGACTGAATGGTGAACTCAAAGGAATAAGTGATGAGCGGGTGAGAAAAAGAAAGCAGATTGCGCTCTATGTTATCGCTGTTTCCTTTCTGATCGTGAGTATCTTCATTACCTACGATTCAATTTCTAAGTTCATCAGTCAAAAAGCTCCTGGATGGAGTACCTTAGGGGTCGTAATTCTGGTCATCTCCCTGGTGGTAAATCCCATTCTGGTGAGAGCTAAATATAAGGTCGGAAAAAAACTGAATAGCGAAGAAATGAAAGCTGATGCCAAAGATACCTTTGTGTGCCTCTACCAGACAATCGTAGTGCTGGGAGGCCTGCTCCTGGTCCGCTGGCTTGACTGGTGGTGGGCCGACCCTGTAGCAGCCTTGCTGATCGTTCCTTATGCTTTAAAGGAAGGATGGGAAGCATATCAGAATGGTAGGAAGATCAAGGTAGAGCAGCAGTACAATTAAGGTATCTTAGTTTTATCATCAATTTTTAAACTTACCTCTTGTTGGAAAAATCTGAACACCACCTCATCATGTTTATCATTCAGTGAGTTGCGCATCCGTTTCCAACACAACCCTGCCTGCTTCAAGATACGCTTTACAGTCTGGAGGCCGGCAGTTTTAGGAAAGATGCTTTTTAGCGCTGTCATGAATACTTTCATGCAAAGGATAGGCTGCCTTTTGGCCATGGCAACTATTTTTTTTGCTCTGCTACTGTATAGATAGGTGGGCGTCCACTTTTCGCCGCATCGGCAATCCCTGCTTTTTTTTGTACTTCCCATCTGCCTAACCACTCTGATATTATAGCCCTGCTCACATCAAATATCTTGGATAGACCTTGAATAGTATGACCTTTTTAGTTCAACAAAAATGCATGGGCACGGTCCCTCTCACGCTCTGAACTACTTTGTCTCTTGAGGGCTTTCAGGAATTGCTCTTCTTCAAATGTAAGATGAATGCATCTCTTTTTCATGAATACGATCTAT
>CAZFFW010000490.1:0-1984 GCA_964518125.1 uncultured Porifericola sp.
TCCCTTGTCCAGGAGTAAATTTCCGAAGGTCTTTCGTGCTACATGTGTTGTGAGGTTCTTTTCTTACCCTTCAATCACTGAAGGTTCCTTCTGTTAGGCATCGGTTTTTTCTATAGCTTAACTAGGTTTATGTAATGCAGTTGGGCATAAGACTGCTTGAGAAGGCTCTGAACTACCGCAAGGGTCAATAAAAAGACATTTTTAGATGAAGCAGGTTTGCTGGGAAGCATTGGAATATATGTACCGGATACCTGGCTATTTTTTGTTTTTGCCAAATAAGGTTTTCAAAAGCCATAAACCCAATGAAAAACCTATGATAAATAATAAAGCTGTGTTCATTATCCTTTTGAATTGTAGATCCCTTTGAGATTTACAGCTTTTCTATTTCTTCTTTTTTCAGGCCAGTGTATTTAGCAATCGTTTCTACCGGATGCCCATCTTTTTTCATGGCTCTGGCGATCTCCACTTCACGCTTTGATGCTCCTTCCTTCTTGGCAGTCTCAATAACACTGTACTGATCACGGTAAGTCTTAAGGCTTTCTTCGTATGCTTTCATGTCATCCGGATTTAATTTGGCTATTTCAGCTTCTGAAAATAACTTTTCAAACACCTTTTCCTGTAATTTAACAGGTCTGTTCTGCAAATGGTGCATATTTTTAAGCACATACATCCATTTATCAAACTGGCCGATTAATTCTTCTTCCGTTTTCAGGAATTTAGGCATTTCCAGGTAAATGTACGTCAGCTTATTGTAAAAGACTTCTTGGGTTTCTATGTCTATCAGCTGAATTTCGCGCATGTACCGCTCTTTATGGCTCTGATCAGGAAAACTAAAAATTGAGAATCCCGATGGTGTATACTGCTTTTAGGTAGTAGTCCCAGTCTTTTCCTTTGGGTGCCTGGCTCTGAATAGGAAATGTAGAATAAAAAATACTGCGATCTTTGAAGTACTGTTGCTTAACATTCTGCAACTCAATGATGAACCGCTCTTCTTTTTCATTCTCACAGTATAGATCAAAAATAGCTTTCCTGTCAGCCGCGGTACTTCCTAGATTCTCAGTATTCAAATAGGTTAGGTCCTGGATCCGCTCCCGATCACCCAACACCTGGTTTAAAAAATCAATCAGCAGTTCTTTATTAAACTCCGTCCCAAACAACTTCTTAAATCCAAAATCAGTGAAGGGATTAATAAATCTTCCTTGGTTATCCATACCTCAAAGATATTTATTTAATGCTTTCATGTTAGTAAATACAAGGCTGAACCTAATGAAAAGCCCCCAATAAGGGGGCTCAAGCAAATTTTATTTAAAACTTCAAATTTACAGTCTCATCAGAAATCCTCTTTTCAGAGATATCCACATAGTATGAGAGGGTAGTCTTGGTATTACTATGCCCGTACATACTGCTGACCACTTCCAGAGAAACTCCTTTATCCAGGAGTAAATTACCAAAGGTCTTCCGAGCTACATGTGTCGTAAGGTTCTTTTCTATCCCAACAATCACCCCTATTTCCTTTAGATAAGCATTGTACTTACCGTTGCTGATCTGGGGTATATCCTGCAAGTCTGAAAGAATCTCAGCTGCCGGTTTGAATAATGGAATCTGACAAGCTGAGCCCTCTACCTTTTGCCGGTCAGCAAAAATCCATAGACGATCATCTACTCCCGGCCGTAACCAGGATTTATTAAACCGCATCAATTCAGCATAGGCCAGTCCGGTATAGCATTGGAAAAGAAAAAGCTTGGCAATTTTCTCCAGCCTCCAGGATGCATATCTATGCTTTCTGATCTTATCCAGTTCTTTTAATGTGAGGTAGACCTTCTGTTTCCTGGGCAACTTCTTCACCTGGAAAGAAAGCAGCGGGTTATGTTCCAGCCATTCCTTTCTCACACCGAAGTCCATCACAGCTTTTACAAAGCGCAGTATTTTATTGATATGGCTTTGACTGTGATCACATTCGGTTTTCAGGTAGGTTTCTAAGTCA
>CAZFFW010000491.1:0-1976 GCA_964518125.1 uncultured Porifericola sp.
CTTACCGTCTGCACGCCTACTGTCAGCAGGGCCAGGAGCAAGACGACCAATAGCGGCACTGCCAGCAGCCACCAGCTGATCTCTATGCGGAAGGCGTAGTTCTGCAGCCATACGTTCATGGCCCAGTAAGCCAGGGGCAAGGCTAGAATGCCGGCCAGCAGCGTAAGCTTCATAAAGTCCGTGGTTAATAATCCGATGATACTGCTTACCGAAGCGCCCAGCACCTTTCGGATGCCAATCTCTTTGGTTTTTTGCTGGGTGGTAAAGGAGGCAATGCCCAGCAGGCCTAAACAGGCGATGAAAATGATCAGGCAGGAGAAAATGTTGAAGAAGTAGTTATACTGCCGGTCAGCGGCGTAGGATGCCTGGAACGCTTCGTCCAGGAAATAATATATAAAAGGATTATCCGGAAAAACCTGCTGAAAGGTGTCGCCAATCTCATCTATACTGGCGTTTGTCTCAGACGCATTGATTTTTACCGAAAAATACTCGTGAAAGCCCGGCAGGTGGGTAAATGCCAGGGGGATCATGGCTTCTTTCAGGGAGCGCTGGTGGTAGTTATTGACCACCGCCTTAATCTGTTTCTTACTGCCACGATGTATCACATACGCACCAACGGCTGAGGCTGCGTCCCGGAAGCCAAGTGTAGCAGCAGCCATTTCGTTGATGATCAGTGAAGGTTGATCAGGATTGGGTTTCTCCGGGAAATTTTCTCCCGCAAGAATTTCCAGGTCGTACGTATTGATGAAATCATCATCAATACCGATGAAGTTCATGTTTGCTCCCGAGGATTCGTCCTGGCCTTCCGCAAATACTTTGCTGGTGCTGTACTCAATGGCCAGGCCAGGAACGTGGGTGGATGCGGTCACCTGCCGGATAAGTCCTGATTTTTCCAGTTCCTGCTTAAGCGTACTTACCCTGCTCAGGTAAGCTTCGGTGCCTTTCTCGGTATGTACGGTAGGGGCAGAGAATATCAGTAGCTGGTCGTCAAAGCCCAGCCTTTGTTGCTGCATGTACTGGTACTGCTGGTACAGCATCCAGGTAAAAGCCAGCGTCAGGGTAGCCACCATTAGCTGTAAACCCACTAGTCCGCGCTGCAACAAAACCATTTTTACCTTACCAGAAAACCGTCCGTAAATGGCTTTTACCGGCTCAAAACTAGCGATGAAATAGGCCGGATAGACGCTGATCAGGCCGAGGAAAAGGAGTATGAACAGGGGCAAGGTGTAGAGCAGTGGTGAGTAGTCAAGGTTTACAGCTTCAATGCCCAACTGATTTTTGAGCGAAGGAAGCAACAACTGTACGCAGGTAAAACTGATAACCAGCGCGATGAGCACCAGGAGAGAGGTTTCAATAAAAGCCTGGGTGCTCAGGTGCCTTTTGCCGGCGCCAATGAATTTGCGAATCCCTACTTCCCGAACGCGCTTCAGGGACTGGACCAGTTGGAGGTTGACATAATTCAGCCCCGATACCAGGAGCAGGCCACAGGCGAGTATGGCCAGGAAAAACACCTGTTGAAAGCTCCCGTTCGTATCCGCTTCCATTTGCAATTGAGAATGCAGGTGGATATCTGTCAGGGGCTGCAAAATAATCCGGCTTTTGGCGGTGGCTCCTTCTCCCATCGCTTCGCTATTTTGCTCCAGTAAAGCCTGGATATTAGCGTATAGTTGCTCGGCAGCTATGTGCTCTTGTGACCTGACATACACGTAGGTGTCGTACCATTCCCAGTTATTGGCAAAATCATCTTCGGGATAGAGGTCTTCAAAAGTGCTGGCACTGAGCAGAATTTCAAAAGGCAGATGGGTATTGGCCGGTACATCCTCAATAATCCCTTTGATGGTAAAATCAATGTTATGGTTGAAAAAACTCACCTGCAGGGATTGTCCAATAATCTCTTCCGGAGAATTTTCACTTCCAAAATATTTGGCCGCTACCGACTCGGTAAGCACCAGCGAATAAGGGGTAAGCAGGGCCGA
>CAZFFW010000492.1:0-1963 GCA_964518125.1 uncultured Porifericola sp.
AGGCGCTAACTGCTGGATTATCTAACGCCTCTAGTCCGCGAAACGGGTCTTCATAGGTTTTTCCAAAGATAGTGTCGATAGCCAGCATACCCTCAGGCAGCGGCACCTGCTGGATTTGCTGGCTGAGTGCACTATGATAGATCAGCATGAGTATACCCAAACATTTTTTCATGAAACAAAAATTAATTTGTCTAACACCGGATTTTTAGAAGGAAATATTTTAAGGCAAACTTTATATGCTAATTGTCTTTGCTCAATGCTCAGAGTGTGGCGAGGACCGTAGAAGGCCTCCAGCGTTTTTTGGGTGATTTCTAGTCCCATTCTGGTACCTTCGGCTGGTAGAGAGGCACGGACCTTATTGATCACCTCAAAGGCGATATGCTCATACAAAGATAAAGTAATGGTAATGGGAAAGGCCGGATCATTACCTACGCCATGTTTGATGGCATTTTCTACATAATTGATGAGTATCCTGGGTAGAATACAGAAATGCTCAGGATCACCCTGCACCCTTAACTGGATGTTCAGATCAGGGTATATAATTTGATGAATCCGGATGAAGTCCTGTAGATAGTTTATCTCGGTAACTAGTTTTACTTCACCATCGGCTTTGGCCGCGGTATTATACCGGAGTATGTTGGAAAGTAGTAATATGGGTTCGGCAGCCTCTTCCTGATCCATAATTTTGTCGTAAATGTGGGATAGGGTATTAAAAGTCAGGTGGGCACTAAACTGGCTTTTATATAGCTGCAACGCCTGGCGGCTTAGCTGTTCCTGCCTTTGTGCTAGTTGTATGGCTTTCTGGCTGTTTTGCCGGGTGAGCATAAGGTTATACTTGCTGTAGTACAGACCATAGGCTGGGATCCAGATAAAAATAAGCAGGAACATTGCATCCGCTACATCTTCCCTGATGGGATAATCCAGTAGTCCTTCCCATACGGCTCCGTATTCAGGAATGAGGCGGTTAAATAAACCATAGATACATATGAAAAACACCCCTACCGAGGTATGCCCGAGAAACTGTTGTTTCTTGCTTAGGTGCAATTTCGGACAAACCTTAAGCAACGTAAAATAGAAGGTAATTACAAAAAGTATCACATAGGGGGTTTGGGTCCATATACTGAAACCTAATGGCCAGCCTACTTCTATTCCACCACTGACCATGAATAGCCAGACTACGCCCCATACTACTAAATGCCCATATGTGCTGGTGGAAAGCCGGGGCATTTTGATGCAGAAGCGACTACTTACTTCCATATAGGCTGCTGTATTTTTTTTCATCCTGAAATACCGTCTCTGGCATTGGCATGAGCTTTTGGTGATGAGTTTAGATGATCGGTTATGTCAAAGATAGTTCAAAAACCACCTTATTTGCCAGCGCTTGGTGTAGTGCTTTTTGAGGAGAATAAGTTGGTGCTATAAATAGAGCCGTTCGTGCAGGAAATCATACCCTTGGCGCATTTTTTTTTGTACAATTTTGAAGTGATTTATTGTTCATTATATCTTTATGCAGGGAAATAATTCAATCCCTTAAATTTATACACTATGAGAAAAGTTAAAACAGCAAAGAGCTTCATAACGCTAAGTGTGGAGCAGCAGAAAGCCATCCGTGGATGGGGCGGGCCTAAGCCTCCCAGGGTACAATTAGTCAAAACCCCGAATAAGCAACTGTAGGGCTGTAGTAATTCAAGGAAGTTCTTCAATGGAGATGGAGTAAATTTTTTTGGCTGTTGAGGAAGAACTTCCTTTTTTCTGTTCAGAATTGCCTTTCTCAACCAGCGATGCCAACCACATCCATCCAACCCTGTATTATCGTAGATGATCAGCCTGCCTCCTGCGATATCCTTTCCCGCTACATACAAAGAACCGAAGGCCTGCAATTGTCGGCCTGTTTCTCTGATGGCTTGGCAGCCATTGCCTATCTTCAGATGCATCCTGAAGTAAGCTTTCTCTTTTTAGATGT
>CAZFFW010000493.1:0-1919 GCA_964518125.1 uncultured Porifericola sp.
AAAAACCTGCCGCCCAGCCGCCGCTGGATTTTACCGGCATCCGTATTACCGAACCCAGCAAAACAGCCGCCGGGATCAAAGGAGTAACCGTAGCCCTGGGCCATATTATGAAGGAAATCGGCCCCTCCGGTATGCTGACGCTTTCGCGCCTCAACCAGATGAAGGGCTTCGACTGTCCCGGCTGCGCCTGGCCCGACCCTGACGAGAAGCGATCCTTCCTGGCCGAATACTGTGAGAACGGTGCCAAAGCCATTGCTGAAGAGGCTACCAAAAAGCGGGCTGATCCGGCTTTCTTCAAAAAACATTCGGTCTATGAGCTTTCTCAATGGTCAGATTACGATCTGGGCAAGGCCGGGCGTATCACGCATCCTATGGTGCTGCGGAAGGGTAGCGAACATTATGAGCCTATCTCCTGGGATGAGGCCTTTACCCTGGTTGCCGAGAAGCTCAATGCCCTGGCCCATCCTGATGAGGCTATTTTCTACACCTCAGGGCGCACCAGTAATGAGGCGGCTTTCCTTTACCAGCTTTTTGTGCGTCAGTATGGCACCAACAACCTGCCCGACTGCTCCAATATGTGCCACGAGTCCAGCGGTGCCGCTTTGGGCAAGACCGTAGGCATTGGCAAAGGCTCGGTCAAACTGGAGGATTTCAATAAAGCTGAGCTGATCGTGGTGGTAGGCCAGAACCCCGGCACCAACCACCCGCGCATGCTTACCGCCCTGGAAGAGGCCAAAAAGCATGGCGCCAAAATCATGACTATCAATCCCCTGCCCGAAGTGGGATTGATCAACTTCAAAAATCCCCAGGGAATCAGCATGATCAACGGCGGCACTGACCTGACCGATCTCTTCCTGCAGGTGCGTATCAACGGAGATATTCCCCTGCTCAAGGCCATCATGAAACTGATGTACGATGAGGAGCAGAAGAACCCAGGTTCTGTCTTTGACCATGACTTTATCAAAGAAAAAACTGCCGGCTACGAGGCCCTGGTAGAAGATATTAAAACTTATGAGGTGGAGAAAATGGCCGAACTCAGCGGCATTCCCCTCTCACAGATCAAAGAAGCCGCCGATATGATGATGCAGAAAAAGCGCATCATCGTCTGCTGGGCCATGGGACTGACGCAGCATAAAAACAGCGTTCAGAACATACAGGAAGTAGTCAACCTGCTGCTGCTGAGAGGCAGCATCGGTAAGCCCGGTGCCGGTACCTGCCCGGTACGCGGCCACAGCAATGTGCAGGGCGACCGCACCATGGGCATCTGGGAGAAACCCAAACCCGAATTCCTGGACAAACTGCAGGAGCGCTTCAACTTCAACCCGCCCCGTGAGCATGGCTTTGATACCGTAGCCGCTATTGAAGCCATGGCCGAAGGACGTGCCAAGGTTTTCTTTGCCATGGGAGGTAATTTTCTATCGGCTACCCCTGACACAGAATTTACGGCAAAATCGCTGATGAACTGCGATATGACGGTACAGGTATCTACCAAACCCAACCGCAGCCATCTCATACACGGCAAAGAAGCCCTCATTCTTCCCTGCCTGGGCCGCAGTGAGCGGGATGTACAGGCTTCGGGAGATCAGTTTGTCAGCGTAGAAAATTCTATGGGTGTAGTGCATCAGTCAAGGGGCGACCTGAAGCCTGCCTCGGAACACCTGCTCAGCGAGCCGATGATCGTGGCCCGGCTAGCCAAAGCCGTTCTGGGTCCACTGTCTACTGTAGACTGGGATCAGCTGGTAACCAATTACGACCACATCCGTGATGCCATAGAGTCGGTCATTCCCGGTTTTGAAAACTACAACGAGCGGGTGCGTATTGACGGGGGTTTTTACCTGCCCAATGGCGCCCGTAACGGCAAATTTACCACACCTGATGGCAAGGCCCATTTTACGGTCAACGAAGTGCCTCGTATGCAG
>CAZFFW010000494.1:0-1915 GCA_964518125.1 uncultured Porifericola sp.
CTTGGCCTTTCAGCAGATTCACAGGGAGGTGAGTTGTTTCTGATGCACGATGGCCGTGCAAAAACGATTGAAGAAGCTATTTTGATGCATGGTGGCGAAGCATCCACCAGCCGGGATAGCTTTGAGCAGCTCAGTGAAACAGATAAGCAAAAACTCCTCACATTTCTTAAATCTCTTTAGCCACATGGACAGAAAAGAATTTCTAAGATTAATAGGAGGCTCCTGCTTAGCGATTGCTGGAATTGCCCCGTTTTTTTCAGGCTGCACTTCCATTCATAAAGTGAGTACCGTGATAAGTGATAATAAGCTAAGGTTATCAAAGAATGAATTTACCAGTGACCAGGGAAAACCTCTGGAAGTGGTATTGGTAAGGGCAGCATCTTTGGCCTTTCCTATTGCCTTGTACAGAATCAATCCAGAAGAATACATCGCACTTTGGATGGAGTGTACGCATAAAGGGTGCGAAGTAAATGCGCAAACGAATTATCTGATATGCCCCTGTCATGGTAGTGAGTTTGACGCAAAGGGCAATGTAGTGCAAGGCCCGGCAGAAACTAATCTCAAAACTTTTAACATAACCAAAGATCATGAAAACATCTACATTCATTTATAAAAATCTCAAACTGCTATTGATTCTTGTTTTTTCGGGAATGGGAGCATCTGTATTGGCACAGCGGGTAAGTACTGATACAACATCCATCCAAATGAATATGGATGCCGTTTATAACCGTCCGTTTTTGAAGGCAGGCAGTTTTCCGGTGGCCCTGGGTGGTTATGTTGAAGCACATGGACAGTATTTTGTGACAGATGGAATTAGCGAGGGCATTTCTTTTAAGATACCCAGAGTGACGCTGTTCGTTTCTTCCTCAATCCTGGATCGGATTAAATTCCTTTCTGAAATAGAGTTTGAAGAAGGCACCAAAGAAATAAACATTGAGTTTGCTGCTCTTGATTTTGAATTTCACCCCTTATTTAACTTCAGAGGAGGGGTTATCATGAATCCCATAGGTGCATTCAACCAAAACCACGATGGGCCTAATTGGGAATTTGTAGACCGCCCCATTTCAGCTACCACCATAATCCCGGCTACTTTCAGCAATGTCGGGTTTGGTTTTCATGGTAAAACCTATCAGAAGCAATGGGTATGGGCCTATGAAGCTTACGTGACCAATGGGTTCAATGATCAGATAATCGCAAACAGCGAAGGCCGTACCTGGCTACCGGCTGCCAAAGAAAATGTAGATCGTTTTGAAGAAAATTTCAATGCTATTCCACTGGTTACGCTAAAAACAGCAATCCGTCATAGGAAAATTGGGGAAATCGGGCTTTCATGGATGGGGGACGTATACAACAAGTATGAGGAAGATGGACTTGTTTTGGATGTAAAAAGAAGGTTGGATGTATTTGCCATAGACTTTAACACCACAATCAAAAAAAAGCTTGACATCACAGGTGAGTGGGTGTGGGCATTCCTGGATGTGCCGGATAGCTATTCACAGCAATTTGGCACTCAGCAACAGGGAGGATTTGTTGATGTTGTTTACACGGTTATAAAGCGTAAGATGCTGGGGTGGGAAAATGCCAGAATCAATCTGGCTTTGCGCCTGGAGCATGTAGATTACAACGTAGGATTATTTAATGAAACCGGGGGTACTATCCATGATGACATTCAGGCAATTGTTCCGGCCATTAGTTTCCGTCCATCTGGTCAGACGGTGATTCGGGCCAACTACCGCTACATGTGGGAGACGGATTTGCTTGGAAACCCACCAGTAAAAACCGCAGGAATAGAAATTGGTGTTTCCAGCTATTTTTAGATAATGGGTTATGGTTTTAACGGGGTAATGGGTTTGGTGAACAATGAAGTCTGTAACATCGTTGACCTTTATAATAACACTTTGCAATACCCTTGCAT
>CAZFFW010000495.1:0-1905 GCA_964518125.1 uncultured Porifericola sp.
TATCGCATGAGATAATTTATAAAAAAATGCTGGCGCTCAACTTTCGCAGCATATTTAAAATATAGCAAATTTGACACGCAAATCTAGCTGTATTTTAGTGAGTAAACGCAAATTATATTTTTTTGCTCAATTCTTTGCAATTTTTTACAGTCTGAGGGCCTTATGGTTAATAATGACTAATATTAAGATGTTTACCTATTTACAAACAACGTATGATAAACAAGTTTGGTCTTTTTTGTAGTATCTCTGCAATTCTTATAGCCTGTGCTACACCGCAGGAAACCAACGAAACGGAAACAAGTAGTATGGCCGAACAGGTAAATTACCAGCCCACCAACGAATCTATCTCGCAGCACCCGCTGCCGGAGTGGTACCAGGATGCCAAGCTGGGCATCTTTATCCATTGGGGGTTATACTCTGTTCCTGGCTGGGCGCAGGGCACCAAAACGCCCCTGGAAGAAATCCTGGCCAATACCGCCGGGGAAGAGTGGTTCGCTAATAATCCTTATGCTGAGTGGTATCTCAACTCCCTTAGAATAGAAGGCAGCTCGACTGAAGAATACCACAACAAAACTTATGGTGAAGATTTCAGCTACTACGACTTTGTACCGGAATTCAATGAGGCGATCCAGCAATGGAACCCGCAGGAATGGGCAGAACTGTTCAGCGATGTAGGCGCCCAATATGTGGTACTTACTACCAAGCACCACGATGGCTTCCTGCTTTGGCCCAGCGACACCCCCAACCCGCAGCGGGATGGCTACTATGCCAGCCGCGACCTGGTGGGCGAACTGACCGAAGCAGTCAAAAACGAAGGCATGAAGATGGGTCTCTACTACTCCAGCGGCCTGGACTGGACTTTTAATGACCATGTGATCAAAAACTTTCCTGACCTTTTTACGGCAGTGCCCCAACAGCCGGAGTATGCCGAGTACATTGATACCCACTGGCGTGAACTGATGAATCGTTACGACCCCTGGGTACTGTGGGCCGACATTGGCAGCCCTGAAGCGTTTGATGCCGTTAACCTGATAGCAGATTACTACAACGAAAAGCCGGAAGGTGTGGTCAATAACCGACACAAATTTCAGCTGCCTACGGATAATTCCAAACCTCCGGTACATCATGATTTTACTACACCAGAGTACCAGGTGCTGGATTCTATTGCAGAACAAAAGTGGGAGACCTGCCGGGGTATCGGGCTATCTTTTGGCTACAACCAGACCGAAGATGTAGACGAGTTCCTGTCGGTAGATGAACTGGTGGATTCTTTTGTGGACATTGTCAGCAAAAATGGGAACCTGCTGCTGAACGTAGGTCCCAAAGCTGACGGCACCATACCCGAAGGGCAGCGTGTGAGGCTGGAAGGACTAGGACAGTGGCTGGACACCAATGGCGAGGCTATTTTCGGCAGCCGTCCCTGGACACAGGCCGAGGCTACTACCAGCGAAGGCGGAAGGGTTCGTTTTACGCAAAAAGACGGAGCGGTGTATATGACTTTACTGGATGAGCCTGCTTCTTCTACCGTTATTATTGAAAATGTGCCCCTGGAGGGGTTAAGCGGCATCACCGCATTGCAGGGTCAGCAGGATATCAGCTTCAGTCTGGAAGGCAAGACTCTTCAGCTTACCTTACCCGAACTGAACGAGGCCCCGGCTTATACCTTTAAACTCTCTACCGGAGCAGCTTCATAAAGTCTCACATAGTTACTTCTCATAAGCGTTCACAAAAAAACCTGTCCTGAGTGGCAGGTTTTTTTGTGACTTGGCAGAAATTTTCAAAATAGCTTTCCTGAATTTTTCCAGCATAGGAGCTTTACTCCTTCAACACAATCACCAGCAGGCTCTTGGGGCCGTGGGCACCGATGACCAGCGACTGCTCAATATCAGCGGTTTTGGAAGGGCC
>CAZFFW010000496.1:0-1161 GCA_964518125.1 uncultured Porifericola sp.
GGCCTGATAATTATTTTTCTGACAAATCGGCACTCCTATATTACATTCGTTTTTTTCTGTTGCCTTTGATTTTATGCCCTGAGAGCTGTAAAAAAAACTTCACTTTTTCAAGTAATATTTCTGGATTTTTTATAATTTTTGAAGCTAAAAATGTATTTTTGTACAAGAGGATGCTTTTTGTCATACTTATTTTTAATTAAAAAAGTAGCTTTTTTCACTTTTCTCAGAAATTCAATGACAAAAAGCATAGATTCCTTACAAACATTTGCGCAGGTAGTGTATTAAACTATGTGCCAGACTAAACTGACGACTATGAGAAGAATTTTATCTATCCTTTTATGCATGTTCCTTACCTCCTGGGGGGTACTGGCTCAGACCATTGTAGCCCCCAATGGTAATGATAATACAGGTGATGGCACTGTGGGTAGCCCTTATGCCAGTATCGGAAAAGCCATTGAGGCAGTACCCGCCGGTGGCACTATCCTGGTGCAGGACGACAATAGCGGCAGTACAATTACTTATGTGGAGACCGATCCGCTGCAGATCAACAAAGCCATGACCATCAGCGGCCTTGGTGAAAATGTGCGGGTAACGCCTTCCCGTAATGCAACCAATCTTTTCGTGATTTCCGCTTCCAATGTGACCATTGAAGGACTGATCATCGATGGGACTAATGGTAACCTGAAAGCTAATAACCTGATCGCCCTCAGCCCTTTCAACCAAAGCCTGGATAATGTGGTTATCCGACAGAACAACCTGATCAATGCTGGTAGCAATAACCCCAATGTAGTGGCCAACGGAATCCTGATCTCAGCCGGTACAGGTGGCAGCGGCGCAAGCAACCTGACGATCAGCAATAATTTTATCAATAATAATGGTGTGGGTGTACAGGTGAATGCCAGTGTAAGCGGACAGGTTTTTGAAAATAACCTGGAGAACAACTCCAGCTTTGCCATACAAAATACCAGTACTCAGGCAGTAAATACCTCCCTGAACTGGTGGGGAAGTGAAGTGCCTGCTCTGCTTACCAATGAAATTAACGACATTACGAGGGTTGATTATTCACCCTGGCTGGCAGAAGATACCGATGACCTGAATGTGGAAGGCTTCCAGTCTGATTTTGCCGACCTTGCGGTGCGCAAAACCAATCTGAGCATGACT
>CAZFFW010000496.1:1171-1396 GCA_964518125.1 uncultured Porifericola sp.
GCTGACAGAGGCTTATGACATACTGCAGGCAGGAGGGACTATCTTTGTACACTCACCGGTCTCAGGGGTAGGCGCCCAATATGAGGCACTTGTTGCAACAAAGGATGCGAGCCTTATCAGCCTTGCCACCGGCACACTACGGGTTAACAGTTTGACTACTACTAATGATGCGCAACTTACTTTGGTAGGACAATTTAGGGCGACTACTCTTTCGTTACAAAGTGG
>CAZFFW010000496.1:1406-1900 GCA_964518125.1 uncultured Porifericola sp.
AAATATTAACAACCAGGCAGGCACCTTTACCGGTGCTATCGTGAACGCCCCTGCCACTGTGCTCGCGAATGAGTCTTTTAGCTTCCTGGGCGCCCAGATTTCCTCCGGTAACCAACAACTAACGGGAGTAACCATTTCCAGGCTTAATAATGTAGAAGTTAACTTTGGCAACAGCCGTTCTATAGATGTTATCTGGGATATCGAGGTGAATGAGTCCCTGGATAATGACCCTCGTACCCTTACCCTCACCTGGGACAGATCTTTGGATGGCGTAAATAGTTTTGGTGATGACAGTAAGGCATTCGTCTGGAAAAGTGAGGATGATGGCCAGAACTGGCAGTTTTATTCTCTTGAAGATGCGGATGTTCCCGGTATTGATACCAGAGTTGTCAGAGTGAATGGGGTTACCTCTTTTTCTCAGTGGACCGTGTCTGATGAAAACAACCCCCTTCCCGTGGAGCTTACTGCTTTCTCCGCTTCCCTGCTGGAGCCGC
>CAZFFW010000497.1:0-1884 GCA_964518125.1 uncultured Porifericola sp.
AAAAAATTAGTAGAAAAAAAATATCATACAGGGTAAGCTTTTAAAATAAACGAAACAAAATACTCTTCATGCCGAATAATTAGTATATTTGAAACAGCATACGAAAGTATATCAGCCCCAATATTATACTTATGACCATCAACAGATCAGAAATACCAGAATTAGCAATTAAAGGCATGACCATCACGCAAAGGCATCATTTGATCCTGGAAAAGCTCAGGGAAAACGGACAGGTATCCGTGCAGAAGCTGAGCGATGAAATGGATGTTTCGGAGGTTACCATCCGAAAGGACCTGAAAGCTCTGGAGGACAGAAGCCTTCTTTTCCGTACCCATGGCGGAGCTGCCCTCGAGAATCCCTATGCCGGTGACCGTTCTGTTAGCGAGAAAGAAGAGATCAGCGTAACTGAAAAGAGCAAAATTGCCGACTATGCGGCCCGTATGGTTAGCGATGACGACTCCATCATCATCGCTTCCGGAACCAGCGTACTGGCCCTGGCGCGCAGTTTGCATCCTCAGCGTCGCCTGACAGTGGTTACTTCAGCACTTAATGTAGCCATAGAACTGACAAAGTTTCCGCAGATAGAAGTAATCCAACTGGGAGGTATCCTGCGACATAGTTCTGCTTCCGTGGTAGGGCATTATGCCGAAATCATACTACAGGATGTAACCTGCAACCTGCTCTTTATGGGCGTAGATGGTATTGATATGGAAGTAGGCCTTACCACCACCAGCCTGCCGGAAGCCCGCCTGAACCAGAAAATGATAGAGGTGGCCCAGAAGGTGGTTGTGCTGGCCGACAGTTCCAAGTTTGGGCGGCGGGGCATGGCCAAAATCTGTCCGCTGGAAGAAGTGGATGAGATCATCACCAATGCTGGTATCCCTGAAAAGATCAAAAGTGAGTTGGAAGAAAAAGGTATCAAAGTGACCATAGCCGAATAGCACAGCCAAACAATCCAGCCTGACTGGCAGTAGATATGGCATGGCTGAAAATAAAAACTTTTCCTCATACCTGCTGCTGTTCTTTGGAATGGCCATTTTTGGCAGTGCTACCCCGGTGAGTAAGCTGGTGACGGAGAGTTTTAATCCCTGGGTGGGAACCGGTTTCCGGCTGGTACTGGCGTTGGTACTGCTGCTGCCTATCCTCATCGTACAACGGCAGCATTTTCAGAAACTAAAGAAAAAGGATTACCTGGTGCTGAGCGGGATCGCCATCATCGGGGTGATCGGCTTTACCGCGACCCTGATTTACGGCATGCGCTTCATTTCAGGAGTGAAGGGTAGTATTGTTATGAGTACCACCCCGGCTATTACTGCCCTGGGTTCTTTCATTTTCTTTCGCGATAAGTTTGGCTGGCGCAAAATTACCGCTATCGCCCTGGCGATAGCCGGGGTACTGCTGCTGAATATCACCGGTGAGTCTTCAGGATCAGGCGGCAATCAGGTGTGGCTGGGGATGCTGCTGGTATTTGCGGCGGTATGCTGCGAGGCTTCTTATACGCTTATGGGAAAAAAAGCTACCCAGGATGTACCTTCCCTTTTTGTAGCAGCCTTTACCGGTGTACTGGCGGCGCTTATTTATTCGCCGGTACTGCTCTGGCAGATGCAGGATTTTTCATTTGCCCAAGCTGATACTGATAGCCTGATCGCCCTGGGCTGGTGGGGGCTGGGTACGATGGGACTCGGCTCCATCACCTGGTACGGAGGTGTAGCCAAGGTGAAAGGAAGCATTGCCGCCGGCTTTATGGGCGTGATGCCGGTGAGCGCGCTGGTCCTTTCTTATGTGCTGCTGGATGAAAAGTTTCAGTGGATACATATGGCCGGTTTTGCGCTGGTATTCGCCGGGGTACTGCTCATCATCTGGTCGCACCGGAGGATGATGAAG
>CAZFFW010000498.1:0-1870 GCA_964518125.1 uncultured Porifericola sp.
ACAGCTTAGAGTCAGTTAAGTCCGATAGGGTATGATGCGGTAAGTCTTGGCCCAAATAGTATTAAAGCTGTTATTTGGTAAATTGAGTACCGTATGAAGTAGATTTTTTTTAACGATTGTTACATCTTCAAGGCATACCTTACATTTTATGAAAGAAATTATAAAGAGGAGAGAATTTATTGTGGGTTCATCTATGCTGCTGGGTTCTGCCGGCTTAAGTTCCTTATCTGGTGTGGCTTTTCAGTCAGAGCCGCGCGATCCTGAGCCGCCATTCTTAGGTGAAGAAATATATTTGTGGAAAGAGGGCTCACCCAACAATGGAAGCCACGAACATTACCGACCCAAAATCCGGCTTTACTACCCTTCCTTAAAAAGAAACCTGTACGAAAACAGGCAATTCCCAGTAGTCCTGATCTGCCCCGGGGGTGGTTACCATGTGCAGGCCCATCACGAAGGACAACCCTTTGCCCAACTCCTGGCAATGCACGGGATAGTGGGAGCCGTACTGACCTACAGAGTTTTTCCTGATCCTTATCCCGGGGCTTATGCTGATGCCGCCCGGGCTGTCAGAATTCTCCGTGACAGAGCGGATCAGTACCAACTAGATGGGGAAAAATTGGGTATTATGGGGTTTAGTGCCGGTGGGCACCTGGCTTCCACAGTGGCTACGCAACCGGATCTTTACCATGAAGCAGAAGACAGCCTTGCCGGAAAAATTTCAGCAAGACCCGACAGGTTGATACTTGGTTATCCGGTAATCTCCTTCCAGGAATATGCACACGAAGGTTCTGCAAAAGCGCTGCTGGGTGATGAGCCTGATGCTGCGATGCGTGAACAGTTATCCAACCAGAAGCATGTGGACACCAGTACTCCGCCAACATTTCTGTTTCATGCAGCTGATGACCGGGGCGTACCAGTGCAAAACAGTCTGATGTTTGCCAGCGCCTGCCTGGAGCATGATGTTCCTGTAGAGTTGCATATGTTTCCCAAAGGAGGTCACGGTATGGGTATGGCTTTGGAAAATCCTTCATTGAGTATCTGGTCAGAAAACCTGATGAACTGGTTGGGCGATTGGAAGCTTACTGTCTGATGGTAAAATCCTGGGTGAGGGTCAAAAAAAATACTGCTAATACTTTTGAGCATTAGCAGTAAACTGCTAAAAATTAGCCTTCAGCCAGTGTAGATTAAGTAGTCAGCTTATGGCTACTGCAGCATGGCTCTTTTGAAAAAATCTTTTTCCAGGTAAGGCTCCAGCATTTTTATACCAGAAAGGAATTCAATTTTTACAATACCTTCCCAAGGCAAATGGCTTGATGTCCAGACTTCTACATAATAGCCTTCTACACTGTAAAGCTTGATATAATAGTGAGGAGTGGTGCGGGTTGTCAGGTGGCTGCCCTGATGCTTCAAATGTTCAATTTTTTCCTGAAAGCTCAATGATGGTAGTTCAAGGTTATTCATGCTCTTCATGTTGATGATACAGTTTTTGTTGCATCAGAAGAACATAAAAAGCAGTCCTGCTTGTCTAATGGAAAGCCTTCATTCTGGCTAGACTTTTTACTTATTTGTTCCTGGGAATCCCTGCTCACATAAATTCATTGCCTACTTAGATTGATAAGCCATAATACCCATTAGCTTACTGGTCATAAGTAAGGGCAGTTTTCTGATTTATCTGGTTAGATAGTGAACAATAGTAAAGCTCAGAGGAAAAGGGAAGGATACATAGAAGATGAAAATATCACAAAAATGGAATAAACAAACCTCTCAGAGAAATCGAAATTTCCGGTATTTAGGTGAGCTAGGGAAGAGGGAAATATAATAGTAAGAAGGCGGTAAAAAGAAAAAGCCTGAAACTTGCGAATCAGGCTGT
>CAZFFW010000499.1:0-1870 GCA_964518125.1 uncultured Porifericola sp.
CCTCTGTGTTATCCCAGGATTACCCTGATATAGAGTATATCGTCATTGACGGTCAGTCTACCGATGGTACGCTGGAAATTTTGCAGGAACACCAGCAGGATATCGATGTGCTGGTTTCCGAGAAAGATGGCGGCCTCTACGATGCCCTCAACAAAGGGATCAAAAGCGCCAGCGGGGATGTGGTGGGCATATTGCATTCGGACGACCTCTTCCACGACACGCAGGTTATTAGCCGGGTGGTGGAGAAGTTCCGGCAGGATGCGGTGGACTGTGTCTACGGTGATTTATTGTATGTGGACCAGGAAGATACCGGCAAGGTCATCCGTACCTGGAAGGCCGGTAAGTGTGAGGAAAGCGCCTTTCGCAACGGCTGGATGCCGCCGCACCCTACCTTTTTCTGCAAAAGGGATTTGTTTGATACCTACGGGTATTATGATACCAGCTTCAAGACTTCGGCAGATTACGAGCTGATGCTCCGCTTCCTCTATAAGCATAAACTCTCCGTTGGACAGGTTGACAGTACGCTGGTTAAAATGCGGGTAGGAGGGGTGAGCAATGCCAGCCTGAAGAACCGCCTGCGGGCCAACCGGGAAGATATGCTGGCCTGGCGGCAGAACCAACTGCGCCCCAAACCCTATACCCATATCCTCAAGCCCCTGCGTAAGATAGGGCAGTACCCCCTGAGGCGCTACAGTTATCATTCGTCGGTGCTCTTTTCCATCATCTTTCCCTTTATCCTGCTGGGCATATCCCTGCCGGAGCATACGCTGCTGGGCCTGGAGAATTTCCAGGTGATCATGGCGCTGGTATTTGCCTGGGGCGTAGCCTCGGTCACGGTGCCGGCTGTTTCTTCCATCGCCCTGGCCAAGGGGCTGGTGGACAAGCCCAACGAGCGCAGCGCCCACTTCCGGCCCACCCCGACCCTGGGAGGGATTTCGGTCTTTGCCGCAGTCTTGCTGGCCCTGACCATCTGGGGGAGCATACAGCCGGGCAACGGGCTTCAGTATGTCATCGCTGCGCTGACCATCATCTTTTTCATCGGGCTGAAAGACGATGTGCTGATCATAGACCCGGTCAAGAAGCTCTTTGCACAAGTCATTGCCGCCCTCATCCTGATCGTCGGGGCGGATCTGCGGATCGACAGTTTTTACGGCATACTGGGGATAGAGGAGTTGCCCTACCTATTGAGCGTAGCCTTCAGCCTCTTCGTGTATATCGTGATCACCAATGCCTATAACCTGATCGACGGGATTGACGGGCTGGCCAGCGGCCTGGGTGGCATGGCCGGGCTCTGCTTCGGCATCTGGTTTCTGCTGACCGGCTATGCCGATTATGCGGTGCTGGCCTTTGGGCTGGCCGGGGCCCTGGTAGGCTTCGCCCGTTACAATTTTTCCCGCAGCCAGAAGATATTCCTGGGAGATACCGGCTCCCTGCTCATCGGCATGCTGATGGCCGTATTCTGCATGCAGTTTTTGAAGCTGAATGCGGAGGTCAGCGGTCCTTACCATCTCTACAACGCCCCCCTGATCGCCATGGCGGTGCTGGGCATACCGCTCTTTGATACCCTCAGGGTGTTTACCATCCGCCTGGCAGTAGGGCAGTCGCCTTTCTTCCCCGACAAGCGGCATATCCACCATATCCTTACCCGGCGTAACCCCTCTCACCTGCGGGCCAGCTTTACCCTGCTGCTGTTTGCGGCACTCTTTATTGGTTTGTCGGTGTACACTTTTCACTACCTGCACCTGTATTTCGGTATCGGCCTGATGCTCTGCTTTTTTGCGGGCTATATATGGCTGTGCATCGGTCTGGAAAGCGCCCGGCCCCGTGCCTTCCAGCATTTCTGCATGCGCTACATGCCCCTGCTGTATTT
>CAZFFW010000500.1:0-1852 GCA_964518125.1 uncultured Porifericola sp.
ATTTTAAATTTTCTTCTAATGCTCTGATCATGATTATTCTATATTAATGGCCATGTTCAGTTGAGCCTTTTTTCATTTCTGCAATTAGATAATAAGCATTGTTCCAGGCTACCCTCGCTCCCTGCGGCAAAGGTTCCAACAGGTTGATCTCTACCCAACCATCATTGCTAACACCAGTTTTTATTTCTATCGGCCTAAATTCCCATTCTGTTTCTCCTTCTTCTTCTTTTCGTGCTTCAGCCAGAAAGATGTAGGGCTTACCCTCCTCTTCAATAATGGCTTCTTCCGGCAGTGCCTTAACTGTTTTACTTTCAGTATGGATTTTTCCATTGATGTACATACCCGGTATTAGAAAATCTTCTTTACTTTTTATTTCGGCATGCACATGCACCGCCTTGGGATTTTGCTCAAATTTTTTACCTACCGAATAAATTTCTGCTGAAAGCTGAGAGTCCGGAACCGATTCTATTGTAAAAGAAATTTTTTGTCCTTCTTTCACCTTATACACATCTTTCTCAAATACCATCAGGTCGGCATGCACATGCTCTGTATTAACAATCATGAACATTTTGGTTTGGGGTTCTACAAACTGCCCTATCTGTATCAACACTTTTTCAATGTTGCCATCAATGGGGCTGACTACCGGCACATTTTGGTAAATGTCACCTTCTCTCACCGTTTTAACATTGATACTCAATTGTTTTAACTGAGCCTCTAGTCCTTTGACCTCACCCTGTATAGACTGATAATCGGCCAGGGTTTCCTGATAGGCTTTTCCCGAACCTACTTCTTCTTCATATAGCCTTTTTTGCCGCTGCATTTCCTTCTCAAGGTATTGAAGGCGACTATGGGCTTTTACATAATTGGTTTGCAACTGTGTAATATTAGGATGAGAAATGTAGGCCAATACTTGCCCTCTTTTAACCTTATCTCCTTCAATTACTTTAATTGAAGTCACGTTTGCACCAAGTATGGCCGTTACCGTGGCCTCATACTGAGGGGGGACTTCCAATTGCCCGTTGGCTTCTACTGTGCCGGTCAGCGCCCGGGTAGGCAAGCTGTCCACTTTCATCCCCAGGCTGTTAAACTTGAGAGCCGACAAATGAACCACTCCCATTTCTTCTTCACCATGACCTCCTTCTTCTTCGGTATGGCTTTCTTCTTTATCCTCAGGGTCAGCCGACTTGCTGCCGCAGCCTGTAAATACCGATACCATGAGTACCAGTGCCACTATATATATGATTTGCTTTTTCATTGTGCTTCTATTTTATATCTGATGATCAGTTTACTTTTAGTTTGATGTTCTTAAGTAGTATTCCAATTGGTAGCGGCTATCCAGGTAACTACCAAAGGCATTCCAGGAATCAACTTCTATGCGAATGGCATCCCGGATATTTTGCAGGAAGGTCACATAATCAATAGCCCCTTCCCGGTAAGCCAAAATAGCTCCGTCCCGTTGTTCCTGGGCCAGCGGAAGTGCCTCATCCCGGTAGTAGTTCCATGAATTGAGCCACTTCAGGTATTGTTCTCTCATGTCCTGATAGGCGGCATTCCAACTGGTTTTGTCGCAGGTTTTGACCGGCAATATCCCGTTGGATTTTGGCCGACTGTGTCCTGCCCAGCTCAGGTCCGAAAAACAAAGGGATTCTGACACCTACCTGGTACTGATAAAATCCAGATTGCCCGGCAATCTGCTGTCGCCCATACTGCCCCTGTAATTGAGGCAAGAACTGCGAACGCCTCTCTTTTATGGTGGCATCCGCTACATCTACCTGTTGCTTTGATACCTTCAGCAAAGGATGGTTCATCAATGAATCAGCTACATAATTGAGCGGTTCGTCCAATTGACTGG
>CAZFFW010000501.1:0-1838 GCA_964518125.1 uncultured Porifericola sp.
GGGAACCCCAGAGCGAAGCCGCCGAAGCACCTTTCAGAATCTGGATAGACTCTATATCATTGGGATTGATATCGTTCAGCCTGGACTGCTGGGAAGTACCTCCTGAGCGGTTGCCGCCATTTCCTCCACCGTAAACGGTATTGTTATTCAAAGGCACACCATCTACAATGACCAGGGGGTTGGAAGAACCGGTGATTGTATTAGCCCCACGAATCTGAATGGTAGAACCGGCACCGGGATCACCGTTAGAACGTGCCACCCGTACACCGGCTGCTTTACCTGCCAGGCCGTTGATCACGCCGGTTTCACCAGACTGTACCACCGCTTCGGCATCCACGCGTGATGCCGTAGAGCCCAGCTGGTCACGGTTTTCCTTAAAGCCCAGAGCGTTGACCACGACTTCACCCAATTGCTGAACATCCTCAATTAAGGTGACGTTGAACTGGCTCTGGTTGTTGATGGCCACTGATTTCTCCTGGTAACCCACCGAACTGAAGGTCAGGGTTTCGGCATCGGAGGGAATATTCAGCCGGAAATCACCTTCAATGTTGGTGGTGGTTCCGGTGGTAGTTCCGCCTACTACTACGGTGACTCCGGGTAAAGGGTCACCGCTTTCATCGCTTACGGTACCACTGACAGTCACTTGCTGCGCAAAAAGTGGTACCGACTGCAGCCCCAAGAAAAGGCTGAGTGTCAGTACTTGTAAAAGTGTTCTCATTATTTATTTGGATAGGTTGATGAAAAAGCTCGAATTTAGGCCATTCAGATGCCGAGACAAAAGTTTTTGTTTAAAAAATGAATATTATACCCCAATATGGGTGATGAATATTTGCTATTTCTTAAAAACCAAGTCCAAAATAGATTATAATTATATACTGATTATCAGCAGCTTAACTTGAATAATCTTACCGTAACAAGTCATAACTCCCGTTTAATAAAGATTGTTTTTGCAAACGGTAAATTTTCGGAATACTATTTTGCCTCAAACCTAATTACCTGATTATAGGAAACGATATTCCTTTGGTACCAAATTTATTTTCTTCTGAATTGAAGGGAAATTATGCCAAAAAGAAGAGCCTAAAAAAATATCCCAGGAGCTGTCAGGGGATTTAATCCAGCTGTAAAGTCTGGCGAATCTGATCAGAATATTCGGGTATTGGGCCCCGGGAGGAGGCGACAAATGCTCCCAGCTGATTGGCTACATCGGCAGCCTGCCGGGCATCTCCTTTACGCAGATAAAAAGCAGTAAAAGCAGCACTGAATGAATCCCCGGCCCCTACCGTATCCACTACTTTTGCCGGATAGCCCTTGACAAAAGTAAGCGCATCGTTCTCAAAAATATAGCACCCTTGCGCCCCGGCAGTGATCACTATCAGCGAAATCTGATAATCTGCAGCCAGTCTCTGGCAAAAATCCTCCGTCTTCATTTGCTGTTGATACAGCATTTCGCCTAGTTCCAGTACTTCTTCGTCATTTAATTTGAAAATACTACAGTAGCCGAGGGATTCCCTGATAATCTCGGGAGTATAACAGTCTTTCCTGAGGTTAATATCATAAAATACCTGCCGGAACTGATGTTGTTTTAGCAGTTTTTTCAGCGAATCTGCCGACTGCTGATTACGCTGTATGAGGCTTCCGAAGTACAGCACATCAAAACTAAGCCCGGCGAGTTTTGTATGTGCTTCATCATAATCAATGTAATCGTAGGCTACATTTTCGTGAATATGGTAGGTGGGCTGACCTTCGCGGATGCTTACCGTAACTGTTCCACTCGGATGCTGCTCATCCGCCTGTAGAAAATCGCTTTTTACCCCCAGCTGCCCGATGCGTTCCCGGGC
>CAZFFW010000502.1:0-1838 GCA_964518125.1 uncultured Porifericola sp.
GAGGTTATCGTGCAAGTTAGCTAGAATAAGCTAATGAGCGCAATGAACACATCGCCGAAACAGACATTTGGCAATTCCTTAAATAGGATCGGGTAAACTTCTCCACCACACTTACCCTATGGCCAGTATGTCGCTCACAGTTCGCTCCTAAAGCACTGATCATTCCTTGATACAGTGTTCAAATTCTTTCTCGCCCCGCTCTCATCACGCTTAAATTCGTTTTTTGTGGTAAATTCTTTACTCAATGGCGTACTTGCCTACTTGAGGTACGCAGATAACCGCTCCCTATTCGTTGCGCTTTGCAATGTTCTGGTTCTATATCGCATTTTGACAGTTCTATTCTGCCAGCAGATAGTTTTCTTTGATTGTGGACAAGCTCTTCCAGTGCAGTATTTCGCTTTATTATGGTTTGCAAATGCTTTTTATAGCCAAAGCTACTCTCTGCCTAGTTATGGCATCGTACAGCTCTCGCGCTTCTTAGCACTGGTAAGCTGCTAAAAAACCGATTCTGTCAGTACGCTCCAAAACCCTTGAAGGGAATCTTTTCAGACTGCCTTTTGCATAATGCAGGCACATATAGTGGCAAAGCAACCAATAGCAACCAAGGATAGCAAACATTACTTTGCTGAATATCTAATCTAATGTAAAGAAGTCCACTTAAGCATGTGAAAGAAAAAGCACTACTACTGCCTGAGCATCCCCTTTAATAAGTCCAAAAGCTTCGTGCTTTACTTCCTCCTCCTGCAAGAGCGTTTGCATAAATTCTCTAGCCTGTTGATGGGTGTCAAATATAATTTTAAAGGTATTGTTTTGCGTACAATAAGATATAGCGTACTGGTATTCTTCTAACAGCGCCATTTCTGGCAGTTTGGCAGGTAGTTTCATACCCAAAAATACGAAGCCTTTTTATCAGGTAGGTTACCTCAAGGTTAAGTTAGAAGATAAACCATTCTTCTGAACCAAACACAAGTTTTATGCTAGAGGTATCGCAATATGTGCGCAAAGCATATTTATCTGAAAGTAGTTACCATCCAAAGCAATGGAAAAGTGGGTGCCAATTGAGCTTTAAAACATGTATCCTACCCCCTTAATGGTCTTGATATAGTGTTCACCTACTTTTTGCCTTATTTTTCTGATGTGTACATCTACAGTCCGGGCACTGACAATGACATCAGTTCCCCAAACCTTGTTCAATATCTCTTCCCGCCCAATAACACGTTCTTCATTTTTCATAAGGAAGCAAAGCAAGTCAAATTCTTTTTTGGGTAATGTAACTTGATTCCCATCTACGAACACTTGATAGGAACCAGGGTCCAGGGTGATCTTTTTTGAGGAGAAAATATAAGCCTGATTTTCATTAACCATGTTTCTGGATGTCAGGGCTTTAATTCGGCTGATGAAAGCCTTTGGTTTTATGGGTTTAGCAATATAGGCATCAGCACCCTGATCAAAAGCAGCAACTTGGGTATATTCTTCATTTCTGGCAGAAAGAAAAAGGATCATGGACTTATACAGCTCTGGCTTTTGTCTAAGCTGACGGCAGAGCTCAACGCCATCAATTTTTGGCATCATCACATCTAAGACAATAACATGTGGAAGCCACTGTAAGGCTAGTGATAAGACCTCCTCAGGGAAGGTTGTGGTTCTTACACTAAATCCAGCATTCTCTAAGTTATATTCAAGAAATTCCAGAATGTCTTCATCATCATCCACCAGGAGAACTCTATTTTCTGTGACAGGCATATCTATCATTTCACGTACAAGATTTACGACCAGATTCTAATAAGTACTGTGACAGATTTAATTTGTGTATAAATCAAATTGATCAAAAGAGAAGT
>CAZFFW010000503.1:0-1836 GCA_964518125.1 uncultured Porifericola sp.
AGCCCGCCTGCATGCTGATCTGCTCGCCAAACTTCTTACTGACATTCACATATGCGGCATGGATGGTCTCATCGTACCGGAACTGGTTGCTACGGGTGGTATCCTTCACCAGTAAGTCGTCTTCCAGGGTATTGAAATCCAGGTCGTTGTCAGTTTGCACAATGCTGCTTTTGAGTCCGGCCTCCAGCCCCCAGTCAGTGAAGATTTTGCCGCTGTAGTCGGCTTTCAGCGCCAGGATATCAATGCGGGTATCGGTATTGGTGCGGACCTTCAGCGGGGCCTCGCTGCTGCTGCCCTCCTCGCTGAAGAAAAAGTTATCGTTACGCTGGTAGCTGTCTTTGATCCAGCTGACGTAGTCGACATCCATGCTAAAGGAAGCATCTTTTTTCAGGTCCTGCTTGAAGTTCAGGTTGTAGGTCATATTATCCCAGCCGTTGCCGGAAATGTCCCTGGCCTCCAGGCGGTCGTAAGGATTTTCGTAGTAACCGCCCAGTTGGGTGTTATTGATGCCTTCACTGTCCCACTTGCCCAGGTTACCACTGACCAACACTCCCAGCGTACTTTTGGGACTGATGAACCAGTCGGCACCGCTGCGGAAATTATGCGTTTTGCTCTGCATCACCCTTTCTGAAAACTGGTCAAAGGTGGTTTCCGTTGGATTACCCTGCTCATCGGTGGCAGGAATATGCCGGAAGATGTTATTGTTCTGGAAGCGCTTATTATAAAAGTAGCTGTAGTTTCCAAAGACGTTGATCTTTTCAGAACGGTAGTTCAGGTTAAGGCCGGGGTTCAGTTTGGGATAACGCCCGTAGCCGCTCCCCAGGCTGACGCTGCCGTTGAGGCCCAGGTCGGCCGATTTCTTGCGGACGATGTTGATGATACCGGCATTGCCCGCTGCATCGTATTTGGCGGGGGGATTGTCCATGATCTCAATTTTGGCAATATTGTCCGCCGTGGTGGTTTCCAGCAGGCGCGACAGGTCGGCATCCGACAGGTAGGTCTGCTTGCCGTCCAGGTATACCAGCACATTGGACTTACCCTTGACGCTGATGTTACCATCCTGGTCTACGGTGACACCGGGAGATTTCTCCAGCAGCTCGCGGGCAGTACCGTTCTGCAGGATCGGGCTGCCTTCCACATTGACCACCAGGGCATTGGGGGTAACTTCCATCATGGGGCGGGTAGCCTTCACCACGACCTCCCCCAACTCGGTAGTAGACTCAGACACACGGATTACCGGCATCTGCATATCCTGTGAAACCGTCACGGGAGAAGAGAAGTAGCTGTTGTAGCCTACCATCTGGGCCGAAAGCAGGTAAGTGCCGGCTTTTACGTTCTCCAGAAGGTAGTGGCCACTGGTGTCACTGATAGAACCTTTGATCAGGGTAGAGTCCTGGCTGCTGAGCAGCAGTACATTGGCAAAAGGCACTGCGGCCTCCTGCTCGTCCAGGATACTGCCCGCGATGCGGTGCTGTGCCTGCAGGGAGAAAGCAGCGCTGAGCAGGAGCGTAGTGAGTAAGAAAGTTCGGGTGAATGCTGATTGAAAAAAATGGGTAAACATCGGTAAATTCATTTGGGTTAATGTTGCTTGCTAAACAGATGTGCGTTGTTAACGCCTGACGAATCCACTATTGCCAAAAGGGATACCAGTAAATACAGTATCCAGCTATTTGGCTGTTTTCTGCACTTTGTTGGGTATTTAGGGTGAGGTGTAAGTTGCTGATAGTCAGTAGCTTTGATGGATATTTGCCGGGCTGGTGAAAATTTCACTTTTATGCTGCTTCCCTTGCGGACGCAGGAGCGGCAGCAGTAAGATTTGTTCGGGGGTGTACAGAG
>CAZFFW010000504.1:0-1832 GCA_964518125.1 uncultured Porifericola sp.
AATAAATCCGGCCTAGATGCTCGGATTGTGGCCATGGTCTCTTTATCTGAAAAGTACGCCAAAGCACACAATCTGCCGCCCGACTTTTACTATGCCCTCTTTCGTGCCGGCTACCCTACAGATCCTCAAAGCCTTAGCAAGGTGGGTACTGCCGGTATTACCCGCATCTGGGAGGAAGCCGGTAAGCAGAACATCATCAGGCAGGAACTACAAGGGCAGATCCAGAAGGGTAAAAATGCTTTTGCGAATGCGGCCACGATCCAGTTGCTCAGTCAGCCATCCCTGAATGGCGTGTCCTCCCTGAAGGACATGCTGCAACTGGCTGAGCTGAATGAAGAAGAACAGCGCACATTTACCCGGATATACCTGGAAGCCCAAGGTGATACCTCAAAACTCTGGGAGCAGGTAAGCGAACGCCTTGGCGCAGAAAAAGCCATGCAGCTGCAAATCGACGGCAAGCTAGGCTACCTGACCATGAACAATGCCCCCCTCATCAAGCAACTGCGTAGTCAGAAACTCATCAAGGACGATCCTGTCCAACTGATTGAAAACGGACTGTACAAAGCTGAGGCCTGGCAGGAACTGATCAAGGGCGATGACATTGAAGTGCCTGAACAGCTTGCTGGTGATTCTGAAAAAGAAAAAAAGGCCGCATATGCAAGTCAGATGGCCAATCGGCTGAAAGTAAGCTACCCTACCGCCGTACTGTCCCACCAAATCAGGAAAAATGAAATGCCTGTCATCAATACGGACACCAAAGAAGATGTAGCTGCCTTTCTGCAACAAAACCAACTAGACTTCCAGATCGGTGAGACACCCCTCCTTACCTACCTGAAGGAAAATGGCATTCAACTGGATACATCTATTGAGCAGGAACTGAAAAGCCTGGAACGGGTGTACAAGATTACGCCTTCCGATGAGGCCATGAAGGTGATGCTGCAGAGCGGTATAGACTCTGCCTTGGCTGTCACCAACTTCAGCCAGGATGCTTATGTAGAAAAGTTCAGCGCGGTGATGGGCACCGAAGTTGCCTTCAGGTCATACCAGATTGCCCAGCAGGTACATGCCACTACCCTGAACACGGCCGTAGCCTACCTTGCCTACCGGCGCAACCCGGTGATCCGTACCATCGCTGCCGAGCCTGCTCCCCCCTCCGATATTCTTGCCTATCCTACGCTGGAGGGACTTTTTGGCGAAATGGACTACTGCGAATGCAGCCACTGCCGCTCCGTGCTCAGCCCCGCTGCCTATATGGTAGACCTTCTGAACTTTATAGACAAAGCAGGCGAGGGGGGCGACAAAAACCCGCTGGATGTCCTCCTTGAACGTCGGCCCGATATTGAGCACCTTCAACTTACCTGTGAGAATACCCACACGGTACTTCCCTACATTGACCTGGTGAATGAGATTCTGGAGTTCTTCACCGTGCATGCCAATCAGAATGGTGTAGACATTACAGACCCTCTGTTCAACCCGCTGGAGGGTTTCAGCGGCTACAATATGGATGAGAACAGCGATAGCGCTGAGCTGATCGCCAGCCCTGAGTATGTACAAAGAACGGCTTACGACATCCTGAAAGAGGAAGTACATCCGGCACCCTTCAACCAACCGCTGGCAGCCCTGAGGTTATTATTTGAAGAACTGGAAGTACCCCTGGGCCACGCCATAGAAACACTGAGAAAGGATAATGCCCCTGCTACCTGGCTCCCCGTTCACCTGGAGCGAATCGGGCTTTCGCAGCAGGAGTACAAAATCCTGACTGATAACGAAAAGACCGTTTCCGAATACTATGGAAAAAAAGCGGGTCTCAACCTGAATGATGTTTTTAACAG
>CAZFFW010000505.1:0-1810 GCA_964518125.1 uncultured Porifericola sp.
GAAAATTACGAGATGCACCTCATTCCCTCCGGTTGCTGCGGTATGGCTGGGTCTTACGGTTATGAAGAGGAACATTTTGAAGTATCCATGCAGATCGGTGAGCTGGTGCTATTCCCCACGGTACGCAAGCAGCCTGAAGAAGTGATCATCGCTGCGCCGGGCACCAGTTGCCGCCACCAGATCAAGGACGGCACCGGCCGCATTGCCAAGCATCCGGCAGAAGTGCTGTATGAGGCTTTGGTCTAATTTGAAATCCTATTCAACCTAGCATATTCAACCTAGTGAATGAAGCATATTAGTGCCAATCTGTTCTGAGATCACACATCTCTTCTAATGATATTCTTTCCGATAAGCCGAAGGCGTTTTGCCCATCACCCGTTTAAACTGCCGGTTAAAATTTGACAGGTTATTAAATCCGCTTTTGTAGCCGATTTCAGAAATATTGTAGTGGTTCTCGCTGATCAGGCGGCAGGCATAGCCCACCCTGAGTTCGTTCAGAAAAGCCAAAAAGGTCTTACGGGTACAATGCTTAAAGAAGCGGCAGAATGACTGCGGTGACATATTCGCAATTGAGGCCACTTCCTCCAGGGAAACCTCTTCTGTGAAGTGTTGCATCAGGTAGGCCAGCACCGGGTCCAGGCGCTCGGCATTGGAGCGGCTGTAGGTCTGTACAAAACCCAGGCTGGCCAGGTACTGCTTTTCCTCTGACTGTGATAAAAGAATAAGCATATTAAGCAGTTCGGTCAGACGCAGAACGGGAGGCAGGTTCAGCATATTTTCCATCCGCTCCGCGATTTCCTGCTTTATACTTCCCTCTATCTGTATGCCCTGCTGTGCAGACTTTAACAGTTGCTGTACCCTATTCATTTCCGGCAGGCGAAAGAAGCCTTTGCCCAGAAAGTCCTCAGCAAAGTGGATCACGATCGCCTCGGCCCGCAGACCGGAATTTTTTTCATAATAAGCCTGATCATTATCGTACACATGTGGCAGGTTAGGGCCGATCAGCACCAGGTCGCCATCCGAAAAACGGGATACATGATCGCCTATGATCTTCTTTCCGCTGCTTTGCAGTACCAGCACCAGTTCATACTCCGGGTGATAGTGCCAGGGTGTTGGGTAATAAGGAAAAGAATCTTTCTGTAGTACAAAAGAGCATTCGGGTTCAGGCGTAAGCTTTTCCAGTATCGGCTTCATGGTATGAATTTACCCTAGTTTGAGAAAAAGTGTGCAATGAATGTTAAAATTGTATGAGAAATATTAGCAAAAATTCTCAAATTTTATTGAAGCTAAAAATCTAACCCAAGAAATATGAATCTTAACTCGTACCGAATTTGTATGCTGGGTACCGGCCTCATTGGTTCCTTCTATGCCACGACGATGCTCAGCCATCGCCGCCGAGATCGTGTACAGGCCGTTTATTCCCGCTCCGAAGTACGGGCAAAAAAATTTGCCGAGCAGTACAACGTGCCCCATACGTATACCAATCTACAGGAGGCAGTCAATGATGATGATTGCGATGTGGTCATCGTAGCCCTGCCCAACCACCTGCACAAAGAAGCCATCATGGCAGCGGTGGAAGCAGGTAAGTCTATCCTCTGCACGAAGCCTCTTGCCATGAACGGACAGGAGGCGCTGGAAATAATGCAAGCGGTAGAAAAAGCCGGGCTCTTTCACGGCTACCTGGAAGACCTGGTGTACACCTCCAAAACCCTGGACGCCCTGCAGGCAGTGAAGCGCGGCGCCCTGGGCCAGATTCTCTGGACCCGCTCCCGCGAAGCCCATCCCGGCCCCCACTCCGACTGGTTCTGGG
>CAZFFW010000506.1:0-1797 GCA_964518125.1 uncultured Porifericola sp.
TTGAAGACTGAAACCAGTTTTGAGTTTAATATAAATGAGTCTTGATACTTACTTGAACAAAGGGTATAGCAGTAGAGGCATACCAGAAAGCTCATAGAGTGAGCCCGCCTTCCACTTTTAGAATGAGAAGAATCCCGGTAAGATATAATTTCAATGCCTGACTATGCCTTTGCCGGAGTAGCTACCAGCAACATTAAGCCGTGAGAAGCTTTATTACCGAATAAGTTCTTCAGCAGGAACCCTATCTGCCCGGCCACAAAGCCCCAGAATTGTTTCTCCATGCTGCCACGCCAATCAGTTTCCTTTTTTTCCAGTTCGCTCATCCAGTAAAGCAGATAACTATGTAGCGTACCGGATAGCTCCAGTTTTTTTATGCTCCAGCCACTTTTTTCAAGAAGCATACTTAGGTTTTGTGGCGAAAACAGAAAAGTGTGTCTTGGTGTGTGCCAACCAGCCCAGCCAAAGCCATATTTTTTTCTGCTGGCTGAATCGAAGTTGGGTACCTCAATGACCAGATGTGTATTCGGTCCTGACAGGCCTGCCAAATGGCGGAGTGTCTGATGTGGAAAGTAGTCGTGCTCCAGATAATGCCACATTGTAATAAAGTCTGGAGGGTGGTCAAGCTGCACTTCATTGGGGCCCTTCAGGTGCAAATCAAGGTTAGGAAACATGCTGGGCTGGCCAGACCAGCCATGATCCGAAAAATCCACTCCAATCCCTTTTGCCCCATATTGCCTATTGATTGACTGTAAAAAAGTAGGCTTACCGCATCCTATATCCAGAACGACAGACTTTGACGTCAGTTTACCAAACTGCTGGAGTACTTTAATCCTACGTGTATCAAGGCGTGCCTGATCCATTTTTACCAGCCTGTGGTATCTACCCCAGGCGGCGGCACCACGATACGGCAGGTAGTAGTCGCCGTAATAATTACGCAAGATATCGAGTGTAGGCCGAGGATTAAGCATCAGAAGTTGGCAAAGATCACAGCGTTCAAAGGTGAAGGTTTCCTTGGAATGATGCATCTGAGCGGCTACCTGTGCGTAAATTTTGGGATGAGGAGTATCGCAGGCCGGACACTCATTCAATAGGATCATAGTCGCGCGATTACTGCTATTTCCAGTGAAAATAGGAGGTTTTAGAATTTTTAGAAATCAGCTTTTTTGGCTAACCTAAGAGAAGACTTTTGAATAAGGCTGAATGATCAGTAATCTATAAACTGCTAAGTAATATAAGAAAGACGATACTACTTGAAATAAATAGCAATGCTTCGCTACTTAATTACAAATCTTTACTGGATTTTTCAACTTTTTAAATAGATAATGATCGTTTGCTAAACCAGATTCCATGCCTGCCGGTTTTCCCTCTCCAGCAGGGCGTTGGCTTCCCGGTCACCGCGGAACTTCTCCCGCCGGGCATTCCAGCGGAGTTCCCTGCCACCCAGGCGGAAGGAAATCAGCCCCAGGTGCATGGGTAGCGTCATTTCGCGAGCGTAGGGAAGATTGCTCTCCGGCTGCGTTCTATTCTTAACCGCATTCACAAAGTTCTGCTGATGTCCGGGAGAACGGGGGATGAATTGCTCTACTGCCGAAATATCTTCCATAACTTCTCCGTCAATGCGGATCTCGCGGGTGCTGTAATCGCAGAGCAATGTACCTTTGCTGCCTTCAAAGTAAGCGCCGATTCCCCGGTCTTTGGCTCCCGGTACATTGGGAGGCTCGGTGGTCCAGTAGATATTCATGTCTTCAAATTCGTAATCCACATTGATCCACTCGGGCACATCAGCGATACCTTCAG
>CAZFFW010000507.1:0-1770 GCA_964518125.1 uncultured Porifericola sp.
GCGGGGCACCCAAGCCCAAAACCCTGGAGATCATCCGCGAAGCTGAAGGCTATGATCGGGGCTATTACACCGGCGTGATGGGGGTGTTTGACGGACAAAACCTGGACAGTGCCGTAATGATCCGTTTCATTGAACAGCAAAACGGGCAGCTGATCTACAAAAGCGGCGGCGGTATCACGGCCCGCAGCGACGCCCGTAAAGAGTACCAGGAACTGATAGATAAGGTCTATGTCCCGCTTGCTTGAAACCCTCTGCATAGAAAACGGGCAGATCAGACTTCTGCCTTACCATGCCGCCCGTATGCAGCGCAGCAGGCGCGAACTGTTAAAGCTGACAATTCCCCTTGACCTGCAGGCAGCCCTGCTGCCTCTGCTCAGTGATTTTCAGGAAGGTCTGTACAAATGCCGGGTGCTCTATGAAAGGGAGATTGAGGAAATCAACATTCTCCCCTACCAGCGCCCGCAGATAAGCTTTCTGAAGAAGGTCTGTAGTGATAGTATTGATTATGCGCATAAATACGAAGAACGGGCTGCCCTGCATGCTCTCTACCAGCAGAAAGAAGCCTGTGACGACATCCTGATCATCAAAAACGGCTGGGTCACTGATACCTACATCGGCAATCTGCTGCTTTTTGACGGTGAGCATTGGTATACACCCGACAAGCCGCTGCTCCGGGGTGTACAACGGCAATACCTGCTGGACCGGGGAAGAATTAGGACAGCAGCCATCAGGGAACGTGAGCTGAGTAGCTTTCAGGCTTTCAAATTCATCAATGCGCTGAATCCTTTTGAGACTTCGGTAGCCGTGCCTATCAGCCACATCCATTAAATGCTGCATCTGCCGCACAGATTTTTTACCTTTGATAAAAACAGCCCATGCAGTCTTCCTCTATCCCCCTGCTACACCGGCAGACTTTTACCATCCGCTCCTATGATGTGGATTTTCGCCGTCAGTTACGGCCCGATGTGCTGTGCAGCTATTTCCAGGAAGTAGCCAGCGAGCACGCTCTGCGGCTGGGGGTAGGCTACCGGCAGTTGGAAGAGCAAGGAATGTTCTGGGTGCTTTCACGGCTGTTGCTGAAAGTGGAGCAAATGCCTGTCTGGCATGAGGAAATTACCATAGAAACCTGGGCCAAAGGTACTGACCGACTCTTTGCCCTGCGCGATTTCCGGGTGCGCAATGCAGCCGGAGAAGTGCTTTGCACCGCCACCAGCTACTGGCTCATCCTCCACACAGATAGCCGCCGACCGGTGCGGCCCGAGCCCTTTTTTAGCAGGCTCAAACACCAGGAGGATGCGGTGGAAGACGTAGCTGACAAACTGGATGAAGCTAAACGAGAAGCCGAGCTTTACCGCCTGCAAGTACAATACGCCGACCTGGACCATAACCGGCACGTGAATAACCTGCGCTACATCGCCTGGATGTTCAACTGCTTTGACCTGGCCTTCTATGAGCAGTATCAGTTGCGTGAAATGCAGATCAACTTTTTATCGGAGGTTCGCGAGGGAACGCAACTTTCTATCTGCCGCGAGCAACTGGCAGATCAGCATTTTTTGATGAGTGGCTATCAGCAGGAAGTGCCTACTCCCTGTTTCAGTGGCACATTATGGTGGATGCCTTCCTTTGACTAATTTTCAACCTTTTTTGATCTTACTGGGCCCCACCTTCTCTTCTCTTTCTTGAATCAGGATAAGTGATTTTTCGGGAATAGGAATAAAATGCAAATTTTTTTCTGCGGTAAGCAACCTCAAAATAAGCTTAGCGTATATG
>CAZFFW010000508.1:0-1731 GCA_964518125.1 uncultured Porifericola sp.
TCACAGTTCAGGGTTCAAAGTTCTTCGTTTTGGTATTTATTTAATTTTTATTCTTCAATTTTTAATTTTTTTCAATTCATTATAGTCCGTACTTCTTCATCTTCCGGTAAAGCGTACTGCGCCCCATACCGAGTTCCTGACTGGCACGGCTGAGGTTGCCCTGGTACTTGCGAATGGCCTCAGAGATCGTCTTCTTTTCTACTTCCTCCAGGTTGTAAGTATCCCTGGAAGTTGCGATGGGGGGCTGTTTCCTGCTCATCAGGAAGTCCTCCACCTCAAGTTTGGCTGTGCTGCTCATGATGACCGCCCGCTCTACGGCATGCTGCAGTTCACGCACATTGCCCGGCCAGGGATACTGCTGCAGTTGTTTCATCGTTCGCTCGCCTACTTTCAGCGAATCTTTCTGGTACTTTCGGCTAAACTTATCCAGGAAATGCTCGAGTAGCACCGGGATGTCGTCTACTCTTTGTCGCAGAGGCGGCAACTGCACCTCTACCGTATTGATGCGGTAGAGCAGATCCTGGCGGAATTCGGGTTTGTCCTGGGCAGATTTTTCGTAAATAGGCATATTGGTCGCGCAGATCAGACGCGCATCTATGCTGATAGGTTTGTTGGTTCCTACCCTTACGATTTGCCGGCTTTGCAGGGCGGTCAGCAGTTTGGCCTGCAGCGGCAGCGAAAGGTTGCCTATCTCATCCAGAAAGAGCGTACCGCCGGTGGCAATTTCAAACCTGCCGGCCCGGTCTTCCACTGCCCCGGTAAAAGCCCCTTTGGCATGGCCAAATAGCTCCGCCTCGAATAAAGTCTCGGTTACCGCACCCAGGTCCACTTTGATAAAAGGTCCTTCACTCCGCAATGAAGAGCGGTGCAGGGCCCGGGCCACCAGTTCCTTACCGGTGCCGTTCTCGCCCAGGATCAGCACATTGGCATCGGTGCCGGATACTTTGCGGATGGTCTCAAAGACCGGCTCCATGGCGGGCGACTCGCTGATAATTTCACTGAAGCCATTGTCCAGGTCTTTGCTCAGGGCCTGCTCCCTTTGCCGGAGCTGATTGACCTCCCGCTCTGATTGCTTTTTCTCATAAGCAGAAACGATGGTAGCGACGAGCTTTTCTTTTTCCCAGGGCTTGATGAGGAAGTCCTTAGCGCCTTCCTTCATGGCATTCACCGCCAGGTCAATGTCGCCGTAGGCGGTAGTCACCACGATATGCACATCGGGTGCAGCCGCTATGATCTTCTGAATCCAGAAAAGCCCCTCCTGCCCGCTGGTCTTGCCCTGGGCAAAGTTCATATCCAGCAGTATCACATCCACAATCTCTTTTGCCAGCAGGGGCAGTAATTGCGAAGGATGGCCCAGCGTTTTGACCTGGGTAAAAATCTGTTTGAGTACAAGCTTAGCTGTATAAAGCACTGCCTGATCGTCGTCAATGATGATGATGCTGCCGTCTTTTTTTTCCATACACAAGCTTTAAAAACAAAGATCAGTCAAAAGCTAAAAATGGATGCTTAATCTCTGTTTTGCAAATAGCCTGTGCCAAAATGATACAGTTCAGTGTTAGACTATGATACAGTGGTATTGTAAGGATGGCGTTTTACAGCCTCTAAGCACTGTTATGACCGATGGCATAGATTTTTAGTATTGAACAGAGAGTAATCATTGATTATCATTCATCACGCATGAATGGTAGGTTTAAAAAATCGGCAGGAGAGATGACAGGAATATTTTCAAAA
>CAZFFW010000509.1:0-1715 GCA_964518125.1 uncultured Porifericola sp.
GGGATTTTGCAGGGAAATGCAATGGGCTTAAACCAATCTGAAAAATGAAAGCCGAAGCAATGTGCCTCGGCCTGGTTTTTATAGCTAACAATCCCCTTACTTCGCCGGCTCAATATTCTTATTCATGTGAAAGAAATTGTCCGGGTCATACTTACACTTGATCTCCGAGAGCCGCTGGTAGTTGCTGGCATAAGCATCTTTGACCCTGTCAGTATCATCATCTTCCATCAGCCAGCTTACGGCAGTACCATCGGTGTAAGGCTCCAGGTCTGTCCAGAGCTTCCGCATTTTTTCCATATGATGGTCATTTTCGGCAGGATCTGCCCACATTGCCAGATTATCGAAGTAAAACTGTTTTCTTCTGTAGGGGAAAGGCGTTGCCTCAGGAGATACCCTGGTCAATGCACCTTTCATGACATTGAACATGGTGTAGTAGTTTGGCGTGCTAAAACTTTCATAATGCTGGATGATCTTATCTATGAAACTATCACTAATCTCAGTAGTGTAGCCCATTTTACCATAATAACGCTGATGGTGTGGAAACATGGCATCAAAGCTCTGCTGCAGGGTTGCGTACTTTACAGGAGCGATGGTGTCAGCAATGGGAGTTTTGAAGCTGCGCAATGGCTTCAGCAATTCTTCTCCCGCCTGAATATCGCCACACCATCCGGGAGCCAGGATGATTACCTGGCCAATGTCCGGTAGGCTGCCAATGGTGGCAATCACACACATTTCATCCGGCGTTTCCATGGCATATCGGGCGTAGTACTTCAATACTTCCCTCGCTTCAGAAAAAGGATAAATCAGCATTCCCGCCAGCATCTGTTTAACTTCGTGCATCCTGAACTCAAAGCTGGTGACAACGCCGAAGTTACCGCCACCACCTCGGATAGCCCAGAAAAGGTCGGAGTTCTCCTGGGGGCTGGCTTTCACGTAACTACCGTCAGCCAAAACCAGGTCCGCTGAGAGTAAATTATCAGCGGTGAGCCCGTATTTATTCATCAGCCAACCCTGTCCTCCTCCCAGTGCGAGGCCGGCTATACCAGTGTGAGAAACCACACCAGCAGGTACAGCCATGCCAAAGGCCTGCGTCTCATGGTCCAGTTCGCCCAACAAAACACCTGATTCCACTTTTACGGCTTTGTTTTTGGGATCAACAATAATCCCCTTCATGCCTGTCATATCCAGTTGCAGCCCTTCATCACAGGAGCTTTTTCCTGCCATATGATGCCCGCCGCTCTTGATCGCCAGTGTAAGCTGATGGCCCCTGGCAAAATTAACCGTCTGTATCACGTCAGATACGCCGGCTGCCCGGATGACCAGTTTAGGGCGTTTATCAAACATACCATTCCAAAGCGACCTGGATTGATCATAGCCGTCATCTCCCGGCAAGATAAGTTTTTCTCTCAGGCTGCCTTTCAGTCGTTCCAGTACTTCCTGAGAAATGCTTTCGTTTTCTTTGGGTGCGCTCGCTAAAGTTGCCATAGTTTGTGCGTTTAGGTTTTAATTCCGGATTTTGTAGGAATAAACTTATGGACAAACTCCCCACCAGCGTTAGTCTGGAGGTTACCATCATTTGTCTATTTGTTACATCGGCTGGCTTATGGGAAATTTTTTCGCCTATTCTGCTTTGTTGGACTAACTGATCACTTGCTTTTGACAAGTTGAAAGATTGGCCCTTTCATCATCGTCCGGATATAAAAAATCCCCGCCAC
>CAZFFW010000510.1:0-1711 GCA_964518125.1 uncultured Porifericola sp.
TACTTTGCTTGAGGTGATCATTGACAATAGTTAAGGGGAGTTTTTCTCCATCCAGGTAGATGTTGACGCCCCTGGCCCGGCTGGAGCCATCATAAGTCATTACCAGGTGGTACCATTGGTTTTTTTTCAGTGCTTCATCCGTGTGCACTTCAATGCCATTGGCCGGGAAAGTATGCATCAGGCTGGCGGAGAGGGTGCCATCTTCTCTCAGCATCAGGTCATAGCCACGATTTCCATTAAATAGTCCTCCGGAGCGGGAGAAAATTGGACCTTCCAGGCTGTCTTTGAGAATATTGACCCAGATACTGATGGTAAATGGCTGATTGCGGTCAAACCAGCCAATCTCTTTACCTAAATCTACAAAGCTATCGCCGACCAGTTTGAGACCTTTGTCAAATTTTGCTTCTACGATTTCCGGCTCTTTGTCTTTCTGGGTCACCACCATATCGGCAGGGAGGCTTTGGTTAGCCAGGTTCTTAAACTTATTGTCCACCGGCCCATCCAGCGGATAATGCCCCAGAGGCTTGGTGAGTCTGATGGCAGCCTCATCGGATTGTGAGGCCAGCCAGGACTGAAAGTCTTTCTGGTAATTTTCAGGAGCTGTTTTAGCTTCCAGTTCAGTGATTTTTTCCTGCACAAAAGCCAGTTGTTCTTCCGCTTCTTTATCTGTCAGGATAAGGGTGGGGCTGGCTTCGCCCATGTAGGGAATCTGCCCGGTTTCATTCACATTGTTAAAGAAGGCATAAAGCTCATAATACTCTTCCTGCGCAATAGGGTCGTACTTGTGGTCATGGCAGCGAGAGCACTCTATGGTCAGTCCCATGATGCCTGTACCGAGCGTATTGGTACGGTCGGCTACGTACTCTACCCTGTATTCTTCCGAAACAATCCCGCCCTCCTGGCTCTGCAGGTGGTTGCGGTTGAAGCCGGTGGCCAGTTTCTGTTCATCAGTGGCATCAGGCAACATATCTCCTGCTAACTGCCAGAGGATGAACTGGTCGTAGGGCATATTTTTGTTAAAAGACCTGATCACCCAGTCGCGCCAGGGCCACATATTGCGCATCCCGTCATCCTGGTAGCCGTGGCTGTCGGCATAGCGGGCAAGGTCAAGCCACTCGGAAGCCATACGCTCACCGTAATGAGAAGAAGCCAGCAGGCGATCTACCGCTTTTTCGTAAGCCTCGGGAGACTCATCGGCCATAAAAGCGTTGACATCCTCCACTGTTGGTGGCAGGCCGGTAAGGTCAAAAGTAAGTCGGCGCAGTAGAGTCGGTTTCTCAGCTTGCAGCGCTGGTTCCAGTTGGTTTTGCTCCATTTTGGTCAGCACGAAGCGATCAATGTCATTTTTTACCCAGCCATTATTGGCGACTTCGGGAGGCGTAGTTTTCTCCGGTTTGATGAACGACCAGTGTGGCTTGTATTCGGCTCCCTGCTCAATCCAGCGGGTGAGTACGGCAATTTCGTATTCGGTAAGTTTCAGGTTGGACTCCGGTGGAGGCATCACCACTTCCGGGTCCTGGGCAACAATGCGGTGGTACAGTTCACTATCATCCACATCGCCGGGAACAATGGCATGACCCTTAGTTTCTTTGAGCGCAGCATAGGCAGCTTCGGGCTGGTCCAGGCGCAGGTCGGCTTCCCGCTTGTTGGCATCCGGCCCATGACAGGCATAGCAACGGTCAGAAAGAATCGGCTTGACATGCAGGTTAAA
>CAZFFW010000511.1:0-1696 GCA_964518125.1 uncultured Porifericola sp.
ACTATAAGTTTGTCACCAACGGACTTTTCGGCTATATGGGCTACGATGCAGTACAGTACTACGAAGATATTGACATTGCGCCTGATACAGAAAAAGACTACGGCATTCCGGAAATTCACTACGCGGTCTACCGCTACGTGATCGCCATTGATCATTTTAGAAACGAGCTTTATGCTTTCAATCATGAACTTTCGGGAGAAGCATCTTCCAAAAGCAAACTGGATGACCTGATTTCGCTGATCAATAATCGTAACATTCCCAACTATCGCTTCCAGCGGCAGGGGGAAGAGAGCAGCAATTATACCGATGATGAGTTTATGGAGATCATCTCAAAAGGCCGCGACCACTGTTTCCGGGGCGATGTGTTCCAGATCGTGCTGTCGCGCCGCTTCCAGAACCATTTCAAAGGGGATGAATTCAACGTTTATCGCGCATTACGCTCCATCAACCCTTCTCCCTACCTCTTTTACTTCGACTACGGCAGCCACAAAATATTCGGTTCTTCTCCCGAGGCACAGATCGTGATTAAAGGGGGCGAAGCCAGTATTTTCCCCATCGCAGGGACTTTTAAAAGAACCGGTAATGATGCCGCCGATGCCGAACTGGCCAAAAAACTCCTGGACGACCCCAAAGAAAACTCCGAGCATGTGATGCTGGTGGACCTGGCACGCAACGACCTGAGCCGACACGGCAGCAATGTAGCAGTAGAGACCTTCAAAGAGGTGCAGTACTTTTCGCATGTGATCCACCTGGTATCCAAGGTAACCAGCAGCCTGAGCACCGAGACCTCACCCATACAGGTGGTGGCCGATACTTTTCCGGCGGGTACACTCTCGGGCGCGCCCAAGCACATGGCCATGCAACTCATCAACCAGTACGAAAGCTCCAAACGCGGCTATTATGGAGGGGCTATTGGCTTTATGGGTTTTGGCAACGAACATAAATCAGCCCAGTTCAACCATGCCATTATGATCCGCTCCTTTCTGAGCCAGAACAATACGCTCTACTTCCAGGCCGGGGCCGGTGTGGTCGCCAAATCTGAAATTGAAAACGAACTACAGGAAGTCAACAACAAACTCGCTGCGCTCAGGCGGGCTTTAGACGTGGCTGAAAATATTACAAATTGAAGATTATATATTACAAATTATAGATTAGAAAATTAAAGATTACAAATTATGGGGAAGATTGAGCGCTTTGAGGATCTGCCTATCTGGAAAAAAGCTGCTGAAGTCTCGCTGGATATTTATAGAATGACGGAAAAGGGAAAGCTGAGAAATGACTTTAGCATGAAGGATCAGATCAAAAGAGCTGCTTTCTCCATTTCCAGCAATATTGCCGAAGGCTTTGAATATGGTAATAATAAAGATTTCGTCCGCTTTCTGCGTTACGCCAAAGGTTCTGCGGGTGAACTGAGGAGTCAGGTATACATTTTAAATGAAATGCAATTGCTTGAAAATGCAGATTATAAGAAAATGAATGAGCAGCTTCTGGAGATTTCAAAACAAATAGCTGGTTTCATGAAATATCTGCGGGAGCACAAACAATTTTAAATTTTCAATATTCCAATTTGAAATTAAGTCATGAAAATACTAGTCCTAGACAACTATGATTCTTTCACCTATAACCTGGTGCATATCCTGAGGGAGTTGGGTTATGGTGAACAGATGGACATTTACCGGAATGATAAGATCAGCCT
>CAZFFW010000512.1:0-1671 GCA_964518125.1 uncultured Porifericola sp.
GAGATATGCAGCAGGGCGTCGGCTGCTCCCTTGGTACAAACCAGGAACTTATTTCCCTGGATAGGATCAAGATAGGGGGGAAGAGAAGCCTTGATTATATGTATGGTAGACATACGCTTTCTGCTGCTGTCAAAAGGGAGTTCGTCTACCCGGGGCAGTATATCTTCTAGTTCTTCTTTATAAATTTCACGCCTGGCTGCTGCCAGGAGCAAAGCCACTTCCGTAGGATCGCCAATTACCTTTTCTTTGCTGGTACCTTCAGAGCCTCTTTCCAGTGTGGCATCATTGCACAGTACCGACATTGCCAGCGCAAAATCTACCGCTTCTCTGGCTTGCTGATTTGGTTCGGCATCAGATTCAAAATCTAGCATATGTCCGGGCAAGTCCACTACTGTGACGGTCATCTTGTTTTGGGTGAGCGTGCCAGTCTTATCAGAGCAGATGACCGTTACCGAACCCAGCGTTTCCACAGCAGGTAGTTTTCTGATCAGGGCATTACGCTTGAGCATTCTTTGTCCTCCCAGCGCTAAGGTAATAGTTACTACGGCAGGAAGTCCTTCAGGCACTACGGCCACCGCTACGCTGACAGCCGTTAAGAACATATCTTCCAATGCTTCCCCTAACCATAAGCCTACTCCCATCACCAACAGGGCAGCTACGACACCCACCAGGGCCAGGAGTTTTCCCAGCTTATCCAGTTTTTCCTGTAAGGGTGTTCTTTTACTTTCTACGGTTCCTATCAGGTCGGCGATCTTACCTAGTTCTGTCTGCATGCCCGTTCCTACGGCCACGCCAGAGCCTCTGCCGTACATGACGATGGTGCCCATGTATGCCATATTCTTGCGATCTCCCAGCGGGACTTCTTCTTTCTCAACAGGTTTAGTTATCTTTTCTACAGCTTCGGATTCCCCGGTGAGCGCCGCTTCCTGAATTTTCACGTTAAATGATTCCAGTAATCTCAGGTCACAGGGGATCACATTTCCTGCTTCAAACTCAACGATATCGCCGGGAACCAGCTCCCGGGAAGAAATTTCTTTTACGGTGCCTGCTCTTCTGACTCTTATAATAGGAATGACCATACGGTTGAGTGCGGCCATAGCTTTTTCTGCCCTGAATTCCTGAAAGAAACCCAGAAAGCCAAAGAGCAGTACGATGGCCATGATAGCAATGGCCTCAGTGGTTTTACCAAGGAAAAAAGACAATACTGCTGCCGCAATCAGGATCAGCACCATGGTTTCGGTAAACTGCTGGAAAAGCATCTTCAGCGGATGTTTTCTGCCTTTTTCTTCAAGGCGGTTAGGGCCATGCTTTTCTAGTCGCTGTTTTGCCTCAGTGTCGGAAATTCCTTTGGCCGAAGTCTTCATTTGGGAAAGGACTTCTTCTTTGGGTTGGGTATGCCAGTGGTTCATTTTTAAAAAATCATGATGATAGACAAAAAAAGTTGCTCAAATGTACGGATTAACTTAAGATCATTGAAAGAATAAGCCAAACGTAATTGATTTTAAAGCTCCAGATATTCTTAAGCTCACCGAATAGTCTGTTCACTTTCCATTAGTACTACCTTATTGAATCGTCATGCTATGACTTTACAGATTTAAGGAATATTTTTAATTATTTTTTTCTTTTGACCCGCTGTATTTTTTTGAGATTTGTTCTTTTCCCTATAGCCAT
>CAZFFW010000513.1:0-1660 GCA_964518125.1 uncultured Porifericola sp.
CCAATATCACTATCGGCCAGCCCATTGCCCACCGGATTGACCATATGCTCTCCGGTACCAGGGCCAATATCGCTATCAAAATCTTTGGGCCTGACCTTTCCCGCTTATTTCAACTGGGCAATGAAATCCAGGCCCAGATACAGGATGTACCGGGACTGGTGGACCTTAACGTAGAACAGCAGATAGAGGTGCCTCAGCTCCGGATCAAGCCGAACCGGGCATTACTGGCCAAATACGGCATCCGTATGCAGGAACTGATGGGCTTTGTGGATGTGGCTTTTGCCGGTGAAACCGTTTCAGAAGTCTACGAAGGGCAGCAAAGCTTTGATCTGGTCCTGCGCTATGAAGAGGAGAGCCGTGGTGATTTGGAAAGTATCCGCAATGCCCCACTGGATACTTATGAAGGTAAAAAAATTCCGCTCTACTACGTGGCCGATGTCAGTGTGGCGGGTAGCCCTTATAATGTGAACCGCGAAGATGTGCAGCGCAAAGTAGTAGTCTCGGCCAATGTTTCGGGCAGGGATTTGCGAGGCGTAGTGAACGAAATCCAGCAGCAGATATCTGCCAATGTAGATCTGCCACAGGAGTACCGGGTTGAGTATGGTGGACAGTTTGAGAGCGAAGCCAACGCTTCCCGTTTGCTGCTTTTGGCTTCCGTGGCCGCGCTGGTCATCATCTTTTTGCTGCTCTACCTGGAGTTTAAAGATCTCACCTTATCCGGCATCGTACTGCTAAACCTGCCGCTGGCCCTCATTGGAGGAGTGATTATTGTCTTTTTTACTTCAGGCATCGTTTCCATTGCCTCCACCATCGGCTTTATCAGCCTGTTTGGCATAGCCACCCGCAATGGCATACTGCTCATTTCACACTACCAGACGCTGCTTTCTGAAGGAAAAAGCCTGTATGATACACTCATGCAGGGATCTCGCGACCGGCTGAATCCTATTCTGATGACGGCTTTTACTACCGGACTTGCGTTGATTCCACTGGCATTGTCTGGCGGGGAAGCTGGCAACGAGATACAAAGCCCTATGGCGGTAGTCATTTTGGGAGGACTGCTCAGCGCTACCCTGCTCAACCTGGCCGTCATCCCGGCCGTTTTTTTCCTGCTCTATCGTAAAAAATATGCATAAGCTACTGAAGCCATGAAAACACCCAGATATGCCCTCCTATTGACTATATCATTCCTGGCCTTACAACTTGAAACCCTGGCACAGGACCAGGTTACTGTAGTGTTACAGGCAGTAGAGAAAAATAATCCCGCTTTACGGGCAGCAAGGCAATATACTGAGGCGCAGGCATTGTCCTACCAAACCGACATTTTTCTGCCGAACCCTACTGTAGCTTTTGAGTACCTGCCGGGCACACCAGCCGAGGCAGGGACACAGAAAGACCTGAGCGTTGAGCAGGCATTTGACTTTCCTACAGCTTATTTCAGAAGAAAGCAGCTGGCAGAAGCCCAGGTCAATCAGTTGCCTTATGTCATGGATTCTCTGCGGCAGCAGGTGCTGCTGGAAGCCAAACAGCTTTGCTTAGAGCTGATTTATACCCGCAAAAAGGCGGCCCTGCTCAGCCAGCGGCTGGGCAATGCCCGACAGCTCGTGCAGGACTACGAGAAGGGCCTCTCAGAAGGGGAAGCCAATATCCTGGAAGTCAACAA
>CAZFFW010000514.1:0-1636 GCA_964518125.1 uncultured Porifericola sp.
CCCATCTGCCATAGCCTCCTTTCATGATGATTTCTTCGCCCAGGGGGTTGAGCTCTCCAAAGTATTTTTCAGCTGTACTTTTTGTCAACACCACGGCTTGTGGCTGGGAAAGCACCTGAGAAGCTGAACCGTATAAAAAAGGAAAATCAAAGAGTTCAAAGAAGTTCTCATCAGTGCCCATGATATTTTCCTCCCGATAGTTTTCACCACCTGCTGTAACGATGACGTTGCCCAAATTTTTATGGAGTCGGCATACCTTTTCAATTATAGTAGCGCTTTGAGTAAGCTCATAAGCTACCCTGGAAGTAGTAGTTGCACTCTGCTGGACTGGCAGATCGCCGGCCTGCCGATGCTGGTGAATACGGTAGATGCTTTCGTAGCCGGGGTGAAATTTGTCATAGCTCCACTCAGCGGATAGGTAGTTGAAAATGAGCAGACAGGATGCCAGCCCAATGGATAGCCCAATGATGTTGATCAGCGAAAAGGTGAGGTTAAAGCGAAGGTTTCGGAAGGCAAATCTGATGTAGTAAATGAGCATGCTTGATAGATTGTGGATGAATAAGGATAGGCTAACCATCTCCAGCTTTTATGTAAGTGTTTGCCTTTATCATGTTTAGTTCTCTACCACCCAATTTCTGCACTTATTCAGGTTGGGTATTTTAAAATATGATAAAACTATGCCATAATAAAATTACGCAAAATTGCTTCATAAAGGGTGGATTTAGCGATCAGATGTTTCAGTCTGATTCAGCTGAGTGTATCAAATCAATACAGTAGATTTTGTTGAGTAAACCAATGTAAAGGCTTATATGGCTCACCTGATTCCCAAAATATTAACCGTGCCCAGCCAAAGTTTTAATCAAATTGGCAGGAGAATGATCAGCGGAAAAGCCAGCAGCCACCAGCTGATTTCAATGCGGAAGGCGTAGTTACCCAGCCACTGTGCCTTCGCCCAGTAAGTGAGCGACAGCGCCGGTATTATTGCTACCAGCATCATCAGTGTCATATCCTGCGTCAGCAGGCGAAGTTGTCCGGGCAGTGAGGCTCCCACTATCTTCCGAGTACCGATCTCTTTGGTTTTTTGTGATACCGAGTAGACGGTCAGTCCGAACATGCCCATCAGCACTACGAACACTGCCAGCCCGGCAAAAATAGCGAAGAGCTTTGTAAAGCGAATCAAACTGCTCGTCCAGGAAGAACTACAGGAAAGGTCTTTGCGGAAAGTAACTTTCAAATACCTCTTTCACTTCCGATATAAGCTGCTGGTAGTCTCCGGCTTCCTCGATACTGAGCTTCAGGGAAATGAAGCAGGTTTTTTATTCATAACCGAACAGGATGGGGTCGTAGGCATTCTTCAGCGCACTGTGATGATAATCAGCCACTATACCAATGACCTCTTTGGGTTGCTCTGCATCCCCGGCCCGGTCTTAATTTCCTGACCGATAGCGGCTTCAGCGGTTGCAAAGCCCAAAAACTTCACCGCGGTTTCGGAAATGATCAGCTTCTGGCTTTCTTCACTTAGGCTGACGTCAAAATATCTACCGGCCAGCAGTGGAATACCAAATCCCGGCAGGTAGCGCTCTTCGGCCAGCATGACAGTAAAGCTTCTGGCCTGCTGCCAGTCGTCATTTGGTTG
>CAZFFW010000515.1:0-1629 GCA_964518125.1 uncultured Porifericola sp.
TACCACACCTGATGGCAAGGCCCATTTTACGGTCAACGAAGTGCCTCGTATGCAGCTGGAAGAAGGGCAGTACATGATGATGACCATCCGTAGCCATGACCAGTTTAATACTACCATTTACGGACTGCACGACCGCTACCGGGGTGTGTACAATGAGCGCCGGGTCATTTTCATGAACCCTGAAGACATGCAGCAGGCCGGTCTGCGTAAGGAGCAGGTGGTCAACCTGCGCAGCCATTTCCAGGGAGAAGAAAGGGTCGCTTACCGCTTCCTGGTGGTGCCTTTTGATATCCCCAGCCGCTGTGTGGCTACCTATTTTCCGGAGGCCAATGTGCTGATTCCTGTCAAAAGCAAAGCAGACATCAGCCACACGCCCACTTCCAAATCAGTGGTCATCACCGTAGAAGCGGCAGAAGAAGTCACAGTTTAAGAGGGAAACCAAAGAAAGGAGCCGCTCAAACGGGCTTCTTTCTTTCTATTCTTTTATATTAGAATTTTATTTTACCTGAACGACTGGGTTTTAATTAGTTGTTGAAGAGAAAAACTGATCTATGTCTGCCAACGTCATCTACGACAATCACAACCGCCCCATCACCTACCTGAGGCTGTCGGTCACCGACCGCTGCAACCTGCGCTGCTTCTACTGCATGCCTGCCGAAGGCATCAAGTACCTGCCCCAGCGTGAGGTGCTGAGCTACGAAGAGATGCTGCGCATTTCAGAATTGCTGGCCGGCATGGGTGTCAACAAGGTCAGAATTACCGGAGGCGAACCTTTTGTGCGCAAAGGTCTGGTGAATTTTCTCTGGAAGCTCAGCGAAATCAATGGCATTGACGAGATCAACCTCACCACCAATGGCGTACTGACGGGGCAGCATGTGGGTGAACTCAAGGCGATGGGCATCTCCTCGGTCAACCTTAGCCTGGATACGCTGGACAAAGAACGCTTTCTGCAGATTACCCGCCGCGACAGCTTTGACAAAGTGATGGACTGTTTCCACCAGTTGGTAGACAGCGGCATACAAACCAAGATCAATGCGGTGGTGATGGATGGGCAAAACACCGAAGACATCCTTCCGCTGGCTGAACTGAGCAGGAAGTACCCGGTTTCGGTACGCTTTATTGAAGAAATGCCCTTTAACGGCGAAGGTAGCCACTACCCCGTGCTGGTCTGGACGCACAAAAAGATTGTGGAGAAGCTGCGGGAGAACTACCCTGACATTAAGAAGATACCGGATGGCCCTCATTCCACCTCTTATAACTACCAGATTCCCGGCCACCAGGGCACGGTGGGTATCATCGCGGCCTTCAGCCGCACCTTCTGCGGTACCTGCAACCGCATCCGCATGACTGCCCAGGGCACCCTCAAAACCTGCCTCTACGATGATGGTGTGCTGGATATTAAGCAAATTATGCGCTCCGGCGCCAGTGATGAAGAACTCAAAGCTGCTTTCCTCTCCGCTTTTAGCTCCCGGGCCAAAGATGGCTATGAAGCCGAGCAGCGCAGGGATACCGGCAAAGCCGTGTCCGAGTCCATGTCTACCATTGGCGGCTGATGGCTGCGCCGGTGTACGGACTGGTACTGGCTGGCGGCCAAAGTCGCCGCATGCAACAGGATAAAGCCTTTTTGCA
>CAZFFW010000516.1:0-1619 GCA_964518125.1 uncultured Porifericola sp.
GCAGCCTCACACTTCGTCATTCCTCCCCAAACCAGCTCAGTTCCGATTCTTCCAAGCCTTGAAAAATAAACCACGAAGTCGCTCGGCAAATCTTAAAGAATATCTAAGTCTGCTATCCTTTGAAAGTGTTCTTTATTCTTAGTGGCCAGTTTGAGTCTCTTGCTCCTGGCAGTTGCCCCAATCAATAAATCCGGTATCGCAATCATCTTATTCTGTTTCTTTAAGTCTGACTGAATATTAACTGCTTCTTTGGCACTTTGGCTGTCGAGGCCAATTGATCTTAGCCTGGAAAAAAATGTGTCCCAAAAACCGATTTGATCGCCGGTAGCACCTACATAAATTTCATATTCAGTGATGACAGAAACTGCAAAAGCGTATCGCCTTGCAGCTACAAGCTGGTAAAATCGGAGTTCTGTTTATTCGCTTTTCTGAAGTAATCAACCAGAATAGAAGTATCCAGTAAAATTAGCTCGCCCGCCATTGAGTAAAATGTTTTCGGTTCTCTTCAAATGCCTGAAATTTTTCATCACTCATGACCGGCCCATTAGCAATAAAGCTTTCAAAATCTTTCATTGCTTCTGATTCAGAATTCATATTTCTTGATATCCTCTCAATCTCTGTTTTCAGCTTTTCTACTTCATCCATGGGTAATTGTTGAATGATATCAACTAACTGTTCGTACCCTATTTTTAATTTGATTTCCATGCCCAAAAAATTAATGCTCCGTTTTCTAAGATAATGCTATTTATCGATTTACCACTGACTTTCCGATTTTTCTGCAATATTGATTTGTACTATATAAATAATAGACAGTCTTTGTCAGCGCCCATTGTAGGTGGCTTCTATTCCTCCCCAAACCAGCTCAATTCCGCCTCTTCCACCTGCTTACGGTAGCTTTTCCAGTCAGTATCATAAAAATCCTCTACCGACTCCTCAAAGGATTTGACCAGTTCTTCAGCTTTGGTCACTTCTGCCTCATCCTGCGAAGAAGGCTCAAAAGTACGGCCCTGCAAGCGCCATAAAGTACCCGATACCTGCCCGTAAGCCGTGGTTTCAAACGACTGCCAGGCACCGACCTGCTTCTCAGGACGCTTGCCCCTCGCCTGATCGTTCAATGCTTTAAGCCTGGCTTCTATCTCCCTTGAAGCCTCCCGCAGTGGATGGTCTGCTCCATAATCCATTTTGTCCAGTTGCTGCTGTATGTTTTCCAGCGTCTCCTGGCTGGCAGAGAGCCGGTTCAATGCTTTGCTCAGCCCTGCTACCGATTTGTCTAAACGCTTCCGAAGGGTATAGTGCGCAGCATCTACTTCGGGCATAGGCTCAAAGCGGGGATCGGGAATCACTTGCACTTCGGTAGTATCCTGTTCACCTTCAAAATGCACAACTATGCTGTACGTCCCCGGCAGTACGGGGATGCCCCGGCTTTCGTCACTAACATAGGCACCGGGCAACCGGCTGGTGGCTTCGTCCAGTTTCCACGTCAGGTAGTTGAGGCCGGGAGAAAGCTCTTGAGCACTCACGGTCTGGATACGTTTTCCTTCCGCATCAAATATTTCCGCCCGGGCTTCCTGCTCAGGGTTTACAGTATTTTGATTAACATAAAACGGGATCAGCGTTTG
>CAZFFW010000517.1:0-1606 GCA_964518125.1 uncultured Porifericola sp.
GGGCACTGCCTTTTACAAAATTCCTTCGGCTAAATGTCTTTTTTTCAGATTGTTTACTCATTGAGGTTAGGTTTGTCAGATGGTTAAGGTCTTTAAGATAAGAAGTTTCCGGAAAATATTAAGCATGCATCCGTATCAATTCCCTTTTAGGAGGAAAACCTTCTCCGGAGAGGTCGTTTAAAACGACACCCTACAGCGTAATTATTTGGCAATAAACATTCAGCAATTGCAGCTTTTACTTAAGATATTATGATCAGATTTTAGAGTTTGCGTGTTAGGAAATCACTTCACACGTTTGGTTGATTCAGCCCGGTTTGCAAGCGCAGACCGGGCTTTTTTTGTAGTTAAGGACTTCTCCCTCGGTATTGAATATTCCTGAGTAAGGCCTGTAGCTCTACCATTTTTAGATGATTGTTGTAGTAGAGATGCTCTGTCTCACCTATATCTTCGGCAAGCTTATCAAGATGCCAGGGAGGACGGCCCGAATCATCCGGATATTTCCAGTCATGTGTCAGTATGCGGTAATTTTCGTCCTCATTCCAGTTAACACCTACGCCCCATGGCCGGTAATCAGTTTCCAAAGTCCAGGGAGGATACTCATCAGAACAGACGTAGGATCTATCGCTGGGTGCACCCTTACTATCATCTTACGCTTTACTCCTTGACTAATATACCTATCTTGTCTTCTTTTTAGTAGATTCGTTCCTAAGCCCAACAGTTTGTCCCTATGAAACAACTCATTTTATCAGCAGTCTTATTTTTTACTCCTTTTATTGCTTTTTCACAAACCGACAATTTTCATAGTTCATTTGTGGAGGATTTTGATGACTCTACTTCAACCTACTTTAGGTATGGCTCTACCGGAAACAAAACTGAATTTAAATACAAGTTTGGGGTAAATTCTTTGACAGAAGCAGGTACTAAAGTGCTTTCCTTTAAAATAGATCCACAGGATAGTGCTGGTGCTGGGCGTGGACCAGAAATTATCTCAAAGAGCTTTACCCATTTTGGCACTTATGCTGCACGTCTGAAAGTTCCTCAGGTAAAAAATATTCAGCCAAACGTAGGGGCCGTCATAGGCTATTTTACCTACCATGTAGATAGCATACAGGGACTGAGTGAGATAGATTTTGAATGGCTACCTGCTGATCCCACCATCATTTATGTGGGCACTTGGACTGGCCATAAAGGAGAACTTAAAAGAGTTGGCAGAACTATCAATTTGGCCAAAGGGATCATCTATAATACAGTCTACAAAGAAAATCATACAGGTTTAAGAACGCCTTTAACCGATAAACAAAATCAACCGGACACCATTGCAGCCATTGCAGATTATGATGCATCAGCCAGATTTTACACCTATGGCTTTGATTGGTATGCCGACCGCATCCGCTGGTGGATGATTCATCCTAATAGCGGTGAAAAAATAGTGTTGTGGGATTATCAGGGGTCTACAAGGGGCATACCTCAACATCCTTCGCTTTACCGGATGAATTTTTGGCATACGAATAATTGGCCAGTTGAAACGAATGCTCTTTCTATTGAAAAACCTATCCAGCCATATGAATTAGAGGTGGATTGGATGTCTTATGAACCATTCAGAAGT
>CAZFFW010000518.1:0-1602 GCA_964518125.1 uncultured Porifericola sp.
ATAAGCTGAATGATGGTTTTCCAGGTAAAAATCAAAAAGCTTTGCTTTGTCAGAAGCACTTAGGTTCTTAGTATTTGTTGGGAAAGCGTTTTCCGTATCAGCCAGCATCGCTATTTCAGGAGCGCTGAGTCTTCGGTCAAATACCATCAGTTCGTCTACTGCGCCATCCTTGAAGCCATTGTCGCGGAAGCGGGCCCCTAACTGTAGCGGTAGCTTATTGTCATCGTAGCGAATGTCTTTATACAGGTTGTCTCGTAAAATTTCAGCTTCCGCTTCCTCTCCGTTCACAAATATTTTCAAATTGGCTGCCCGGCTGGAGCCATCATAGGTCATGGCCAGTTGTGTCCATGCCTGGTTTTGGATAGGCTCCTTCGTTCTGATTTTGATGGCATTATAAGGCCAATTGTGATTGAGCGCGGCAACTACTCTGCCCGAATCCAGGTACAGCTCGTAGCCCCGGCTCGCCGCATCCAATGCGCCACGACTGCGGTGTAGAATCACTGCCCGGGCAAGTATTTTGGGCGGTTTGATCCAGATGCTGATGCTAAAAGGCTCGGATCTTGAAAAGTCGCCTACTTTGTCCAGGTTGATACCATTCTCCCCGTTTAGCAGCAGTCCCTTACCCCTGGCGCCTTCAATAACTTCCGGTTCGTCAAAAACTTTAGCAGGATGAGCAGCATTTGCTTCATTTTTCAGCGTCTCTCCTTGCAGCACATCCATGCTGATATAGGCCTGCATTCCCTTAAACTTTTGAGGGGCAGACGGATTGGTTTGCAGCCATTGCTCAAAAACCTGCTCTGCGGCTACTTTTACATTGGCCAGGGCTTTTTCCTCTTCTGCTACTTTCTCTTTCAGAAAGTTTATCTGCTTCTCTGCCTCCTGATCAGTGAGCAGCAGGGTGGGTGCCGCTTCGCCCCGGGTGAAGTACGAAATCTGCCCGGCCTCGTCCACATTGTTAAAAAAGGCAAAAAGCTCGTAATACTCTTTTTGCGATAGCGGATCATACTTATGGTCATGGCAGCGGGCACATTCCAGCGTCAGGCCCAGAAACGCTTTGCCCAGGGTATTGGTACGGTCGGCTACGTACTCTACCCGGTACTCTTCAGGAATGATACCACCCTCCGGATTTTGCGGATGGTTGCGGTTGAAAGCAGTGGCCATGACCTGTTCCTGTGTAGGGTTGGGCAGCAGGTCGCCGGCCAGTTGCCAGGTGACGAACTGCTCATAAGGCATATTTTGGTTAAAAGCCTGGATGACCCAATCGCGCCAGGGCCAGACTTCGCGCTCAAAGTCAAACTGGTAGCCGTGGGTATCAGCGTAGCGGGCCACGTCCAGCCAGTGCATGGCCATCCTCTCTCCATAAGCCGGAGAGTCAAGCAGCCGGTCCACCGCTTTTTCATAGGCATCTGGTGAATTGTCAGACAGGAAAGCATCCAATTCGTCTACGCTGGGGGGCAGACCGGTGATGTCAAAGGACAGGCGGCGCAGTAGTAGTTCTTTCTCAGCCTTTACTGTAGGTTGCAGCTTTTTCTCTGCCAGTTTTTTGTCAATGAAATAGTCAATAGGGTGATCGGCGGAATCAGGAACTAAGGCTTTCTCTGG
>CAZFFW010000519.1:0-1542 GCA_964518125.1 uncultured Porifericola sp.
GAATTAACCAAAGCCGAAGAGGAAATTATGCAGGTATTATGGGAGTTGGAGGCTGCCTTTGTAAAGGACATTATTGACAAATTGTCTGAACCCAAACCTGCCTACAATACTGTTTCTACCATCGTTCGGGTGTTGCAGCAAAAAGGATTTGTGGGGCATGAAGTCCATGGTAAATCTCATAAATACTATCCATTGATCAGTAAAGAAGCCTACACCAGGTCTTTTATGAAAGGATTTGTGAGAAGATACTTCAGTGGTTCATATCAGCAGATGGTCTCCTTTTTTACCAAAGAAGATAATCTCAGCCTTCAGGAGTTGGAGCAGCTTTTAAAAGAACTTAAAGAAAAAAATCATGAGTAATTACCTGATAGAGCTTTTGGTCATCCATTCTGTACTTGTGCTGGGATACTGGTTTTTTCTCCGGAAAGAACAGCAGTACGCCAAAATGAGGTTTTATCTGATAGTCGCTACCCTGTTGGCGCTGATCATTCCCGCCCTTAAACTTCCCCGGCTATTCAGCAGTACCGATCCTGTGCCAGACGCAGCGATGGAAGCTATCCCCCTGGATGCAATGACCGTTACTGCAACGACAGATACGCTATTCTGGGATGATAAATTATTGATACAGATATATCTGGTGGTAAGCCTTTTCTTTCTGCTGAAATTCGTGCTGGGCATTATCTATCTTTTCTACCTGGAACGCAAAAGCAGCTATGTGCTATTTGACGGGCTTTATATTCGTAAAGTCAGCAATATTGCCGGAAGTTTCTCCTTTTTCAACTGGATTTTCCTCAGTGAAGAAACCAATCTGCACGGAGAAGAGAACGCCGTAATCCTGCAGCACGAAAAAGCCCATTCGCGCCTGGGACACAGTTACGATATCCTATTCTTTGATCTCTTTAGAGCTTGTTTTTGGTGGCTTCCGACGGCATGGTTTCTCCGCAAAGAGATAAAGATTATTCACGAATACCAGGCCGATGCCTATGCCCTTAAGTCATATGACATTGACCGATATTCTTCTGTTCTGATCAGTGCTACCCTAAAAACTAACGGGCTGAGCCTGGCCAGTTCATTCCACGATGGTTTAATATTAAAACGATTAACAGCTATGAAAAAACAAGTAAAAAATGTGAGTCCCTGGAAAATTGCAACGCTATCCCTATTGGGGGTTTCCCTATTCGTGGTATTTGCGTGTACGGAAGAACTGGATGAGGAAATAAAAAGGATGGGTAACGAAAGCAACGCCATCACCTTTGAGCAGTTGCCGCTTTCCATGCAAAACAGTTTTGCCGAGATAAAAGATGAGTTATCTTTTGTCAAAGTAAATATGCAGGAAGGTGATCAACAGTCGGATATCGAGGAATTACAAAATATTGACCCGGCACTTATTTATGCTTTAAATGTAGATAAAGATAATAATGTCATTTACATGGCATTAAAGAAAGACGGGGCTAACTTTGATTACCTTGCCAACCAGTCCAAAACAGCCGGCGAAACCTTTACGGTGGTGGAAGAGCAACCATCTTTTGAAGGAGGTATGGA
>CAZFFW010000520.1:0-1504 GCA_964518125.1 uncultured Porifericola sp.
ATCTGCTGCTGTGTTTTATTCCTATCTGGATCATGTACAAAAAGAAAATCATTGTGAAGGTTTAAAAAATTGTTCTTGTCTGAAAAGGCGAAAGCTTTCAATCAACTCATTTTACGAATTGACTACAATCACCAAAAGTATTCATTTCACTTTTTTAGCGGTTATCAGATCCGCACTCATTCATAGAATAAAATGTTGCTCAACATATGCCAGAGATAAGTAGGTTTTTTGGAATTATTATCAACATGTATGGAAATGATCATCCACCGCCTCATTTTCATGCTAGCTACAATGAATACCGGGCAATAATTGAAATTCAGACGGGTGAGATATTACAAGGTAGCCTACCTGGTAAGCAGCTCAAGTTTGTTCAGGTTTGGGCTGAGATTCATAAAGACGAGCTTATGAAAAACTTTCAGATGCTGGGAGCAGAGAAACAAACCTTTAAGAAAATCAAACCTCTCTCATAATGAAATGGGTAGTAAATATCAAAGAAGTAAAACCCTATACGGTAGTTTGTCAGTGGAATGATGATGTAGTCAGAAGTATAGACTTGACTGAATTTATATCGAAGAAAGCGGAAAACCCTGAAAACTCTTACGCACAACTATACGACAAAGCCCGATTTGCGGAAGTTAAATGCGATGGCACCACTTTGTATTGGGACGATGGACTAGAATTTGAAGACTACGACGGGAAAATTAAAAAAGGACCTTTAGACATCGCGCCCGAACTTCTTTTTGAGCTAACTGAAGAAGGTAAGAAGTTGATTACTGCGCCAAAAGCGGCTGGCCGTCAGGCAGCAAAGTCATAAACTGGTGGTGATCTTTCAGGGAGGAACATTGAACTCTAGGCTATCTCATGCTCTGCTTCATTCCGGTCTGGGTGATGTACAAGAAGAAGATTATTGTTAAAGTATAGTTATTATTTTCCTGAAAAAGACCAGCGTAAGTAGGTAAGTAATAGAATATGTAAACAACAGAAAAGTGATTTTACCTCACAAGATGATAAGTCTCGGTGACAACAAAATCTTTTACTTGAGCCTCCTGAGCCTGGGGTACTTTGTGATACTTATGCTCAACGCTTATCTGCTTCACATTGACTGGATTATCATAGGTATCATCCAGGAGCTACTGACGCTGCCAGTTTTCTGCGGCCAATTCTTTTTGCTGTATTTTGCTATCAGGAGCCTGAACAGGGAAGGCTTCAGGCTAAAGTCATATGCATTATGGTCTGCTATCCTGCTGACCTTGAGTGTTACGGCCATCAGCTTTAGTTTGATGAAATAAATAAGCATGTTTGCAGCAGATGCTGTATCATTCGGATAGTAATGCAGGCCGCCAAAAGGCAAAATCAGAAATCTACACCACACTCACTTAACCTTATTCTGCCATGAAACGCTTATTTCAGGCTATCATCCTATTTTCCTTTACCCTAAACTTCAGCTACGCCCAGCAGGGTGAAGTCTATTTCGCCAAACACCCCACCATTTCGCCCGATGCCC